>NZ_JAPDDS010000010.1 GCF_025950085.1 Luteolibacter flavescens
AGGCGTCCTCATATTTGGCGGCGGTCCAACTGCGCTGTGCGCTTATGTGGGCGGAAATCTTGTGACGACACCGTCTAGAGCGGGGCAGATTTGCGGTGATTACAGGGAGTGGAGCATAGGGAATTCGAATCCCTGACCTCTTCATTGCGAACGAAGCGCTCTACCAACTGAGCTAATGCCCCCTTTTCCTGTCGGACGAGCTATGGGTTGCCAGACGCGGAGGCGGGAATCAAGGGGGAAATCGGGGCGAAACCATTCAGGGTGAATGCCATGCCGATTTCCGCCGGGTATCTCCGGCCGGTCCGGCTGTTTCGCACTGCAAAACACTTCCGGCTTGGCAGTTTCCCTTCCTCCGGTAACGTGGCCGTCACACGACAGGAGAGTTCCACGATCGCGGAACTGAGAACGGCCGGCGCGCGGCGAAAATCCTCCGAACCTGATGCGGGTCGCTCCGCCCTAGGAAGTTCGTACCATCCCGACCTTTTCCTTCCGGCCGCGCCTTTGTCAGGGCGCGGCTTTTTCTTTTCCACGGTTTCCCACTCTCAACTCTCAACCACCGACTCTCGACTCCATGATCGCTCCTGAAGAATCCACCGGCAACGACACCGCGGCAGCCACCCACGACGCCTCGCGCGCTCCCCTGCCCGCCTCGACCCGCGTCTATGTGCAGGGCGAGCTTTTCCCGGAAGTTCTCGTGCCGATGCGCGAGATCACCCTGAATGATACGAAGACCTTCAACGGCCGCATCGAGAAGAACGAGCCGGTGCGCGTCTATGACTGCTCCGGCCCGTGGGGCGATCCCGCCTTCACCGGCACCTCGGACGAGGGCCTGCCCGCGCTGCGCCGCGAGTGGATCCTGCAGCGCGGCGACGTCGAGGCCTACGACGGCCGGAAGGTGCAGCCGCAGGACAATGGCTACCTGACCGAGCGCCACGTGGAATTCGCCTCGAAGTCCGAGCGCGCGAACAAGTTCGTCGAGTTCCCCGGCCTCACCTCCGAGCGCCGCCAGCCGCTCCGCGCAAAGGACAAGCCCGTCACGCAGAAGTGGTATGCCGACAATGGCATCATCACGCCCGAGATGGAGTTCATCGCCATCCGTGAAAACATGCGCCGCGCGAAGATCGCGGACATGAAGGAGGACATCGTCCGCAACAACCTCGAGAAGCAGCATTCCGGATCGAACCAGCTCCCGGACAGCCCCTACACGCCGGGCATCTTCCGCCGCTTCCCGCAGCGCATCCCGGCTGAGATCACCCCGGAATTCGTCCGCAGCGAGGTGGCCGCCGGTCGCGCGATCATCCCGCTGAATGTGAACCACCCGGAGTGCGAGCCGATGATCATCGGTCGGAATTTCCTTGTGAAGATCAATGCCAACATCGGCAACTCCGCCGTCGCCTCGTCGATCGAGGAAGAGGTGGAAAAGATGCGCTGGGCCACGAAGTGGGGTGCGGACACCGTGATGGACCTCTCCACCGGCAAGAACATCCACGCCACCCGCGAGTGGATCCTGCGGAATTCCCCCGTGCCCATCGGCACCGTGCCGATCTATCAGGCGCTGGAAAAGGTGAATGGCAAGGCCGAGGACCTCACCTGGGAGCTCTACCGCGACACCCTCATCGAGCAGGCGGAGCAGGGCGTGGACTACTTCACCATCCATGCCGGCGTGCTGCTCCGCTTCGTCCCGCTCACCGCCAGCCGCATGACGGGCATCGTCTCGCGCGGCGGCTCCATCATGGCGAAGTGGTGCCTGGCGCACCACAAGGAGAACTTCCTCTACACCCATTGGGACGAGATCTGCGACATCTGCGCCGCCTACGATGTCTCCTTCTCCATCGGCGATGGCCTGCGCCCCGGCTCGGTGGCGGATGCGAATGACAAGGCGCAATTCGGCGAGCTGGAAGTGCAGGGCGAGCTCACGAAGCGCGCCTGGGCAAAGGGCTGCCAGGTCATGAACGAAGGCCCCGGCCACGTCCCGATGCACATGATCGAGGAAAACATGGCCAAGCAACTCGAGTGGTGCCACGAGGCTCCCTTCTACACCCTCGGGCCGCTCACCACCGACATCGCCCCCGGCTACGACCACATCACCAGCGGCATCGGTGCCGCCATGATCGGGTGGTATGGCTGCGCCATGCTCTGCTACGTCACGCCAAAGGAACACCTCGGCCTGCCGAACAAGAAGGACGTCAAGGACGGCGTCATCACCTACAAGCTCGCCGCTCACGCCGCCGACCTCGCCAAAGGCCACCCCGGTGCCCAATACCGCGACAATGCCCTCAGCAAGGCCCGCTTCGAGTTCCGCTGGGAAGACCAGTTCAACCTCGGCCTCGACCCCGAAACCGCCCGCGAATTCCACGACGAAACCCTCCCGCAGGATGGCGCCAAAACCGCCCACTTCTGCTCCATGTGCGGCCCGCACTTCTGCTCGATGAAGATCACCGAAGACGTCCGCAAATACGCCGCCGAACAAGGCATCTCCGAAGAAGCCGCCCTAGAAAAAGGCATGGTTGATAAATCGAAAGAGTTTGTCGAAAAGGGAGCTGAGGTTTACACGCCCGCGTAGAAATCAGATGTCACATCATTGGCATAATATCTACCTACCTCAATAAATGGTCCACATCCAGAGATTAACAATTCTAGACGTTGGACGAATCAGCAATTTGTCTTTGGAGCTTCACCCCGGCGTCAACCTGATCTGTGGACCCAATGGCATTGGAAAGACTACGATCCTAGAATGCATCGGGCAGGCGTTTAGCCGTGCGTACTCAACAATTCTACGAAAGCGAGTAGGATCAGACACGGGCAGCTTCGAGATCGTTGCGACTACCCACGAAGGGCCTCTGGCTTTACGAAATGAATTGAAATTTTTCACCCCTGAAACCACTCGATGGTCAGAGGGTGCAGGGCCATGGGAGAAAAGTGTACTTACACTAAAAACAAACCGCTTCTTCAACTATATAGGGATAGACTCCCTTCAGAGGGACCCCTCAGATGAGAATCGACATCGGGCGCTGGGTGCAACGGGAATCGAATTCACCGACATAAAGAATTGGTTCGTAAATCGACTCCTATTCTCGGCCCATGAAAACGCTCTAACGACGGAACAAATCGCCAATCTAGAACTCTCCAAGGCAGCATTCTCCGCATTGGATCCGACTGTTACGTTTTCACGGATTTTGCCAGCTTCCTTTGACATATTGCTAAATACGTCAAATGGAGAGATATACTTCGAATACCTCTCCTCAGGCTTCAAGTCTTGTCTCTGCCTGATTTTGGGATTAATCAAAGAAATTGAATATAGATTCAATTCACCTTATATTCCCGCATCAGATTTTTCAGGAATCGTGGTTATTGATGAACTAGATCTTCACCTTCATCCCGACTGGCAAGCCAAGCTAGTCCCGTTACTTCGAACCACTTTCCCACACGTCCAATTCGTAGCGGCCACTCACAGCCCTCACATGATACAAGAAGCCCTTCCTCATGAGGTAATCGCACTTACCGCTAATGAGGAAGGCGTGGTATCCCGACGGGAACTTGCATATGGTGATTCAGGATTCCAAGGTTGGACGATCGAAGAGATCCTCACAGACATAATGGGCATGTCAGATACTCGTTCAGAAAAATACCATCAACTAGAGCGGGAATTTGAACATGCCATAGCAGAGAATAACCGAGATGCAGCAGAACGGATTTTTTCCAATTTAGATAGCTTCCTACATCCTACCAATGTTCAGAGGAAGTTGTTCCGTCTTCAGTTCGGACGCCTAGAAGATTGAAGCGATGATCAAACTACAACGTCCGGCATGTCCAGCAGAACTGAACGCTCAAACTCAGGCGGATCTAACTGCCGAATTTATCCGGACCGGTCAGCGAGCTTGGGACAAGCCTTACATTAGGTCCGCTTTACGAGCCATGTCGGGCGCAAAATGCGCATTCTGCGAATGCATGTTAGAAGAAGAAAGCAAATATCTGGAAGTGGAGCACTTTCAGCACAAAGCTCAATATCCCGATTTGGTTGTAGAATGGACTAACCTCCTTCCAGCCTGCCGCCGCTGCAATGGAAAAAAATCAGTCCACGATGTAATTGCAGAGCCCATTGTTAACCCCAGCTCCGAAGATCCACGGGACAGCTTGATTTTCCGATGCTGTCGTTTTGAAGGTCTCAACGAGAAGGGTCGAACCACAGTGGAAACACTGGAAATTAACGACTACCAATCTTTGGCCCTGGTCCGCTTTAAGATTGCACATGAAATATCGGAACAATTATCTGACCTAGCGCAGAGGCTCAGAGAGTTGCCCGATGGGACGGATTGGAACGTGCGCACTCGCAATAGATTTGTCTCAAAACTTAAAAACCTGCTTATCGAGGCGCAGCCGAAGTCAGAATACGCTGCCACTTCGTCTACAGTTTTGCTTAGCAGCAAGGAATACGCTTTCATCAAAGCTGAGTTTCAGCGGCAAGGTGTTTGGGATGAACAGTTGACAGATCTAGAGCAGCTCTCACAAATGATTACATATCCTTGAGATTCAGATTGAGGATCGCAAGGCCCAGTCTCACCTCCCTCAGATCCGACCTGCATTGACAGCGCTTTCATAGGCGGCCTTGGTTGGGCGTGGCGAAAGGTCCGGCAAAATGCCTGTCCCTACATTAAGAAAATCAATCGCCGGGATTTCGATGGGATGCGGCCCCGACTCACAAGCGTTGAAGCCTGACAAGGCGCAGCACTCTCACGGATTCCCATCGACGGATCGCGGCGTCTGGCCGGCTTTGAGCTCTGCGATCTCGGCCTCGAGGCTGGCGAGTCGCGCCTCGATGGCGGCACGCCAATCGTTCTCCGCAGGTGTGTCGGCGGCGGCGGAAGGGGTGACGATGCCGGAGTAGCCGTCTGCGGCGGCGGGTGAAAGGAGGTGGACGAAGGTCTCGACCCGGCGGCCTTCGCCGACGGGGATACGGCGGACAAGCGGACCGTGCGGGTACTCGATGAACCACGTGAGCGTCTCTTCCACTTCCTCCAGGGAGGAGAAGGTGTGCAGCCGGTCGGTGCGCTGGCGGATTTCCCCGGCGCTCTGGGGACCGCGTAGCAGCAGGACGGTCAGGACGGCGCGCTCGCTCCGCTGCATGCTCAGCACGTCCTGGATGCAGTGCTCGAACTTCGGGGCACGGCCGCCGAGGTTCTTTTCGACGAGGTATTTCTCCGAAAGTCCGCGCAGGGCCTCCGCCACTTCGTCCCCGGTGAAGCGGGTCACGGGTTCCCGGCTGGTGGTCTGGTTGCAGGCCAGCAGCAGGGAGTTCGGCGTGAGCGGGTAGCTGTCGGGCGTGAGAATTTCCTTTTCCAACAAGCAGCCGAGGACCCTGGCTTCTTGAAACGTGAGCTGGATTTCAGGGAAGTGCTGCATGGTCGCGCCGGAGTGTAAGGACAGCGGACCCCGAGGCACCACGAGAAAGCACACGGCCCCAAAGCCTGTCGCTGCAATGAAGGAAACGGGCTTGCCGGTCTCGAGGAGCGCGAGTGCCTGTGCTTTGAATTCGGCGGAGTAGCGTCGCCGGTGCTTCGGATTCATGAAAAAGGCCGCCCGCATGCCTGCGAACGACCTTTTGAGGAAATCCAGCCCAAGCGCCGGAGCTCGGTCAGATCCGACGGCGGCGGACGAGAGCGAGAATCCCGAGACCCGAGAGCAGTGCCACGGATGGCTCGGGAATGGTGCTGACCTGAACGTTGTCGATCAGCGATCCGTTCACCCTGCCACCGAGGAAGATCTTCACGTCATCCGTTCCATTCCATGTGAAGGTATCCGTGCCGATCGGAACCCCGTCCACGAAACCCGTGAAATTCACGGTGGATCCGGCGGCAAACGATGTGAACGCGTATTGAAGGGTGAATCTATGAACGGTCGGCGCGCTCGCAGTCCCCATTTCGTTGACATCCATAGTCGGACCGCCGCCTTCGAAAGTCTGCATCCTGCCATCACCCCGTGTCAAAACACCGTAATCAACATTGGCGTTGTTGACCCCGATGTTCTCGGCACTGTTGCCGACGCGGACGCTCATCCAGTCGTCGGCCGCTCCAAATCCATTCAGATCGAAGTCGTATGAAACCGAGAAGCCACCGTCAGCCAGGATGAGCGAGCCGATCGGACCCGTCGCCCAGTTGAAACCGGGACTTGTTCCGAAACGGAGGCCATTGCTTCCACCACCGGACGCCCCTCCCGCCAACCCCGAAGAGAATTGCCAGGCGGTGCTTCCGGCGTTGTTACCCTGACCGGTCCCGCTTGATTGGAGGACTCCGATCAAACCACCGAAATTGGTTTCCGGAGTGGTGCCGGCATTGTAGTTGGGAGACGCCTCGTTGTTGAAGTTTTCGCTATATAAAACAGTCGCCGCACCGGAAGTGCCGACTGGAAGAGCGAACAGAAGCCACGCGAGGTTGATTTTTTTTCTCATCGATTTCAGGGGGTACGCATGTGGAATTGACCGGGCATCCGTGGGAAATTTTCCGCGGATAGAAAAAGTTCCGGGCTATTTTGATCATCGTCGAGAAGCATTTCGGCTATTTTAGATAGCTATGTACGAAGGCCGTTTTTAAAGCTCGCTTCCGACTCCCAACCCAACGATGCTGCTCTGTTCACGAACACGCGCGGATCGGTAAGGAACTCGAATTCAATCAGTCCTAGAGATCTCCATGTGGTAAATCCCGACTGACATGCATTGAAGCCCTAGGAGTGGAATCGGTGCTCTCCGCACCTCCGCGTTTCGATTCCCCTCCCCCTACGGCATCTGCCGGGCCTTGAGCACGGCGATCTCGTATTCGAGATGGATTCCCCGAAGTTGCATACGGCACGGCAAGGGAGGCGAGATGCCTATGGAGCAGGCTCAGGTTTGGGTATCCTGATTTCTAACCATCGAGGCTGGGAAGGAAGCATCCAAACTGATTGTCAGTCATTTACGACACTATCGACTTGGGTTTTGCGGGTTCCCACGTGGCAGATTGTCCCCGGCACGACGCCTGCGAAAAGCGTCGGCGATGAAGCGCGAAACGGAAAACACCTCCCCGAAGTCTCGTCCTGACACCACCCTGCTCGCCATGATCGTGAGCACGGGCATTCTGATCGCGTGGGCCTATTCCACGTCGCGGAATTCGCCGCCGGTGGATTTCCGCTCCGGCGCGATCCCGATCGTTCCGATCCTGCTGGGCGCGGAGTGAGCGGCGGGTCGAGCTGGCCGGTGTCTGTGAGGATTGGGGAGCGTGGGATTGCCTCTCCGTGACAAAGCCGGACGCTGGCGGAGTTATCATGGCGTGACCGCACAGGCTTGATGCCGCCCCGGGCTGGGCGGTAGACATCGGCCTTTCGCTTATCCTGCCACGTCTACCGGCCATGTCATCCGCCCAAGACCAGACCCGCGACATCATTGATCTCATCTGGGATCGCGAGAAGTATTACATCGTGTCCGCGTGCGAATCCGCTCCTTCGCGCGAGGATCTGTTAGCCTTCGCCGCGCGGTATGGAGTGACCTTTCCGGAGGATTATCTGGCCCATGCATCGAACTACTTCGGCGGGCTGTATCTGGTGGTGAACGAGGAGATCTGGCCCCGCCACAAGGCCGGTGATGTGGGGCCTTTCTGGAGTTTCCTTTACGGGGTATTCACCCATGCGCTGAGCGATGAGGCTCCGGAGTGGATGCAGCTCGGCCCCGTTGCCGAGGAGTTCCGGGAGATGGGCCATCAGGTCGTGCCCTTCCTGAAGATCATCGGGGACGCCGATGTCTATTGCTTCGACGCGAACGGGAGCATCCAACGCTGGCTCCATGAGGAAGATGCATTCGAGCCCTACGAGGGCGGCTTCTTCGATCTCCTGCGGCAGGAATTCCTGGAACTCGACGAGCGCCGCAAGCGCAAGGAAGCGGGAGGCGAGACCTCGCCATGACCTCCCGGCTGGCAAGCTTCCGGAGAGCATATCTGGCGTCGCTCGTCATCCTAGGGACCTCCTTTGGCATGGCCGCCGGCGGCTTCATCTTCGATGGCGAAGTGGTCATCGGCGCGTTGTTCCTGGTGGTAGTCGGCATTGCGATAAGTCCTATCCTGCGCCCGGGTGGCATCCTCGGGTGCCTGAAGCTTTCCGTCGCGATCGCCTCGGGAATCGCCGGTCTAGCCGGAGTCTCACTGCTGGCGGACTTCGTCTATCTCGCCAGCACCCGCGGTGGCGAAGGGCCACGCGGCGAGGGTTCACCGATGCAAGGGATCGCCGCCATGATGTTTGTGGCATTGCTTTTCTTTTGCCCCTGGCTTATCACCGCTCTCCGTGGGATCGCCGCGATCCGCGATCAGCCAAGTGATTCCCAGATGCCGTAGGAGCCCCTTCCCCATGAGCGCACCTGTCCGAAGACCGATCTCGCCGAAGGAGGAACTCGTGGTCTCGGTGGTGCTCGCGCTTCCGGTGTGCGCGGCGAGCCTTCTCACGGTGAACCTGATTTCCGGATGGTCCCTTTCGCCGTGGGCTTACGCCGCGTGGACGATCATCTCGCTGGTGTTGTTCGGGGGATTCCTGATGCAGAATACCGTCGAGGCCCTGTTCGTTCTCGTCATCTACGGCGGCTTGATCCTTTTCTGGAGCCGCTTCGCGCCGTCATGGATCATCATGCCCATGGCCGCGGCATGCCTCGCGGCCTACGTCACCACACGGATTCATCGCCACTATATCGACAAGCGATCGTGGATCGAATGAGGGATCTCCCCCGCCCTGCTTCCCCTGGGGCAAAAAAGAAGCGCGGTCGATGAGGCCCGCGCTTCCGGTGATGATGGGATGACCCTGTCGCTTCAGGAAAACCTCACTCCGCGGTGAGCGGCGCGTGGATCTTCTTCAGCTCCTCGGCAGGGATCTTGATGACCTTGCGGTCGTAGGACATGAGACCATTGATCTCTTCCTCGACGTCGGCTGTCTGGGTGTAGACACCGCCGGCGATGCCCTTGGCCTTGAGGTCGGTGAGGATCTGGATCGATTTCACGTAGCGCTCGCGGTATTCCTCGATGCTCTTCGGCAGGCCGCCGTAGCCCCAGTTTTCCTTGCTGACGTTCCAGAGGTGGTCCTTCACCGGCCAGCCGTGGCCGCCGAATTCACCGACCACCTTGATGAAGTCATCGTAGCGCTTGTCCTCAGTCGGGAAGCCGGGATCGGGGTAGTGGTGGAGGTCGGCGATATCGCCCACCGGCCAGAAATTGCCACCGCTGGCGATATTGATGTGGCGGGTGGCATCGCGCTTCACCGACCAATCGCCCACCTGCATCGTGCGGTGCTGGCCCCATGCTTCATTGAAGGGAGTCCAGACGACGATGCTGGGGAAGTGGCCGAGCAGCGTGATCATGTCATCCAGCTCGGAGAGCCACTGCTTGTGATCCTCGTCGGACCACTCGGCGTCCTTCGGGTCGAGGTCGAATTTCGTCCACGGCGGGCTCGCACCCCCGCTCACCTGGTCCTGCCAGACCAGCATGCCGATCTTGTCGCAGTGGTAGTAGTAGCGCTGCGGCTCCACCTTGATGTGCTTGCGGATCATGTTGAATCCGGCGTCCTTCAGCCACTGGATCTCGAAGACCATGGCATCGTCGGACGGCGGGGTGAGCAGGCCATCCGGCCACCAGCCCTGGTCGAGCGGGCCCCAGTGGAAGATCGTCTTGCCATTCAGCGTGAAGCGCCAGCGACCGTCCTTGTCCTTCACCTTGCCCACCTGGCGGAGGCCGGTGTAGCTGGTCACCTGGTCGGTGACCTCGTCGCCCTGGCCGAGGATGGACACGCGGATGTCATAGAGGTGCGGGCTTTCCGGAGACCAGAGCTTGGCATTCGGGATCTTGACGGGCTGGCCGCCGGTGCCTTCGGCGATGACCTTGCCATCCTCGAGGACCTCGATCTTGCGGGAGACGTCGGCGTAGTCGGCACCGTGGAGCTTGCCATCCACCTTGATCTCGCCGGTGGCGATGTCGCTGGTGATATTCAGGCCGGTGATGTGCATCTGCGGGACTTCCTCCGCCCATACGGTCTGCCAGATGCCGGAATTCCGCGTGTAGAAGATGCCGCCGGGATTCAGGACCTGCTTGCCGCGGAGCTGGGAGCCGCCGGTGGAATCCTCCACGCGGACAGTGAGCGTGTTGCCGCCTTCCTTCTTCAGCACATCGGTCACATCGAAGTGGAAGGGCAGGTTGCCACCCACGTGGGTGCCCACTTCCTTGTCATTCACCCAGACCTTCGCACGGTAATCGACCGCCTCGAAGTGGAGGATCGTGCGCTTGCCTTCCTTCGGGGTGAGATCGAGCGGGCGGCGGTACCACAGCGCCTCGTAGGGCTGCAGCATGCGGCGCACGCCGGAGAGCTTTGACTCCACCGGATAGGGCACGAGGATCTTGCCCGCCCACTTCGCCGGGGTGCCGGCGTCCAGGGTGGTGATGGCGTAGTCCCAGTGGCCGTTCAGGTTCGTCCACTGCTCGCGCTTGAGCTGCGGGCGGGGATACTCGCGCCAGGCATTCTCCGCGGTGACCTTTTCGCCCCACGGGGTGATGAGCTTCGAATGCACCGCGCCATCGCTGCCGAGCAGCGTCCGCAGGTCGGGCAGGACCTCGGTGTCGATCACGTGGGCATCGATGTACTGGCCGCCGCTGCCCTGGTGGCAATGCACGGCGAGGAGATTCGCACCGGCCACGAGAGTATCGCGGGCGCTGAGTTCCAGCGGCACGATCTTGTAGGCTTGAGTGTAGCCGCTGAATTTCGCGATCTGCTTGCCATTCAGGAAGACCTCCGCGTCATCGTCGTGATGGATGAAGAGCGCGGGCTTCGCGGGCAATTCCTTCAGCTCGAAGGTGCGGCGGAGCCAGATGTCATCGGTGGTCCACTCCGTATTCACGATGCCGCCGGGGGCACGCTTCGGACCTTCCTTGCCGCCGAATCCACCGGGGCCGGACTTCCATGCCGCGTCATCGAAGCCCGGGGCTTCCCAGCCGTCGGCAGGCTTGTCGGTCGTATATTTCCATTGCGGCAGGGCCGGTGGTTCCTGAGCCTGTGTCGTGGCAGCCAGGGCCAGCAGGCCGAGGCAGCCAGCGAGCGCGCGGCGCGGTTTCGGTTGGGTGTCTTTCATGAGAATCGGAAAGGTTTGACCAGTGATACGGGTTTGACCGGGCAATCTTCCACGCATGCCGGACTTTCCCGCAAGGAAAACCAGATCAATCGCCCGGATATGACGGGACGCAAATCTCCCGGCGGCACAATCGCGTCACAGGCGGGCAGGCTCCGGCTTCCGCCTCAGCACGCCGCCGATCCAGCCCTTCACCGCGGCAAATCCCCTCGCCATGGCATGCTCGCGGACGCCGTGGAGCTTCAGGTAATCCGCCAGAGTCTCCTCGTGGCCACGGTAGCGCGGCAGGAATATCAACAGCGTGGCCTCCGAGGATTCGCCCGCGTGGATCAGCGAAGGGGAAAAGATCCCCTTTTCCACATGCCTCATGCCCTCGGGTAGCGGGATGATACGCTCGTCTAACACGCACCAGCGCCGGTAGCGGAAGACCGCGGTGCCATCCTCCGACAGCACCAGACGTCCGCCCGTGCGCGGTGGCAGCCCGGACATCCGGCCGAGCGTGAAGACGTGCGGCCGCTCCGGAGTCGCCCGTCGCTTGCCCCGCCATGGCAGCAGGATGTCCACGGCAAAGCGCGCGCCGAAGATCGCGAGCCTCATCGCCGCCGGGGCCAGCCAGATCGCGACCAAGATGATCACCACGCATAGCACCGCCGCCAGCCACGGGGCGACGGCATAGGCCAGACCAATCACCGCCAGCAAGCCGGTGCGCAGGAGCTTCAGCGCGGCATCCACCGTCGAGAAAGGCGAGAGGACGATCAGCACGTTGATCGCGTGGCTGCAAACCCACACCAGTAGGAAGGCAATCACCGCGCCGGGCACCATCAGCCAGGACAGATTGATGACGGCCATCGTCTCGCCGAATATCGCCGCCGCCGGGACCACCGCTTTCTCTGCTTCGAGATGCTTCGCCATCTCCGTGGCGACCAATGGTACGAAGGCCCCGCTGGCGACGAGCGCGCTCGCCTTGTCCTCGAAGAGCTCCACCATGTCGAAGGGCTTCTTCAGCACGCCCGGCACGGCGGTCCCGAGCGAGTCCTTGAGAAAGCACATCGCCAGCAGCACGAAGCCCGTCCCCCACGCCCACGGCTGCGCGTACCATGGCAAGTCCGGGCGCGCCTCGGCGGGAGATTTCCAGTAGCGCCACGCACCCACCGTGCTCACGCCCAGCAGCGGGGAAATCGCGACACCCGTGATCTCCGTGATGCCTTGGGTGATTGCGACGCCTGGCAGGTATTTTTCCTCCGCCGCGGCAGGAGCTGGTGGCTTCACCTCCTCCACGGCGGACACCGGTGCCGCCAGCAGCGACAGGCACAGGGCTACGAGCACTCTGATCATGATGTCGCTATATCACCGACATCGCGTGGAGTCCATTTCCGGATCGCGGAGATACATGATCGGGAAGGCGAGGCCACTTCCCCGTTCGGGTGATCACCCGACTACTCCCTTCGGGCTATTGGGAGTGCCTCCGCGATTGAATAGCTTCAATGCATAACCCTGCCCTTTCATGGCCGATTTCCGTCCATGGACCCGGGAAACCCAACCAAGACCTAAGGCCGTGATCGCCCGTCCCCAGCGGTGCCCGCGGTGCGTTTATCCAAACCCAAGCAACCCGATGAAAGCCCGTTTCCTCTCCCAAGCCAGCATCATTCACTCTCCCACCCGCTCCGCCCTCGTCACGTCCGCCGCGCTGTGCGCCGTCACCACCTCCGCCCTCGCCGCCAACCAGACGTGGGACGGAGAGGTGGATGGTAACTGGGCGACCGCCAACAACTGGGTGTCGAATGTTCCGCCCGGCATCACCGCACCGGCGAACAACAACGTCGGCCAAGGCGACGTCGTGACCTTCGATGCGGCCTCGCCAAATACCACCGTCACGGCCGACGACACGCGCTTCGTGAATTCCATCGTCTTCGCCGGGGCGGCCCCGTCTTACAATGTCGCGGGAAACCTGCTCTACCTCAGGACCGGAGGGAGCATCTCGATGACGCCCGAGGTCACCGCGCCGCAGCAGATCTCCGCCATCATCCGCGTGCGGCAGAGCTCCAGCTCGAATGGCGCGTATTCCTTCACCAACAACTCGTCCACTCCTGCTGCGACGCTGAGCATCACGAACCCCGTCTTCACGCTGACCAACGCAAACGGTCGTCCGACGACATTGACCCTCGGCGGTTCCCACGCCGGTGAAAACATCATCAGCTCCGCCATCACCAATGCCTCGGGCGGGCAGGCGGTGAACATGATCAACAAGACAGGAGCCGGCACCTGGGTGCTGTCCGGCGCGAACAACTTTTCCGGCACGGGCGCGACCAACGGAGCAAACGGCATCCAGATCACGGAAGGTGTGCTGGCGATCACGAACAACGCCGCCCTCGGGACCAGCGGGACGGTGAATGCCATCCAGACGACCGTCAGCGGTGCAGGGACCCTCGAGATCCGCGACGGACTGGCCGTGGACAATGGCGTCTCGCTCAATCTCAACAACGGCGGCACCATCCGCTCCGCGGGGACGACCAGCACGCTGGGCCGCATCAATGTCGGTGCCGCGGCGGGGACCAGCGCGACGATTTCCACGGTCTTCGCGGGCAATGTCTTCACCATCGGGAATGCCGCGAATGAATTCACCGGAGGTGCAGCGGACTCGGTGGTCCATGTCACAGGGCCCGGCACCGTTTTTCTCCCCTATGCCAACAACTACACCGGCGGATGGTCGGTGGATGGAGGCACGCTCGACCTTGGATCTCCGACCGCACTCGGCTCGTCCGGCAGTCTCCACGTCGGTGCCGGGGCCAAGGTGCGGACGCTCGGCTACAACGTGACGCTGAGTCATCTCTCGGGCGATGGCTCGATTTCCAACGACATCGAAGGCCCATCCACGATCACGGCGAATATCGCGACATCCAGCACCTTCGGCGGCCAGCTCCACGATGGCGCGGCAGGCATCCTTGCATTCACCAAGACCGGAGCCGGAATCCTGACCCTCGCGGGAGCGAACACCTACACCGACGTCACCACCATTTCCACCGGCGGGCTGAATCTAACAGGCAGCCTCGGCAACACCCTCGTCAGCGGTGGATCGGGCGCGACACTCTCGGGCACCGGGAGCATCGGCGGCAGCGTCAGCACCAGCGCAGGCTTCCACATCGCTCCCGGCGACGGTGGCAATGGCAGCGTCGGCACGCTCTCCACCGGATCGCTCGCGCTCGGCTCGGATTCGCAGCTCGACTACGACATCACGAGCACCGCCGCGCTCGACCGCATCAATGTCACCAACAGCGGTGGCCTCTGGATCGGAGGCGGACAGCTCAACATCAATGGAGGCAGCGCGCCTTTCACCACGAATGGCGTTTACAATCTCATCTCCTACAGCGGCTCGGTCGCGGGCTCCGGAGTGGGCGCGCTGTCGGTGAATGGACTGAACAAGTCGGTCACGAAGACCTACACCTTTGGCACCAGCGGTGGCTTCGTCACCTTGACCGTGGCGAACAGCGGAGCAGTGCAGAACTTCTGGAACGCGAATGCCAATGCGAACTGGAATGCCGCAGGAAGCTGGAGCCCCGGTGCGGCACCGAATGCAACGGGGGCCTTCGCGGGCTTCGGTGGCGGTGGCACGGAGATCACGGCGGACCGCACCATCACGGTGAATGGAGCCTACACCGTGGGCACGCTCGCCTTCAATGGCGCGGCGAATGGCCGGAGCTACACGCTGGCCGCAGGCAGCGGCGCGCGGATCACCCTGAACAACGGCACCACCGGGGCCTTCGTCACGAGCACGTCCGGCAGCCATGCCATCGACTCGCCGGTCACGATCACGAACAACGGTGCCACCTTCACCATCACCAACCCGGCCGACACGCTGACGGTGAACGGAGTCATCGACGGCAGTGCCACGGCACTCACGAAAGGCGGCGCGGGCACCCTGGCACTGAACGGCGGCAACACCTACTATGCGGACACGATCATCAATGGTGGCACCCTTGCCATCAACAACTCCAGCAGCTTGGGTGACCCCGCGTTCATCACCATCCTGAATGCCGGCACGCTGCGGACGACGGCGGACATCGTGAGCACCCGCACCTTCCAGGTCGGTGATCTCGCGAGCACCATCTCCGTCGCGCCGGGCACCACCTACACCATCGACGGACAGATCACCGACGCGGCGAATGTCGGCGTGCTGAACAAGGCCGACAGCGGCACGTTGGTGCTTACCAACTCGAATTCCTACACGGGAGGCACGGTCGTGAATGCCGGCACCGTGCAGGTCAACAACGCCTACAGCCTCGGCGACTTCTCGAGCCCCCTCACCCTGAATGGCGGCACCCTGCAGGCCACCGCGAGCTTCAATGGCAACCGCATCATCACACTGGGAAATGCGAACAGCGCGATCTCGGTGGACGCCGGCGTCACCTACGTGGCGAATGGCGCGGTGGGTGGAAGCGGTGCACTCCACAAGACCGGCAGCGGCACCCTGACGCTCGGCAGCAATGCCAACACCTACTCCGGCGGCACCGTGATCAGCACCGGCACCCTAGCAATCAACAATGCCTCCTACTTGCCTGCGGGGACGCTCACCTTCCAAGGCGGGACGCTCCAGAACAACTACGGCAACAACAATTCTTACTACTTCAACAATCCCATCTCCGTCCCCGCGGGCCAGACCGGAACGATCAACATGAACAACCGGATGAGCCTGGGCGGAGGTGCCGCGGTCTCCGGCAGTGGCACGCTGAACGTGAACGTCAACACGACCGCAACGCGCGACGACTTCAGCAACAACTGGGCGGGTTTCGCCGGGCAACTGAACATCGCGGGCAGCGGCACCGTCCGCCTCCTGAACAACGGGGGCACCTTCAATGCTGCGTCGTTCGCGAATACCTCGGTCGATCTCGTCGGAAGCGTCCTGCTCGAACCGAGCAACAACACCAACGGCAACACTTACACTTTTGGCGCGCTCTCCGGGAACTCTGCAACCGCAGGCATCAAGGGACCTTCGCAAGGCGGAGCATCCACACTCAGCATCGGAGCGCTCAATACGAGCACCACCTTCGCAGGGCAGACGCTCGTTGGCCACCTGACCAAGACAGGCTCAGGCGCGCTGTCCCTCACCGGCACATCGCCTACTGGAAACGTAGTAGTCAGCGCGGGCACGCTTTCCCTGGCCGTAAACAACCTGGGCGACGCCAGCACCGTGACCGTCGCGAACGGTGCCACGCTGCATCTGGCCTTCTCGGGGACCGACAGGGTCGCGGCGGTGAATTTCGACACGCTAATCGGTGATGGCATCTACGGGGCGATCGGATCCGGTGCCGAGTATGAAACCGCATGCATCACCGGACCCGGATTCATCCAGGTGGGCGGAGATCCATTCACCGGCTGGATCGGTGGCTTCGCGGTGGGCGGCCTCACGGGCAAGGCAAACGATCCGGATGGCGATGGCCTGAAGAACATCGAGGAATTCGCCCTGGACGGAAACCCGGCCAGCGGGGCCGCCTCCGGCAAAGTGCGTTCGCGGATCGAGATGGTCGGAGCCGAGCAAGCATTGGTCATCACCCTGCCGGTCCGCAATGGCGCGGACTTTCAAGGTGCCGCATCGAAGACCGCAATCGTGGACGGGATCGAATACAAGATCGAGGGATCGAACAACCTGAGCCTCTTCGACCAAGGCGTGACCGAGATCCCGGTCAGCGCGGCCGGCATGCCCACGCCGCTTTCCGCGGGCTGGACCTACCGGACCTTCCGCCTCGACGGAGCAATCGGAGGATCAACGCCGCGGGGTTCAAAGGGATTCCTGCGTGCCGTCGTGAAGGGCGTCACTCCCTGAAGCTTCCTGCGAGCCATCCTTTGAAATCATCAGGCCGGGAGAAACCGTCTCCCGGCCTTTTCCGTGGAGCTGGCCCTCCGGAATTCAGAAATCCACGGCCGACCCAATTGAATCGACGATAGACTCCACCAATGCGAAGGCACTTTCGGCCACCACATGGTCCAGGACGTCCGACAAAGTACGACGCACGCCGTACACCGAGAAGACGAGCAACAGGATGCCCGCGCCGAACATGCCTGCATAAGCGACCGACATGTCGAGCACCATTCCGGTGCCACCGCCGGCAATCAAGGCAATCCCTATCGTACCAAGCAAGAAACGCGTCAAGGGATGCAGCATCTGAACCTTCAGCGACAGCACCTCCTCCCGGTCGAGCGCGTGATGCTGCTTCTTCGCCTCACGGATGCCCGCCTTCACCGCGCGCTTCCTGATCTTCTCCTCCCGGCGATTCATGAGCGTAAAAATATCATTCGTAGAAGCAGGTGAACTTTCAACCCGGTGAGAATCGGCGAGGCTTCAACCGCCGCCGACCACGTGCCAGCGATAGCCGAACCCACCAGATGAGGTCAAGACACCGGCATCGCCAACCCCGGAGACATGGAATCGGAAAAATTGATTGAATGAGAATCGCGCATTCCGCGTTTATAGCGGCGTGAAATTCCTCCCTCTCCTCCTGCTGACCTTTCCGATGCTCCTGGCTGCGGAAGAACCCAAGGATAAGAAAGAAGACAAGCTGGCGGAACTCGTCACCTTGAACGGGAAGCTCTATCAGGACGTGACCATCCGGAAAGTGGAGCCCGATGGCCTCTCCATCCTGCACGCCGCAGGCACGGCCAAGGTGCCCTTCGAGCAACTCTCCTCCGAACTGCAGGAGAAATACGGCTATACCAAGGAAGCCGCCGCCGAGCACAAGGAGAAG
The DNA here is from genome assembly GCF_025950085.1 of Luteolibacter flavescens. Taxonomy (NCBI): domain Bacteria; kingdom Pseudomonadati; phylum Verrucomicrobiota; class Verrucomicrobiia; order Verrucomicrobiales; family Verrucomicrobiaceae; genus Neoluteolibacter; species Neoluteolibacter flavescens. The sequence continues at coordinate 17,854 of NZ_JAPDDS010000010.1, forward strand.
ATGGAGGAAGCCCGGCTGAGACAAGCGGAGGCCGAACAGGTCGCCCGCGAGAAGCGGGAGAAAGCGACGGCCGATCACACGAAAAAGCAGGCCAACGAGGAGCTGACCAAGAACCTCCAGAAGGCGGCGGTCATGGTGCAGATGCACGCATTCCAGGATTCGCGCATCGGCTTGATCGGTAGGCTCACCGTTGGGACGCTCGTCTCCGAACCCGTGAAAAGCAAGATGGGCAGCACCATCAGAACGGAGCAGAAATGGCGCTATCGAACCCAGTCGTTCAACGCGATCATTTCAGAAGCCACCGGCGCAGATATCAAAAGGGTTTCCCATTCCTACGAGGTCCCTTACGGCCTGCCATCTTACACCACCAGGTATTTTGCATGGGAAGGCAAGGGATGGAGGATCGGCAAGATCCGCTACAAAGACAGAGACGGCATCATCACGACCATCCCGTACTACACCGCGGACGAATCCGTCGCCTCGGAATTCTTCAAGAAGAACGGCTTTGGCAAGGCGTCGGAAAATGTGATCCTGGAGATCAAGTGATGGCGGGCTCGCTAACCGCCATCAACTCCACCTGATCATTTCGGCGGGAAGGGTCCTTCCACGAAGCGCCGGTGCTGGCGGATCAATTGGAAATCGAGGGCACCCCCTTTCAAGGACCGGGTGGAGAACTCCACCGCCTTCTCCCGGTCGCCGCGTGCGAATTCCACCTCGGCCATCGTGTCGAGGTAGGCAGCCTGGAGTGGATGTCGCTCCAGTGCCTTCGTCAGGAACGCCTCCGCCTCGTCGAGGTTGCGGCTCGCGCGGGATGCCAGCCAGGCGGCGGAGTTGCGGCTATTGTCGCACTCCGGGAACTGTTCGATGCGCTTCGTCACTGATGTCCACATGCGCTGGAAGATGTCGTCGTGCAGCTTGGTCAGTCCTTCCACACGCATCGCCGCGAAGAAGTGATCGGCCATCGCATTCTCGGCATAGGGCAAGGCCGCCCAGCGCTCGATCTCCGCGGAAGCAGCGGCGCGGTCTTTCTGAAGGTTGGCCATCGCCCGCGCGACGCCGGCATCGATCCGCGCCTGCAGTGAGGCCGACATGGAAAAGGTCGGAGAGATGCGATAGTTTCCCCCGCTCGCGGATGCCTGGCTGAAAGCCTGCGCCTCGGAAAGTGCGGCCATCATCCGCCAGTCTCCCCTCGCCTGGGCATCGTCGGCCAGGCGCGGCATCAGATCCGGGAAATAGGCGGCACCCCGGGTGCACTCCGCTCCTGCCCGCATCCACCAGCGGGAGGCACGCTCGAAATCACCCGCCACCGCCAGCTCGTCCGCGCAGCCGAATTGCGTCTGCACCTCGCCGAGAGCCAGCATCTCCGCCCGCTTTTCCTGGGCATCGGCAGCTTCCACATCGCCGGAGAGGCGGAGGCAGATGGACGCGCGGATGCGGTCCACGGCTTGGGACGGCTCGGTCTCCACCACCTTCATCCAGGTCGCGGCGGCATCCTTCCACTTGCCGAGCGTTGCCTGAGCGCGGCCCTTTTGCCGCAGCATGTAGATATTGTCATTCAGCTCCAGGGCCTCGATGCAGCGCAGGGTATTTTCCTTGTCACCCAGATGATCATCCAGCGACGTCATCAGCTCGACCATCGGGCGACGGGCGCCAGCCTCCTCCTTCTCGATCGCCTTCCATGACAGGTCGATGAAGCGGGCGCGGTCTCCCTTCGTATCCGGCAGCAAGTCGAAGATGCGGCACATCCACTCCAGCCGCTCGGTGTGATCCAGCGTTGGATCGAGCCTCGCCGTCCAGCTCCAGAGGCGATCCGGGTCGTCGAGGAAGTCGAAGAGATTCGACACCGCCAGCCCCCAGCGGACCTCGTCATCACCCGCGAACTGCGCCACCGATTTCAAGACAGGCTGCACGGTCGCGATGCTGTTGACGTAGGTGAATGGCCCGCGGAAAAGCCGGTTCAACGTGCCGATGTAGATTTCCTGATCCGCCTGGCTGAGCTCCAGAAGCGGCGCCAGGAAAGCATCATCCAGTTCCGCAGTGAGCCCGCGATGCTCCAGGAAATATCCGAGCGTCGCGAGTTCGCCGACCTCGGTGCCTTCGCTGTCCTCATCCGGCAGCGTGCGGAAGCGCTTGGCCGCCCAGCCCTTGTAGTCCGGCTTCTCCGGGTCGAGCCCCAGCGCCTTCAGCGCCTCCTCGATCCGTTCGGTGGCCTCGAAGTAGTAGAATGCCGCGCAGGGATCCAGCTCCACGAGACGCTTCTCCGCCTCTGCCACATCGCCGGTCAAAAACAGCAGACGGAGTTCCTTTGACTGATCTTCCACATCACCGCCACGAGCTTGCCGTCGCAGTTCGCGACCGATCTCCGGCGGGATGGGCTTGCCCTCGGCAGTCAGGATCGCGAATTCCCGATAGCGCTGGAAGCCCGCGGCTGCCTGCATCTGTGGTGCCGGTCCGGCCGTATGGAGCCACGGCAAAGGATCGCCGGACAGCAGATGAAGGCGTGCTGCAGCCTGTTCCAGCCCCGCCTTCTCCGCTTCCTCCGCGGCCTCCGGCAGACGCCCGGCGCAGGCGAGCAGGGCATAGCGCCAGAGAGAGCCGGCCTCGCCTTCGAGATTCTTCGCCTTCTCCAGCTCCTGATCCAGCGTACCGGTCGCCCGATGGAGCGCGGCCTTTGCCATCAGCTCCGGGGACTCCGGGCGGGCCATGTCGAGATACGCGAAGGCCCCCGCCAGATCCGGCTGCTCGCTGGACAGGCAATCCCGGGCGGCCTCCACGGCCACACCGCGCACCGTTTCCTCCAGCATCGCGAGCGTGTCCGTATTCTTTTCCAGTGCGTAAAGTTTCAGGATCTGGCGGAAGGCGCGCTGCCGCTTCAGCTCCGCGATCGCCGCGCGCTTCTCGTCCACGCTGCCTCGGTCGTAGCGCATCACCTCCGCCACGATCTTCGGCGAGCTGTCCGGCAGGATGCCGAGCTGGATCTTCCGCACCAGTTCTCGGGCCCTCACCGCGGCCTCGGGGTCCTTTGACTCCATGGCTCTCTCCAGATCCGGCAGGGCCTTGTCGCCCAGAGCCCAGAGCTCGCGGGTCGCCTTCTCGCGCACCGCGTAGGATTCATCGGAAAGCGCGGCCACCGAGTCCGGGAGCGGCACGGGGTCCTTCGTCGGGGTCACCGGTGCGGCCAGCGAAGCGGCTGCCAGCGCGATGCTCCAATATGTCGGTGCCACTCTCAGCTTCATCGGGTCACAGCGTCCGATCTTTGGGCGGGAAATCAACTCAGATCCTTGGCGGCCGAGATCACACCTTCCACCCAGGCCGGCACCAGTTCCCCCGCCCGGCCGCGCCGGCTCTCATGAAAAACCCCGCTCGCGGCACTTTCCTCCAGATTCAGCTCCAGCGTGGGGACGCCGGAATGCCGCGCCCACGTGACGAAGGAAGCCGCCGGATACACCCGGCCCGAGGTGCCGATCGCGACAAATTGATCCGCCGAGGAAATCGCCGCCGAGATCTCATCCAGCCCGAATGGCATCTCGCCGAACCAGACGACGTGGGGCCGCATGCAATCGATACCCCGGCATGCCGGGCAGATGGAGGCGCGGCTGAGATCCTCGCGGCACGGGACGACCACGCCGCACTCCTTGCAGCGCGCTTTGAGCAACTCGCCGTGCATGTGCAGCACCTCGTGCGACCCGGCGCGCTCGTGGAGATCGTCGATATTTTGAGTGACCAGGGTGAGATCCACCCCGCGGGCACGGCCAAGCTTGGCGAGGGCATGGTGGGCGGCATTCGGCTCCACCTCCTGCACCTTTCGCCGGCGGCCGTTGTAGAACTCGTGCACGAGCTGCGAATCCCGGGCAAATCCTTCCGGCGACGCGACATCCTCGACGCGATGCCCCTCCCACAGGCCATCGCTGCCGCGGAAAGTGGGCACGCCCGATTCCGCAGAGATCCCGGCCCCTGTCAGCACCACGATTTTCATTCGCGACAAGAAAGCCGCGGCAGGCATCGGAAGCAATCGCGCAGCTCAATCGATGCCTGTGGGCTTCCAATCGTCCTCCGCCTCGACGGGCATGTCAGGCACCTCGGCGGGCTGACTTTTCAGGACCTGATAAGTGCCGACTCCGATCACCACCCAGAGCAAGAGCCCGACGAAGCAGACCCAGCCCGCTTTCAGCGCCCTGCGCTTGCCAGGCTGATGTCGCCAAAAGATTGAAGAGATGACATCCTGCTTCTTTTTCCTGAATCGGTTTTCTTCAAACAAAGCATCCAACGGCGCGAGGTCGAGCCGACCGAGGGTAATAATTGTGAGGAATGCCGAGCCGGTCAAATGGCCCAACGCGCCGAAGACATAGCCGACGATAGTGGCTACTGGAGCAATGATTGCCCCTATGACTTCATCCGCAGGCATCTGTCGTCAGCGTTGCGACATCAGGCCGACTTGGCAATCATCGCTTTGGCAACCCGGGAGATATGGCAATGTCTCCGCGCAGCATCTTTCCGATTTCTCCGGTGAGCCACAGGTAGTGGTCCGATCTCACGTCGGGCTCGGCGAGAAACCGGCTGGCCCCGACCGGCGGATTGCCCGTCGTCTTGAAGATCGCCGTACCCTCGTCCATTTCGTCAAACATCGCGACATACAGCGAGCGCGACCCGGCCTGCCGGGCGGCGGTAGCCTGGCCCCAGAGGAATCGCCCGCCGAGCCGCGGGATCATGTCGAATTTTGCATCGCGTCCGCGGCTCTTCTCCAGATTCTGCCAACTGAACCCGGGAAAGATCACCGGGAGATAGTCCAGGCCCCGCACCCTGCACCACGCCAGATCCGGCTCCAGCAGGGCACCGCGACGAGCCTCGGCATCCTGCGGTGTCCCGAAGCGACCAACCGACCACGGGCTGACGATGTCCGCGAGCGCGATCAGCTCATGCAGCTTCGCATCCTGGATCGTATCGCGATCCAGCGTGCGCCAGTAGCACGGGACGCCGAGCATCACCGAGAGCCCCTCGCCCTTGAAAAAGCGGATGAGCTTCTCCCACTCCGCAAGCGCGGGTGGGCGATCATTGAAGCCGAGTCCCCACAGCGTGACCAGGGGCCGGTGACGATACTTCAGGTAAGCAGGGTCGCCGCCTACCTTCAGCCGCTGCCAGTCCTCAATCACGCTCGGGAAGTCCTCCGGCTTCAGCCCGGAGAGGTCATACATCAGCGACCATTCCCGGCCTTCCTCTTTCGCGGCATCACGGACGTGTGAAAGCACCCGATCCATGGGATCGCGAGAGCGCGGATCGCGAGCGTTCGTGGCGAAGCGCTGGAGGAATGCACCGTCGATCCCGTGCTCGCGCATCCAGCGGAAATGCCGCCGGATCGTATCAGGATGTACCGAGCTGAAGACCTCCGCCACCGAGCCATCCGCATAACGGAAGGCCGTGGCGTGTCGCTCGCCGGGACCAAGCTCGCTCACATCCGGCCACATCTCGATGTGCGAATGCCCAGGCTCGAACTTCCCATCCACCGCATAGTGATGCCAGCCATTGCCGGAGCCGTCGCCCTCACAACGGAACCACCCTTGGTAGCCGGTGAAGATCTTGCCATCCAGCAGCCCGTTCATCTTTCGCCACGCTGACATCGAGCGGCGAAGGTTCTCCCGCTGATCGCCTTTCACGCCGTAAGCCTGCAGGCCCACCGGCCCGTGCCACTTCGCTTCATCCTGCAACCGCCGGATGAATCCTGCAGTGTCATAGGTCCCCTGCCCGAGCGGTTGGATCAGCCGGTCCCATCCCATCGACTTCGTGTCACCCTTGTCGGCACCGTTGATGGTGACAAATTGCAAGCGCGCCGCCTCTCGCGAAATCGCCGGGAGCGGATCGACGTCGCCCTCCACCTTCAGCCAGTGGCAGAGATTGAAGGTGATGCCGACGTTGCCGCGATCCACGACCGAGGCGATTCTCGACGCATCGGAAAACATCTCCAGCCAGTGGCCTGCATGGGGGTAGAGGGACACCTTCACGCCCGCCAGGGAGGCGTGGTCGGCGATCTCCCGCAGCGCAGCCACGGCCACGTCATCTCCTCCCGCCACCTTGCGAACGGCGATCCACAGCGTGGAGTCATGCCCCTTCAAATCCCCGACCAGCTTCCTGATCTCCGGGGTGAGCGCAGGCTCCCCGGCGGGAAAATCGAGGGTCAGGTAAACATTCCACAAGCGCAGCCCGCGCGCCTCCAGCCTTCCTCTGAGCGCGGATACCTCATGACCGCTGCCACCGAGACCATCATAGCCAAGCGCGTCCAAGGTCCCGGCCACCGCCTCCGGCTCACCGGAGATGCCGGGGTCCATCGCGAAGAATGGATTCGCTCCCCTGCCCGTGAGGCAGAGGAGCAGATACAGGAAAACGCAAGCGATGGCACGGACTGGCATGGCAGGATCTAACGAAACCACCTGCCGGATACGCGCAGGAATCTCAAGATTCCTCCACGTATCCTATCATTTCCGGGCCCGCCGGTGGATCACTCCACCGTCACGCTCTTCGCCAGGTTGCGGGGCTGGTCGATTTCGCAGCCGCGCTCGTTGGCGATGTGGTAGGCGAGAAGTTGCAGCGCCACCACGGTCGGAACGGTGGCGACCAGCGGATGCGTGGCCGGCACCTCGATGACATCATCCATGAACTCCGCCGCCTCGTGGTCGCCTTCCGTGACGATGCCGAGGATCTTCGCACCGCGGGCGCGGCATTCCTCGACATTGCCGAGGGTCTTGTCCTTGCCCGGGATGTCGTTCGCAAGGGCGATGACCGGCGTGCCTTCCTGCAAGAGCGCGATCGGGCCGTGCTTCAGTTCCGCCGCATGATAGCCCTCGGCGTGGATGTAGGAGATTTCCTTCAGCTTCAGCGCACCCTCCAGCGCCACCGGATACATCGGGCCACGGCCGATGAAGAAGGCATGCTCGTTCTGCGCGTAGCGCGCGGCGATGGCGGCGATGCGGTCACTTTGCTCGATCACCTTTTGCACGAGATCCGGGATGGACTCGATGGCCTTCGCGAATTTCATGCCCTCCTCGCGGGAGAAGCGACGACCGCGGCCGAGCTTCAGCGCCATCATCAGCATGACCGCCACCTGGCAGGTGAAGGCCTTCGTCGAGGCGACCGAGATCTCGGGACCGGCGTGCAGATAGACGCCGCGACCGGTCTCGCGGGCGATGGTCGAGCCGACGACATTGCACAGGCCCATGACGAAAGCGCCCTTCTGGTTTGCCTCGCGGACCGCGGCCAGCGTGTCAGCCGTTTCGCCGGATTGCGAGATCGCCACGACAAGGTCACGGCTGCCGATGATGGGATTACGATAGCGGAATTCCGCGGCCTGCTGGACCTCCGCGTGAATGTCAGCCAGATCCTCGATCGCATATTCACCCACCAGTCCCGCGTGGAGCGAAGTGCCGCAACCGACGAACACGACGCGCTGGATCTCCGCAAGATCGCGCGGCGAGGTACCCATGCCGGAAAGCACGGACGAGCCGAGATTGAAATCGAGGCGACCGCGGATGGCATTGCGCAGGGAGTCCGGTTGCTCGTGGATTTCCTTGAGCATGAAGTGGTCGTAGCCACCCTTCTCCGCGGCTGCGGCATCGAAGCCGAGTTCATTCACCTCGCGGGTGACTGGCACCTGGTTGAGGTCGCGGATGTCGATATTGTCGGCGGTGACGATCGCGATGTCATTGTCCTCCAAGTAGATCACCTGGCGGGTGTGAGCGATGATTGCGGAGGCGTCCGAGGCCACGATGGTCTCGCCTTCGCCCACGCCGATGACGATCGGGCTGCCGCGGCGCGCGGTGATGATCTTGCCCGGTTCCTTCGCCGAAATGACGGCGATGCCGAAGGTGCCTTCCACCTGGCTCAGGGCGTCGCACACCGCCTGGAAGAGGTCGCCCTTGTAGCGGTCGCCGATCAGGTGCGCTAGCACCTCGGTATCGGTCTCCGAGTAGAAGGTCTGGCCCTTGCCCTCAAGGCGGGTGCGCAGGGAACGGTAGTTCTCGATGATGCCATTGTGGACCAGCGCGATGTCGCCCGATTCATCGAGGTGCGGGTGGGCATTCACCTCGGTCGGCGGGCCGTGGGTGGCCCAGCGGGTGTGCGCGATGCCCGTGGAAGATTTCACGAAGCGCTCCGCCGGCCAATCCGCGTGAGCCTTGTCATTGAGTGCCGCGACCTTGCCCGGAGCCTTGCTGACGACGATGGAGCCATTCTCGAGGATGGCCAGACCCGCGGAATCGTAGCCGCGATATTCCAGACGGCGCAGGCCGTTGATGAGCACGCTGGGTGCAGAAGCTTTACCGATGTATCCGACGATGCCGCACATGTTGGGATGAAATGATGGAGTGGAGAGGAGGGATGCCGCGGGCTGTGACACCGCGGCGGGAAAGGGTCATTCAGGCATTTCCGGTGATGTCGCGCTGGACGACTTCCCCGGGGCGGGTGCTGGTGCCGGCCCACAATTTTCGGCCAGGGTAGATGGAAGTATTGATGCCGGTATGGACGCCATCACCGACGATGCAGCCGAACTTGCGGCGGCCCGTATCGACAAGCGAGCCATCCACCTCGGTGCGGTGGTTCTTGCCGTCGTGGCGGAGGTTCGAGGTTACGGTGCCAGCGCCGAAGTTCACCTTCTCGCCCAGCACGGAATCGCCGACGTAGCTGAGGTGCCCGACGTTCGTCCCCGAAAGGAGGATCGAGTTCTTGATCTCGACCGCATTGCCGACGTGGCACTTGTCGCCGATGGATGTGGACCCGCGGATGTAGCAGTTCGGACCGATCTTGCAGTTCGCGCCGATGACCACGTTCCCCTCGATGAAAACGCCGGGCAAGATCCGCGAGCCGGGGCCGAGATGGATCGTTCCCTCGATCACCGCATTCGGATGGATATCGCCTTCGATCTTCTTCTCGGAAAGCGTGCCGACATACTGCTCGTTCGCCCGCAGCAGGTCCCACGGATGCACGATGAGGAACGAGGTCTTCGCCACAACCGACTTCGAGACGTTTGGCACATCGCCGAACCAAGCCAGCGGCGTGCTGCGGTCATCGACCAATGTCGTGACCTCGGACGTCAGCAACGCCACATCCTCCGCCGTCAGCCAGGCATGCGGATGCGTGCGGAAGTGGCCGCGGCTTCCAGCCGCAAGCCCTTCACCAGTCAGGGCGGCGTGATGATCGCGGAGCAAGATGTTCCCGATCGGAAAGTCCTCGATGGCGCGTGTGTTGAAGAGAGGCATGGAACTGGAAAAAGATGCAGCGGATCGAATTACACACCCGCGGCGATCGCCTTTGAATATAGGTCTAACATCGAGACGAATGACTCCGCGGCATCCGCATTGCTCGCGATATACTCCTCGTTCAACCCGGTAGTGGAACGGATCGAAATCCTGCCGTATTTGGCAATCGGGATCTGTTTGTTGTCGTTGAAGCGCCTGTCCGGTGAGCCGTCCTTGTTCGTCTTCGACCACGTCTGCCCCACCACTGTTGCATCGCGTGGAAGTGTCTCCCTCTCGATGAACTTGGTGACCCGGTATTCGACATCGAGATCCTTGTACTCCAGCAGCGCGAAATTCTCCGCCGAGATGAAATAGAGCACGAACAAAGGATAGAAGAACAGATCGCCGCCATTGGCATTCCCGAGACGTGGGACGCCAACGCCAGCCTCGATCAGATCGCAGGCACCGAGCTGGAATTTGACCGGCTGCCGATCCACCGAACGGGTGGCGGTGGTCCGCTCGGCGACACGGTCCGTACCACGATGCCCCACCGAGTCCCAGATCCGGTCACTATTCATGAGCACCGCAAACTCCCGGTGCATGTTGTTGAACGCACGAAAGACGCCTTCAGGCAGCTCGAAATCGGTGCGCAATTGGGAAAGTTTCCACTGTTCCTCAAGCTCCGCGCGCATGGCGAAGTTCAGTTCGGCGGACTCGCGAAGCTTTTCATACTTCGCCTTGAAAAGACGACGCATCAACCACCCCTGCTCCCACTTGCGAAAGGCTCCCACCGCGAAGGCCTCTTCATTGCGGGCATGGGCGAGCGCATTTCCGATCGTCCCGAGTTCGCGACGGACGCTGTCCAGCAGTCGCTTGAACTCGCTCAATCCCGGCGTGGTCAGCAAGCCGGTCCCCGCACTTCTGATCGAGGCCAGAGCGGTGGGCCCGGCATGAGGCAGGGAATTGTCCGGAAGCTGACCGCCGTGAAGGTCCCCGACATCGGGACCAGATGCCAAATTGGGCAACGATTCCCCTTCGACGGACGTGAAGACCCCATCCGGTGCGATGGTGATCCGAACGCTTGGGGGTGGAGTGAATGATGTTCTGAAGCGCCAGCTCATGGATAAGGCAACGTATCTTCCCACGCAGGGCAGGCGTCACACCGCCACCCCGATATCCTCTTTCACCGCCTTCGTGAACTTCTCCACCCACTCCTGCACGGCATCGGAGTCGCGGTGCTCCACCAGGATGCGGATCTTGTTCTCCGTGCCGGAGTAGCGAATGAGCTGGCGGCCGGCGTCGCCAAAGGCGGCATCGGCTTCCTGCATGAGCTTCTGCAGGCCAGGCAAGGTATTGAGCGGCGGCTTCGCGGCCACCTTGAGATTCACCAGCTCCTGCGGGAACTCGCGCATGCAGGCGGCGAGCTCGGCAAGGGTCGCCTTCTTCTCCTTCATCACACGCAGCACCTGCAGCGCGCTGAGTATGCCGTCGCCCGTGGTGGCGTGATCGGCGAAGATCAGGTGACCGGAATTCTCACCACCGAAGGAGCCGCCCTTTTCACGCAGCGCCTCGATGACATTGCGGTCGCCCACCGCCGTGGTCAGCACCTCGATGCCCGCGCGGCGCATCGCCTCGTGCAGGCCCAGATTGCTCATCACGGTGCAGGCCATGCGATTTCCGCGGAGGCGTCCTTGCTCGTGCAGCGAGAGTGCGGCAAGGGCGAGGATGCGGTCGCCGGAAACCGGGGTGCCCGTGGCATCGGTGAAGATAACACGATCGGCATCGCCATCGAAGGAAATGCCGAGATCGGCCCCGTGCAGGCGGACCAGATCGCCCGCCGTCTCCGGGTAGAGCGCGCCGCACTTCGCATTGATATTGATGCCGTCCGGCTCGCAGCCGTGCTTGATGACCTCGGCGCCCAGCTCCTTGAAGATGAGGGGTGCGATGGAATAGGCAGCACCATGACCGCAATCGACCACGATCTTCAAGCCGTGCAGAGAGACATTGTCCGCGGTATGCTTGGCGAATTCGATGTAGCGGCCGCGGGCATCGTCGATGCGGTAGGCTTTGCCGATCTTCTCCGGCGACATCGCGCGCGGCTCCGGCTCGTCACCGAGGATGTGGCGCTCGATGATTTCCTCCAGCGCGTCGGAAAGCTTGTATCCATCCGGCCCGAAGATCTTCAGGCCATTGTCCTCGTAGGGATTGTGCGAGGCCGTGAGCATGATGCCCGCGGCGGCACCCATCGACTTCGTCAGGTGGGCGATCGCCGGAGTCGGCAGCGGGCCCGGCAGCAGCACGTCCATGCCCATCGAGACCAGGCCAGAGGTCAGCGCGGTCTCCAGCATGTAGCCGGAAATGCGGGTGTCCTTGCCGATGACCACGCGGTTGCGGTTGTGGCCCGACGAGCGCAGCACCTGGGCCACTGCCTTGCCGGCACGCAGCGCCACTTCCGGGGTGATGGGGAATTCATTTGCCCTGCCACGGATGCCGTCGGTGCCGAAAAGCTTCATGGGCGGGACGGTGGAGGAATTGGCACGGATTGAAAGCTTCGGGTGCAGCAACACGGAATTTTGCGATGGAGTGGCGACACGGACCGCAGGAATCATGCAAATCGGGATAATTTATTCAGAAATGTGAAATAACATTCACATCCCGCACGCCCTCCCGTGACGCATCTCCCAGTCAGGGAAACGCCATTTGACGTTCCCGCCGCACCGGTATGTTTCCACGCGGCGGACACTATTTAATCTCGCCTCTCGCATCATTCCGCCCTACCCCGCCCCCGCCATGAGCGCCACGCAACTCGATCAACTCAAGCAGTTCACCACCGTCGTCGCCGACACCGGCGATTTCGAGTCGATGAAGGCCTACAAGCCGCAGGACGCGACCACGAATCCCTCGCTGATCCTCCAGGCTGCCGCGAAGCCGGAATACAAGCACCTCGTGGAGAAAGCCGTGGCCGAGCACAAGGACTCCGGCCTCACCGGCGACGCACTCGTCGAGTCCATCCTGGACCGCATCCTGATCCTCTTCGGCCTTGAGATCCTCAAGATCGTCCCCGGCCGCGTCTCGACCGAGGTCGATGCCCGCCTGTCCTTCGACACCGAGGGCACCGTCGCCAAGGCGCACCAACTGATCGACGCCTACGCCAAGGAAGGCATCTCGAAGGACCGCATCCTCATCAAGATCGCCTCCACTTGGGAAGGCATCAAGGCTGCCGAGATCCTCGAAAAGGAAGGCATCCACTGCAATCTCACCCTGCTCTTCTCCTTCGCCCAGGCCGTCGCCTGCGCCGAGGCCGGCGTGCAGCTCATCTCGCCTTTCGTGGGCCGCATCCTCGACTGGTACAAGGCCTCCACCGGCCAGACCTACGAGGGTGATGCCGACCCGGGCGTGGTCTCGGTGAAGCAGATCTACACCTACTACAAGAAGTTCGGCTACAAGACCGAGGTCATGGGTGCCTCCTTCCGCAATACCGGCGAAATCACCAGCCTCGCCGGCTGCGACCTGCTCACCATCAGCCCGGGCCTGCTTGCCGAGCTTGCAGCCTCGACCGAGCCACTCGAGCGCCGCCTGTCCCCGGAAGCATCCGCTTCCGCCGATCTGGAGAAGGTCAGCTTCGACGAGAAGTCCTTCCGCTTCGCCCTCAACGAGGACGCGATGGCCACCGAAAAGACCGCCCAAGGCATCCGCGCCTTCTCCGCTGACATCGTGAAGCTGGAGAAGCTCGTCCAAGAGCTACTCTAACGGAATCGACCGAAACTATTTCCAAGGCGGGCCCGTTGATTTGGGTCCGCCTTTTCTTTGCGCACCCATTTGTCATTTTTCGCACGAATGAATAACTTTCGTGCAATTTTCAACCAAACCATGTGGTATGCGGTTCATGCTCCGCCGCCACTTTCTCGCCACGCTTGCCGCTGCCTCGGCTCCCCTTTCGCTCCGCGCGCAATCGGCGGCTGCCCCGCTGCCCATCAAGCTCTCGCTGAAATGCGGCATGGCGGACTTCGGGGCGAACCTTGAGGAGAAATTCCGCATCCTGAAGGAGCTCGGCTACGATGGCGTGGAGCTCGACTCCCCCGGCGGGCAGAACAAAGAGGAAGCTCTCGCCGCCTCAAAGGCGGTCGGCCTCCCCATCCACGGCGTGGTGGACTCCATCCACTGGAAGACCCGCCTCTCCGACCCCAATGCCTCCGTCCGCGAGGAGGGCCTGAAGGGCCTCCTCACCGCCATCCGCGAGAGCCACGCCTGCGGAGGCTCTTCGGTCCTCCTCGTCCCGGGCGTTGTGGACGCAAACACGAACCACGACGACGCCTGCTCGCGCTCGATCGAGCAGATCCGCAAGGCCCTGCCCATGGCTGCCGAACTCGGCATCCACATCCTAATCGAGAACGTGTGGAACCGGATGTTCTACACCGAGGACGGAGGCGATGCGCAGTCGGCGGCAAAGCTCGCGGCCTATCTCGATGAGATCGACTCCCCATGGGTCGGCTCCTACTTCGACATCGGCAATCACCAGCGCTTCGGCAAGCCTGCCGAGTGGATCCGCACGCTGGGCAAGCGGATCGTGAAGCTCGATTGCAAGGACTGGGGAGTGAAGGGTGGCTTCGGAAAGATCGGCGAAGGTGACGTCGATTGGGCCGAGGTGCGCAAGGTCCTCGCCGAGATCGGCTACACCGGCTGGGCCACCGCCGAGGTCCAGGGCGGCGACCGCGCGGCCTGTGGTGAGATCCTCGCGCAGATGAAGAGACACCTGGTAGGCGGCTGACAGGAATGCTCTCCACAAGGCATCAACCGGGTAACCTCATAATTTCAGTCCGGTATCTCTTGCAAGGTCAGCCAGCCCGCGCAGTCCTTATCCTGGCGGCCGTTCGCGAAGCGTAGAGGCTTCCCGTCCTTCAGTGGATTTTTGAGCCGGACTATCAGACGCTGCCCCCGTAAATTCTCGGCCTTCGGAGCGATGAACACCCTCTGGTATTCTCGCCCGTCAGGCAGGATTTCAGGCATGTTCCAATTCGTGGCCTGACCCAGAATCCGCGTTTCCCGGGTTTGCGGGTCATAGGCGGCAAACTCGGCGGCCCACCGATAGTAGAAAGGTGCCACGCCTGCATTCCGGATCTTCACCTTCACGCGGAGCTTGCCCTTCTCATCCCGGGAGATGGAAGAAGCCGTAACCTGAAATTCGTAGCCGAGACGCCGCTGGGCACGGAGAGCGTTTTTGTTTCGGGCCTCGGTGAGAGGACCGGCGAAGATGTCCTCATTCAGCATCCAACTCGCGTGAGTGGCTTCGATACATTCAGAGAGATCCTCGCTCCTCCTGCTGCCTGCCTTTACCGGGACATTTGGCCACGCATCGAAGATCGTTGCCTGCAATTCAGGCCGGATCTCGCCGCCGATGGCTTTCTCTTTCCAGATCTCCAGCAAACCGTTTTCCCGCAGACGGGGCACGAATCCCCATTCGGGGGCCAGGGTCTCGTAAGCAAATGAATCGTCGTGATATCCGAAGCTGGTTTTCAGGTCCAGATTCGTTGTTCCAGTCGGATTGCGCAAGAGCACCTGCGTTTTGGTGAACGCTTGACGGTAGGCGATCAGCAACCGGTCCCGATTCTCAGCTTTCATCTCCCATTTCGGGTCGTGGGGATAGTTGTGCCACTCCCCCCAGAAGCCATAGAGCCCCGCGGTTAGAAAACCGATCCGGGGATCTCCATCATACTTCTTCCCGAAATGGCGGATGAAATTCTCCAGCGCTTCAATCAGACGATGGTCATTCCAGTCTGGCGATTTGCTGGCTACGTTATCATTTCCGGCGTCGGTGTAGCTGCGCATCGGCACCCCGCGGTCAATCAGATATTGGGGCGTGCCGACAGGCTTGCCGGGATAGTCGAGATAGACCCTGAAAACGGCATGATTGCCTCGTCCCGCGATCTCCTCAAGCTGCCTCTCGATCGGTTCCCAATCGAACTCATCGTCCCCTTTCTGCAGCTCTCTGAGCGGCACGTAGAACCACTCCATGCTGTGCGGGAATGATCGCCGCATGCCGTTTCGATACGGGACCATCCCCTTGAGCGGGTTCTCCTCGATCCCGGCAATTTCAGGCGCGTGAACATCACTTACCCACCTTTCCTCCTCCCTTTGATCCGCGCGTGCGGACGCGGCAAACCCCAAGGCGACGGCCGCCAGCAACAGAGCCAAACCTCGCCGAATAGTGGCCGATGGAGATGTTGGGGATAACCGTTGCATGACAGAGCACTCGATCCGGTGCCCCCGGCGAAGCCGACGAGGGTTACCTGGCTCCCTACTTGATTCCTGATGTCGAAGTTTCAGTAGCCTCTCCGGACTTCTTCAGCATGGAGGGGAAGACCACCTCATAGCTTATCTTCTCCTCGGCACCCAGCTTTCCTTTCACCACCCAGCGCGCGGCATCGACGATCATCGGCGTGTTTCCCATCTTCCACTTGAACTCCGGGTGGGCACTGAAAAGCACATAGCGCCCGTCCCCGAAGGTCCCGGCGAGAATGGCAGGCGTGCCGGGCATGATGCCGCCTTCATCGCCCTTCCGCTTCACGTCCGTCTCGAAGCTCGCCAATGCCTCGGTCCGCCCGAATCCCGGCGCGTCAGTGATCTTCCACAGCGGGCCATTCGCATAGAACATCTTCAGCGGTGCCGCGCCTTCGGTTGCGGGCGCAATCGAGACCGTGCCCGATCCCCTCGCCCAGCGGCCATTTTCCGTATCGATGCACACGGCATTCGCGATCTCGATGTAGCGCAGCGCCTCCGTGTGACCGCGGACGAAGGAGTAGCCACCGGCACAACTTGCTAGGACCCCGCCGCCCGCCTTCACGAAATTCTCCACCTTCTCCCCGCCATCCGGACCGAGCGCCTTGTTGAAGGCCGTGGCGCTTCCTCCCCCGATGATGAAGATGTCCAGTTCGTCCAGCGCACCCTCCTTCACCCGCTGCGCGGACACGGCACCCGCGTCCATCCCGGCCTGCTTCAGGATCTTGATGTAGAGGCCCTGGCTCGTATTCGGTCCCGGCGTCTCGGCGGAACTGAGGACACCCACGCGGATCGGCTTCGATGCAGCCGACTGATCTTCCCCGGCTGACACGACTGCGGTGAGAATGCCGAAGAGGAGGGTGAGGCCTTTGGAAAATCGCATGGGATGGAAGTGGATCGACTAACGCGGAAGTGACAGCGGCCCTTTCATTCCAAGATCGGCCGAGGCGGTCGAGCAGGCCATCGTGACGATCCCGAGAGACGATCGTCCGCGCGCTGTTAGATCCCATGAAAAAGGCGGCGACATTCCTGCCGCCGCCTCTCGTTGATGATGCATTGCGGGCGTCGTGCCCGCCTGCGCCGTTACTTCCAGACCGACTTCAAGGTGTGGACCTTGAGGGTGTCGAACTTCACCTCACCGCCATTGGCGACGATGCGGATCGGCTTCGTGCCGGGAAGCTGGCGGATGAACTTGCTGACGTAGGTGCCGTTCACGAAGACCTCCATCGACACGGTGTCCACGAAGATGCGGACATTCAGCTTTCCATCCACGGGAGCCTGCTTGCCGCGGGCGCCGGTGAATTGCTCGTCACCCGGCTTCCAGATCGCGGCGTGGTCGTCGAAGATCCGGAAACCAACCTCGGAGGCCGTGGTCGCGGCAACGTCGATCACCGCCTCGATCTCATACTGGCCGCCCTTGAATTCCGCGAGCGGATCGACCTGCCCGGAGCTGAAGGCGAGGCCGTTCAGGTCCTTCGTCGCCGAGCGGATGCCTTCCACTTCCTTCGATGGCTCGGACCACAGGCGGATGCCATCACCCTGTTTGCGCAGGGTGAAGTCCATCGGCAGGGTCATCTGCAGGTTGAAGGGCATGCCCTGGAAGCCGGCGCCCGTGTCGCGCATCCAGCCGATGTGCACGCGGCGCTTGTCCGGCGCGTTGTCATAGCTCTGGCCCGCGTAGGCCGCGCCGAAGTAGTGCTGATGTGGCCCGCTCTCGGGCTTGAAGGTCTTCCCGTCGAAGCTGCCGAGCATGTACTTGCCCTGCGCACCCCAGGCGATCCAGCGCGTGTTCTTCGCGTCGCCGTCCACTGGCAGCTCAAAGAGGTCCGGGCACTCGCCATCGGTCGGGATCTTGTAGTCCGAGGTCTTCTCCCACTTCACCATGTCCGGCGAGGTGTAGATGCCGTAGTCCTCGCCATCGTAGTAGAGCGGCATCACCCAGTGCTTCGACGGCTCGTGCCAGAAGATCTTCGGGTCGCGGTTCTCCGCCACCACGTGGGGCAGCACCGGGTTGCCCTTGAACTTCGTGAAGGTCTTGCCGCCATCCTCGCTGAAGGCCAGCGACTGCACGACCTTGTGGCCCGGCTCGTAGCCGTGGTTGCCATTGGCCGTGTAGGCCAGCACCAGCGAGTCACCCTTCACCGGCAGGGCCGTGCTGCCCTTCGGGGCGAAGATGCCGGAGCCGGAATACATGTAGCCTTCCTGGTCCGGCTGGAGGCCCGGAGGCTTCTCCTTCCAGTGGAAGAGATCGCTGCTGACCGCGTGGCCCCAAGTCATGTTGTGCCAGCCGTGGTTGTAGGGATTGTGCTGGTAAAAGAGGTGCCACTGCCCGTCGTGCCACACCATGCCATTCGGGTCATTCAGCCAGCCGCGGCGGCTGCTGAAGTGATACTGCGGCCGCAGCTCCTCCTGATAGATGACTTCCTCGCCGGGATAGGTGTCGCTGATCTTCACCTTTTCCCACGCATCGCCCAGCACGCCGGGGATGGTGCCGGTCACGGTGACCTTGCGGCCCTGGTGATCGGCCAGGTCGGTGAAGACCCAGAAGTCCGGGTTGTTGGAAAGGCAGATGTCCGCGTAAAGCAGCGGCTTTTCCTCGCCATCAAGCGTGAACCAGAAGCGCTGCCTCTGTGACGGATCGCGCGAGACCGGCCAGATGAGATAGCGGTCCGTGATGGCAAATTCCTTCTTCAGCTCGAGCGTCTTCGGCGCGTCGCTCTGCACGATGTTGTCCACGTTGATGTGCCCCCAAGTGCCGGTGCGCTTGTCCGTGATGCGCAGCGAGACGGACTTGCCCGCGAGATCCGCGACATCCCATGTCTGCCAGTCGAGGCGCTCGGAGCCGCCCGGTTGAGTGTAGCGCCCAGTCGCGGTGCGGACCACCTTGCCATCCAGCAGCAGGTCCATGCAGGTCTCACCGGGGAAGCGGCCGCCGCCGATCAGGAAATTCAGGAACTTCCGCTCCACCTTGAATTCCGGCGACTCCAGCGTGCCCAGCGCATCATCGCCGCCGTGATAGCCATTCACGAGGCGCTGGCCGATGAAGCCGCTCACCTGCATCTGCCCGGGCAGCGATCCCGCCACGGGGCCCTTGCCAAAGGCCGAGCCGGTCACCTTCCAGGAGCCGAAGTCTTCACCTTCGAAATCGGCCACGATCACATCGGTCGCGGCAGCGGACAGGGCGGGCAGGCATAGGAGGGGCAGGAGTAGGAGTCGCATTGGGATAGGTATCGGATTTCGTGTCGTTCTGGCCGCCCAGAAACGAAACCTGTGACCTCATTGCTATCGTGCGACACTACATTTCGGAAAGTAATTGTAAGGACAGATCACCCAACCTGAAAAGCTCATCCTTGCCAATCCCGGCTCAGTCGGTGACCTGAATCCGGTAAAACGTCGAAGATCCCAGACCATCGTCCAACATCTCAATGACTCCCGGTCCGGTGTGATCCGCCGTGTCGATCACGGGGCCGAGGTTCCCCCATCCGATGAGATCCCCCGAGCGCTGCCAGCGGTAGATGCGGCCCGGGATGGTCGGGAATTCGAGACGCCAGCGATGCTGCGGATCGGACGAGCGATGGAGCGTCACCTTCGGCTTCGCCTCGTGGTCGGCGATGCGGGAGTTCATCCCGAAAAGGTACTCGTCGAGGTTCCGCACCCCGTCCCCGTCGTCATCGCCGTCCGCGCCGTTGCGGCCCGAGGGATTGTCAGGGTCCCAGCCCTGCTGGCGCTCCCACCAGTCCGGCATGCCGTCGCCATCCGTATCGCCATCGCCGCTCGCGCGCATTTTCACTTGCTCGCTGTCGCCCAGCGTCAGGCTGCCCCGGCGATGCTCCGCACGCACCGTGTGGAGAAACGCGGGGATGCCATTGTAGAGATTCGGAAAGGTGAACTCCACCATGTGCTCCGTCGCTGTGGCATCCCTTACCAGGCGGTAGCCGCTGCGGGGCTGTAGCACCGCGCCATCCGGATCTCCGCTGGAGGTGCTGCTGATGAAGATGGAGAATTCATTCAGGAACTCCGCATCGCTCATGCCCGCGGGGATGAGTTCCTTGCGGAAGAAGACCTTCATCACGTAGTTCTGATCGACGGTCTCTCCCGCATGGGATGGATAGCCGATGTTGAAATTCACCGGGCTGCCGGTCGTGACTTGCCGCTCCAGCGTCGTGTAGTGCCCGGCCACATCGGTGAGGCCCATGTCCCCGCTCGACGACGCCTCCTTCAGGCGCACGACGATCCGCGCGAGACCGCTGGAGGGAATACTCTCGTAGGTGAAGCGCCACTCCTTCTTGAATGCTGTGCCGGAGAGCTCGGTGGGCGTGGCGACCTGGCTGGCGCGCTTCCACGCATGAAGGCCGTTGCCCTTGTCCGGATCGTCATTTCCCGGATCGAGATCGTCGATGTAGTACCACACCTCGGTCACGCCGGGATCCGTCGCGACCACCGCGCCGTAGCTGGAGCCGCCCACGCCATCCCCCTGCCGCGGATACAGGATCGCGCCCTCGCTACGATGGACATCGTAGTAAAACACCTGCGTCTCCGTGCGGAAGATGGACGATCCGTCGCCTCGATCGGCAAAGGCGCGCGTGCGCAGGACGTGGAAGCCCTCCTCCAGGCCCGTGCCCATCGTCCCGTGGTCATTGTGGACATGATACGGCACATCCGTCGCGTCGAAGCCCGTGACCTCGAAGACCGTCTCCATCCGCTCGGCCAGATCGATGTCGCCGCCGGTGAAGGAAAAGACCGATCCGGCATCGAGCCTCGTGACCCCGAGCTTGTAGCGAAGCACCGTCCCCTGCGGGAGCGCGGGCAAGGTGGCACGCCACCAGTCCGTCGTACCCGTGCCGTCGTGGTTGCCATTGGCATGGAAAACCGCCTCCACAACCTTCGTGGTCCCCTTGCCCACCCCACCGCTGCCTTCCGGATAGCTGGTGCCGTCGGTGGTGTAGTAGATCCTCACCCTGTCCACCTGGAAGGAGTAGCCAGTCTTCACGAAGACGCCCACCGGTTGCCCGGCGGCATTCTCCGGAGCGGGGCTGAATTGTGGCAAAGCCGGTGTAAGCTGGTTACCCGCGGCAGGGTCATGGTAGGCCCATGCCGCCGTGCCGCGGTTGCTGTTCACGCCGCCGCCGTTGTTCACCGTGAAGCCAGCGCTCCCGATCACCACCTCGTAGGTTTCCGCGCCGGGCGAGCCGATGACGTTGCGGGCGATGTCTCGTGCGGCGAATTTCTCCGCTCCACGGCGGACGAATTTCATCTGCTCGTAGCCGAGATAGGTGTCGGTCGAGTTTTCCAGACGAAGGTCGTTCGGGTCGGCTGCATTCACCTGATCTCCCGTGGCCCCGGGTGGAAAGTCCCGCAGGTCACCGGACTGCGGGCCGAGGGCTAGATGCGAGTTCACATCGATGCCGCCATCGAGCTTCAGCCGGATATTGTGCGCCGAACCGTCCGCCCGTGCGATGAATGACAGGTCCGAGCCATCGGTGACGCGCGGGATCTTCACGCGGTAGGATTTCCCTCCGCGATCCGAAGCCGGCACGCCATAGGGATTGAAGTTCTCGTCGCCGTCGCGCCCGTCGGTGCGCCAGTGATCCATCTCCGGCGCACGGCTACCGTTCTGCAGGATCGTGATGGGGCGGATCTCTTCCTCGTGTCGCGCAGACTGCCACACCTTCGGCAACCGGGGATTGTGCCACGAAAAGGCGAACCATCCTCCCGGCGGCACCAGTGGCGCATTTCCGCTGCCATCCACGATCTGGGTCGAGCCATTCACCGAGACGCGGAAGTTCCCACCGTAGGCCGAGTGATTCACGAGCGTGGCGCCGACCGGGAAGCCAGTGGGAAAGAGACGCCCCTGGCCATTCGGTTGATAGCCGCGCGCCATCATGTAGAGCAGCGTGGCACCGTTCCAAGATCCCGAGTCCTTCCGCTCGCGCATGTCCACACGCTCGTAGGCGGCGAAGTTCTGGTCGCTCCACCGCGCGACCTGATCGCCGCGTGCGAAGTCCCGGTGAACGGCCACCGCGGAGATCACGCTGCTGTCGCCGAATTGCCCGAGAAAGGGCACGTCCGATGGCTTCGGAAAGTAATCCGGCGCACCCGCCTCATTGTAGCCGTCGGTGTAGATGATCGGCAGACCCTGGCGGGTCAGGATGTAGGCGTGGGCCAGCGGACGATCCCCGCCCCACAGCCACGCATTGTCGTGGCTCATCACGTAGTTCACCGTCTGCCCGGAGTTCCCGAAGCCGCCATGGTTCGGATTGCCGAAGCCGCTCAGGTCGCTGCCGATCGCGTTCCGGATGGTGTTGAGCACATTGTCGTTCGCGATGCGCATCCCGGCATTCAGATAGCCGCCTTCACCGGGAGGAGCACCGAGATGCTCGCCGAAGAGCATCGCATCGTCTCGCACATGGTTCTCACCATTGAAAAGCGAGTCGCGATGGTTTCCCCAGTCGGAGTAGCCGCGGGTGACATTGAATTGCTCCTGGATCTGCCCGCCATAGCCCCAGTTCGAGCGATCCTTGTCCTCGCCGTCCTGCTTGCCGAAGAAATACGACGGCACGTGCTTCACCGCATCGAGCCTGAAGCCATCGGGCTTTGCCTCATCGACGAACCACCGAACCGCGCGGTTGAGCATGCCATTCACATCCTCCGCCACGGGATTCCCCATGTTGTAGATCCCGTCGCCATGACCCCACGCCGCGGTCCGGCGTGCCGGGACAGTGGGGTCCACGCCGGTATCGGTGAAGGGTTCGCATGGCTCGCCGGCATCGTGCTGGCCATCGCCATCCAGGTCCTTGAAGTCGAAGCGGCCGTTGTTCGCACCGACGATGCCACCGTCCTGATAGCCGACATCCTGGAAAGGCTCCTTGTCGGCGAAGGGATGCACCGCGCCACCGGTGCCATTCGTCGCGACGGTCAGGTCCGTGTCCGGATAGCGCCACGTCATCCCCGGGTGGCGGATGCCGCTCCACTTCGGGTATGTATGGCCTTCTTCGGTGCCGTTCGGATTGAAGCTGACATTCTGCGGCGACTCCTGCGCGATGTCCCAGGCGAAGGGATTGCGATTGAGCACCTGCCACTCGTCCTGCCAATCCGGCCAGTCCGCTGCCTTTCTCCAGTTGCCATTGCTCTCGCGGACCAGATGGAAGTCCTCCGGCACGAATCCCGGAGCTCCGGGCAGCAACTGTCCGGGGCCGACGTTCTTGTCCAACGGCCCGGCGTTGTGGGCCATCACATTGTCGAAATACACGCGCATGCCGAAGCGGTGCGCCGTGCGCATCAGGCGGAGAAGGTCGTCCTTCGTGCCATACTTCGTCCGCACCGTGCCCGCCTGATCCCGGTCGCCCAGGTCGAAGCGGTCGAGGGTGTCAAAGCCGACCGACCAGGTGCCAGCCCCACCCTTGAATGGAGGCGGCAGCCAGAGCGAATCGTAGCCGCGCTCGGCAAGCTCGGGCACGCGCCGCTCGATCTCGTTCCACGAGGTGCCGAAGTACTGGAGGATGACTTCCGCCCGCGCGGCCGAGGCCGTGACAAGCAACGACAGGATAAGTCCACGGGAGTACGACATTGGGTTTCCGTACATGCGATCCGGCTTGGGCAGGCCGGACCTTGGGTTTCAAAGGACCCAGTATCACCGGCCCGCGCCGGGTTGAAAGCGATTTCGCCGCGGGCATGTCCTGTTCGCCCGCGTGAATTTACCACCATGTCCGCGAGGGCTCGCCCCTCACTCCCCGATCATCGCAGGGGGGATGTGGAAGAGCAGCCGGGCATGCCATGCCGGCGGATGGACGAGCAGACCCGTGAGGCACGCCTTCTTCACCTCTACCGAGCTGCCCGTGCAGCCGAGTAACCACTCGACCAGCGAGGAAAGATCCGGCTCATGCCCGACGATCGCCACGCGCCCGAAATCGCTGAAGGCGACCAGTTCGCGGATGGCCTCCTCGGGGTCCATGCCGCAGGCGAGCCAGCCCTGCACCACCGGGCCGGGCATCTCCGCGGCCTCGCACAACGTCTCCGCGGTTTGCCGGGAGCGGACGAGCGGGCTGGTCAGCACCACGTCCGGACGGCGGTTCACCCGCTTGAGCAGGCGGCCTACCTTCGCCGCCTGCTCGAAACCTTTCGCCACCAGCGCTCGCGCGCCATCGCCCCCGGGGTGCCCGTGGTCCTCGGCCTTCGCGTGACGGATGATGAGAAGTTCCATGATACCCGCAACTTACATCGTCATCCCGCCATCGACAGCAAGAACCTGCCCGGTGATGTAGCGGGCGTCCTTGCTGGCCAGGAAGAGCACGGCGGAGGCGATGTCCGCCACGTCGCCGAAGCTGGAAAGCGGGATCTTGCCGAGCACTTCCTCGCGCACCTTCTCCGGCAGCTCGCCGGTCATGTCCGTGGTGATGAAGCCGGGAGCCACCGCGTTGCAGGTGACCTGGCGGCCGGAGAGTTCGCGGGCGACGGACTTCGTGAAACCGATCAGGCCCGCCTTCGAGGCGGCGTAGTTGGCCTGGCCTGCATTGCCGATGAGGCCGATGACCGAGGCGATATTGATGATGCGCGGGTCCTCCGCCTTCATCAGGGTGCGCATGAAGGCCTTCACGGTATTGAAGGCACCCTTGAGATTGGTATCGAGCACGGTGTCCCAGTCCTCTTCCTTCATGCGCATCAGCAGGCCGTCGCGGGTCACGCCGGCGTTGTTCACGAGGATATTGATGCTGCCGAAATCAGCGACGATCGTCTTGCCAAGCTCCTGCACGGCCTCGTGGTCGGCCACGTCGATGGCGTAGGCCTTCGCGGCTCCGGGATAGACGGCATTGATCTCCTCGGCGGACTTTCCGCAGCTCGATTCGCTGCGGCTGACCACGGCGACCTTCGCCCCTTCCGCGGCGAATGCCATGGCGATGGCTCCACCGATCCCGCGGCCACCACCGGTGACCACCGCTGTCTTTCCTGCAAAGCGTTGCATGGGGAAAGCGTGCGACGCGCCGGACCGGTTTGCCAATGGCGAATCTCGACGGTCTTTCCGCTTTCCGTCCCCGGGCGGCGCCGTTAGAAATCACCATGCGTTGCCCGTACTGCCGGACGCGGCTGGAGGAAATATCGCCGGAGTGTCCGTCGTGCAAGCTGACGTTTGACCGGGCAACCGCCCTGCTCGGGCCCATGCCGCGGCTATCCGCAGGCGTCTCCGATCTCACGAGGGCATTGCCGAAGTCCGACGTGAAGAAGATCAACAAGGCCATCGACGGCCTGACGTGGACTTTTCCCCAGGTCACGCTGAACGTCCTCCTGCACGTCTTCCCGACCGAGCACCCCTTCGACCTCCACGTCTTCTGGATCTTCAATGCGGGCGGCCTCTCTCCGGAAAGCCACAAGGGCGGCGACAGCCGTAGCATCCTCCTCGTGCTGGATCCGCAGCAGAAGAAATCCTCCCTGATGGTCGGCTATGGACTCGAGCCCTACCTAGGCGACGAGGCGATGGCCCATCTTCTGGAACTCTCTGAACCCGCATGGAAAGCCGGCGAGTGGACGCGCGGCATTCTCGAGCTGATCGCCGGGCTCGACCGTCTGCTGGAAAGCGCGGCCCTCGAAGTGGCAAATGGATTCGGCCTCAACGCCATGGCTGTCCCGCCACGACTAGGCGACTATTGATCAACTCACGCGAAGGCTTTCAGGAAGCCGACTTCCAGCGCGAGTTGCTCCTGGGCGTTCGTGTCCAGATTCGCGCGCATTTCGCCCACCGCGTCCATCCGGCGCATCAGGCGACCGATGTCCTCGGCCGCGGCGAGTGTCGGGATGCCGGTGGAATTTGGAAACTCCAGCCCGCCCGCGCCTGCCTTGAAGCGCAGCACGTCGGCCATCCAGGACTGCAGCACTTCGAAAAGCCGACCGCGTTCCTCGATGTATTCGGACTCCGCGACCGCCTTCAGCTCTTCCTCGCGGCGCTTGAGGTAGTCGCCCTCGAAGCCCTTGTTGAGCGCTTTCTCCTCTTCCTTCAACAAATCCTCTGCCGCGGACACGGCCTCGGCCTTGCTGCTCTCGAGGATGCCCGCGAAGACCGACTTCAGCGTCAGAGCCACCGTCGGGCTGCCGATTCCCGCCTTCGCCGCGCGGTCGAGGGCGATGAGCAATTCACCACCCGCCCCTTCGCTGAGGTCGGGCTTGCCAAGCAGCGGCATCCTCACGCAGCGGGAGAGCACGGTCGGCAGCAGGCCGCCCGGATTCGCAGTCAGCAGCAGGAGTAGCGTCCGTGGTGGCGGCTCCTCCAGGGTCTTCAGGAAAGCATTTTCCGACGCGGCGGCCATCCGGTCTGCGTCACAGATCACGCCGATCTTCCAGCGATTCGGCCCGGAGGAAACGTAGAGCGCCTTTTCCAAATCGCGGATCGCATCCACGACGATGCGGCGGGACTTCGACTGCGGGCGGACAATGCGCACCCACTCGCCCGCCAGGTCGTCCAGCGGTGGGACTTCTTCCACGATGGCCTCGCCGAAGAGATCGAAGCCTCCCCCGCCCTGCTTCGCGGGCTCCAGCAGCTTCACGATGCGCGCGGCCAGCCGCTCCTTTCCGCAGCCGCGGGGGCCGCTGATGAGGAAGGCATGGGCCAGCCGACCCCGCTCGTGGGCCGCTTTCACCATTTCGAAGGCATGGTCGGGCGAAAAGGACATCGCGGGCGGATGCTGGCCGCTTGCCCCCTCCCGTGCCACCCCGAATTTCAAATTCCAGACCCGATTTGAACCCTTGTGGAATCGATGATAAAAAGTTTGCCGAGATTTTTAAATAATGTTAAAGACTTGGCCGCTGTCACCCCTAAATCATGAAATTCCAACTCATGAGGCTACCCGGCCTCTGTGTTGCATTGAGCCTCCTCACAGCCCTGCTCCCCGATTCCATCGCTGCCGCCACACCCGCGCAGACGATGAACCCGATCGGGCGCGTGGCCCGGTTGTTCAATCGCAGCCTCGTCGATGTCGAAGCCCGCGTCCAATGGCTGCAATCCAGCCTCGGGTACCTCGCCATCTTTGAGGAAAAACCGCTCAAGGAAGAGCTGGGCTGGCGGTGTGGCAGCCTCGACGAGACCCCGGGCAAGCCATGGGTGGCGCTTGATCTGGGACGCGATGTCCCGCTCGGTGAGATTTTCCTGATCCCGGCGCAGCGGCAGACGGGCGACATGAACGACCTCTTCCCCCGGCGCTTCACGGTGGAAGCCGCCTGCCAGGCGGATTTCTCCGATGCCCGGGTGATCCACAGCAGCGGGACGAATCTCGAGGTGTCGCCGGGAGGATATCCGCTCCGGCTCACCGGCGATGGCCAACCGGCCCGCCACATCCGCCTCACGCTCGACGAGGGGCACCATCGTGGACTCCGGAATGCCGCCGCCCTGTCGGAGATCTTCGTCTTCAATTTCGAGCGCCATCCCGTTTCATTCGGTGCGACGGTGACCTCCAGCCAATCGGTGGATGTCCCGGGGATCTGGTCGCCGAAGTATCTCGTGGATGGCCGCACGCCTCTCGGCCTCTGGGAGGGCGGTGCCTCCACCTGGACGACCTCCCGCGGCGACTGCCTTGAGGTCACCGCCGAAGATCCGCGTGCCGAGTGGGTGCTGGACTTCGGAAAATCCGCCACCATCGACCGGCTCGTCCTTTTCCCCTACTCCCTGCCGGAACTCTCCGGACCCGGTGTGGTGCCACCTCGCATGAGGGTGGAAGTGGCCGACAACGCCGACTTCAGCGATGCGAGGGAAGTCGCCACGACCGGGAAAGACGACCTGCCGACCGACCTGACCACTCCGCTCGTGCTGCCCACCCAGCCGGCTGCCGGCCGCTACCTGAGGATCGTCTCCGACAAGGCATGGCAACTCGGCACCCGCTATCTCCAGGCGCTCGGCGAGATCGAGGCATGGGAGGGCAATGAGAACCGCTCGAACGGCCTCACGATCTCCGTCCGCAACAGCGGCCTCGATCACCCCATCAGCGAGCTGACCGATGGCGTGGGCAGCCACCAGATCCTGCCGATCTATTCGTGGCTGACCCAGCTCGTGGAGCGCCGCAATGTCGAGAGCAAGCTGGGCGACCTCAATGCCCGCCGCATCACCATGGCGGCGGAAAGCGAACTCAACACCACCTGGGGCGGCGCGATCGCCCTCGGCCTCACCTTCCTCATCCCCGTCGCCATCGTGGAGCGCCGCCGCCTGGTATCGCGCACCCAGCTCGACAAGCTGCGCAAGCGCATCGCATCCGACCTGCACGACGACATCGGCAGCAATCTCGGCAGCATCTCCATCATCGCCCGCTCGGCGAAGCGCGATCTGGAAAAGCGCCTCGGGCCCGACGACCTGACCAACGACCTCGGCGAGGTGGAGACCATCGCCCGCGAGAGTTCGCTCGCCATGCGCGACATCGTGTGGCTGCTGGAAAGACGGCAGGACACCATCGGCGACCTCGTCCAGCGCATGCGCGACTGCGCCGCGCGACTGCTGCGCGATGTGGAATACTCGCTGGTCTGCCGTTCTTCCAAGACCACGGCCAAGCTGACGCTCGATGCCAAGCGCCACCTCTTCCTCTTCTACAAGGAAGCGCTCCACAACATCGTGAAGCACTCCAAGGCCACCACCGTCATCGTCCGCCTCTACGACGTGCGCGACCGTCTGGTGATGGAGGTCGTCGACAATGGCGTCGGCCTGCCCCGCGGCCAGAATGACCAGATGGCTGCCGTGAAGAAGATCCACGACCGCGCCCGCGTGCTCGAAGGAACCCTCCAGGTCGAGTCCGAGCCCGGCAAGGGCACGACCCTCCGACTTTCCGTGAAACGCGCCAACCTGATGGCGACCAAAAAAATGTCCCATGAATAGCACCAGCACCACCCCGATCCGGATCTGGATCTGCGAGGACCACGCAAACTTCGCAAAGCAGATCAGCCGCCTCATCGCAAGCGAGGACGACCTCGAGTGCGAGAAGGCATTCAACCACCCCGACGACCTGATGGCGGAATTCAACTTCTGCGCTCAGCCCCCCGACCTGCTCATGCTCGACCTCGGCCTGCCCGGCAAGGACGGCCTCCAGGTCCTGCGCGAGGTGAAGGCAAAGTTCCCCGAGCAACGCATCGTCATCCTCACCTCCTTCGACGATCGCGAGCGTGTCTACCGTGCCATCTGTAACGGCGCGGCGGGCTACCTGCTGAAGACCGCCGATCCCGATGACATCCTCAACGGCATCCGCGACGTGATGCGCGGCTCCGCCGCCCTGAGCAGCCCCATCGCCAGCATGATCCTCGAAGGCTTCGCCAAGCACGGCCCGGTGGAAGAAACCGAGCCGCTGACCAGCCGCGAGGAAGAAGTGCTGCGACTGCTCGTGAAGGGCTTCATCAAGAAGGAAATCGCCGAGCAACTCGACATCTCCCAGCACACCGTGGACATGCACCTGCGCGCCGTTTACCGGAAGCTGCACGTCCGCACCCAGACCGAAGCCGTGTCAAAGGCACTGCGCAAAGGTCTCGTCTGACCGATCCCTTCGTCGCCGAGAATATGGCGCGGGCGCACAGCCCGCGCCTTTTTTTGAGGGGCCTTGACGGCCAAAATACGCCTCACCGGCGGCGAACAAGATAGCTCAACGACACAAAGACAACCAATCACTAATACACACAACAGAAGATTAAGCGCTCGACAAATTTACACCATATATTCACTTATACAAAAACTCAAAACCCGCATCTTCCTCACATGAAAAACGAGTAACTAATTGGTTCAGCAGGAGCATCGAGACACCATTGATAAATTTCACCAATACGCTTCGAACCTCCAAGTGTAATTGGATAGAACGAGTCGAACTGTGTTTTATTCCAGTTGAGCTTAGTCAGCGCAAGAATCTCCTCAGCGAGATCCGATTGAGCACTATCGGACTGAAAGTAGCGAATGTGCAAGCTTCGGGGCACGTAGGGACCAGGATACTTTCGGTAGAACGGGACGCTTCCCCGCGTATAGAGGATCGAGTTTTGGTCATCCATTATCAGATGCGTCCCCCGAAGCGGCGGATAAGCGCCTTCTCGGAACAGCCTGAGTCGAGAATCGCGAAGCGCCAGAAAGTCACGAAAACGAACAGCATGCTTCTCAGCAGCGGCATTGAATCCCCTAAGCTCCCCCTCGTCGTAGCCCGAAGATTTGTGAATGACGACACGATCAGGAAATGTCTCGCTGTTTGCCGATGCGTAGCTGCACAGAGCATGGGACAACAATTGTTCTGACGATTCCGCCGAAAGGTGATATTCATGGTCCTCCTCAGATTTCAGCGCCAGGCCTCCTCGAAGGATTGTACCTTCACCTCGATCATTGAAAACTTGAGTCAGGCACGAGTGGAAAGTCCCTCCCTCAGGTCTAATAGAGAATGAAATGCCAACGTAACACGTCCTGTGTCCTCCAGGGGTTTTCGTTAGCTTCCAAGGAATCCCGCCCGCCTTGTAGAACAGGGCTCCGAACAAGTTCCAAGCTCTGGTCGCGGGGTCCTGAACACCCTTAGCCCCCTCACTATAAGTTCGTGGCCAGATCAATTGAAACACGGTCCGACCCTGAAGGCACAGGCCCTTCAAATAGTCGTGAAAGTCAACCCCCTTGTCGGAATCATCAGATGCAAGATCCTCGTTTACTTCATCGTCATAGCGAGGTTTCACGATCTTTCGAACTACATCGTTCGGCAGACAGATCACAACATCCGGCTTCGCAGATGAGACCTCGTATAGCGCATTAATATGCTTATGAAATAGACCAGCTAACGCAAGGACAGATCCAGACTTGGTGGCAGCCGATATAATTTCGGCTTCCGTCACAACCGATTCCCATGTCGGATCAATCGCAAAGGAGCAGCGGAAGCCAACAGCCGAATCGAGCCCAGGAAAGGCGGGGTGAAGATTTGGGTTCTGCACATCGTGGCCTGCGATACCCTCCTCACACGTCTTCATCCACTGCTTGAATGCCGAAATGGTTTTGGGTGTTCCGACAATCCCGATTCGAACTGACAACTTCGCACGAGAACTCCCTGCATCGACAGGTCCAAAATTCTGAATTCCTTCTCGAATATCGTATGACTGGTTCTCACCTCCGAAGGAAAGAATCGGCTCATCAAAAACTCTAACGTCCCAGCTCATGCAAAAAATAACTCCTGTTCTCCATCTGCAACCAGAATCCTCTTTTCGTCATCTGGGGCGATTGTTTTCCATGCCACGTCGGAAATAGAAGGGCTAACCCTGATCGGGGCTGGACGATCCAATCTGATCAAAGCCGGTGGATCAAACATATCTGGCACTTTACAGAGAATCGCAGCCCAAAACATTACATGCCCTAAGACGGTCCGATTCCGCTCAATCTTTTTCATGTTTCTGCTGGACGATCCATGCATGCGGCTTTGACTGCCCATCCCATCAGAGGTAAAGGCCCAGAATGGCTCAATATTGAGGAACCAATTACCTCCAAACGTTACAAATTGATGCCGAAATCCTTGGTGCTTCCAGTGCTGGATATCCCCTTCACGGCCGGGAAGCGTGTTGGGAATGGTCTTGAACACCTCACGCGTTCCCGCCTTCTTTATCGCCTCCACTTTGAGTTTCCCAGATTCAACACCCTGTTTCGCCTGAAACAGAAAGCATTTGAGCTGCCGTGATCGGACAAGTTCAAATTCGGTCCCAATATTTTTGCACAGGTGCTCCAGGTTTCGATGAAGAAGCTTACTGAAAAGATTTCTCTTCGCCAAAGCCGACGAACAGGACCAATCGCCCGCGCTAAATGAAGATTCCGGCTTGATTGCCTTGCTGCTAATTAGGGCCTGCCAAAGAGGTTTCTCCCAACTCTCAAAGGTATAAACGGTTCCCAACTCGATGAAGTAGTCCATCGGAGTAGGCCCCTTCATCCCCATACTTTCCCAAGCAGCTTCGATTCGGTCTGAAAGTCTGATACCACGCTTCAATGTGATTTTCGCTCTCTGGATAGCTCCTGGAAAGTGCACCGGAAAAAAACTAGAAAACAGACACTCTGTCTCACCGCTAAGCCCATACGTCCCGTGATCAAACTTGGTAGACGTCGCTGATCCAGTGAGCGAAACAGGTCTCGGTGTTAGCTCAAACCGAGAATTTTGCATTTCCGCACGAAGAATTTCGGAAGCTCGGCGGATAGCATTGAGATCATCTATTTCCGACGCCATTTTTACAACGTCGGAGTTGTCCCATGTTTCAATGATCGGACCACAAGTCGACGTAAGGTCTTTCGGCAACCCCGGCTTCTTCGCCAGCAGGAAGAATACAATCAACCTGTCGAATTCATCATGGAGATTGTGTTCTTCCGCTTTTTTGGCAGTGCGGGATATTTTCTCCGACCTCTCTTCGTTGGTGACTTGGATGGCAATTCGGCGTTCACGGTCGCCGAGGTCTGCTGCTGGGTAATTCGTTTGGTTTCCATTGAGATTAATCAGGTTCCAACCGAACAGCTCATTGAAAGTCTTTCGCATGATTGGCTCAAGAATCTTGTTGCCATCGGTCAAACCAGCGCGTGATCGAGTCTTAATCACTTCGGCCAACTCACTTAGCTGGTCGCCAATACTTGTCGCGTAATCTAGCCGAGGGAGAGCCATCGAAATGCCTTAGGATTATCGGCAGATTGTCTGATCGGCAAAAAATTGGCAACGCCTTATCTCGTAACCCACGAGTCCCTTCCGGTGGCCGTGGTTGGCTGGGGGCGTCGTGGCCTCAATGTTACCAATTCTTGAAACTTGAATCTGTTAGAACGCATCCAAGGCCTTCTCCAGCCTCCTGCTCGCTCGCACCACGGCTCGAAGTCGGCAAGTAATCCGAGGAGACGGGCAAGGTGACGGTGTATTTCTGGAACTTCGATGACCGGCAGTATCGGGTCGAAAAACTACGCATCACGCATTGGGGCCGGGCCCAGGGGAACGAAGGACAGCGGCATACTCCCCGCCGCCAAGACCTAGAGCCGGACTGGAGCGGATAGCGACGAAATCCGCTTCTCCAGCTATGCTACCAAGCTAAAGGAAGCGTCCGTGGCACCGTCGCCCCGGCTGGCTGCTCACCTCGCAGGCACAGGCACCTCCGCTTTTTCCCAGACCGGAGCCCCCGGAGTGGCGGGGAGTTCCTCGATGGTGATGTCCTTGAATTGCGCCAGCACCTTGCCCCCGCTGTGGGCCTGCACGCCGATCAGACCCTCCAGCGGGATCTTGCCGTCCGCCTCGGTGTAATCGAGCGCCGCCACGCCATTGATCCACGTCCGGATGCGCGGGCCCTCACAGAGGATGCGATAGTCGTTCCAGGCCCAATCGTGCGCCTTCAGCGCAGCCGGATCGACGGGCTCGCCGATCACCTTGTTCCTACGGGACTCGTCGTACAATTTACCCCACCATCCCGGACCGGCATCCACCTGATAGCCGCTCATTTCGGAATCCCCCGGCACGCGGATGCTACGGATCTGGATGCCGGAATTCATGAATCCCTCGCCTTTCACCAGCCGCACCTTCAGCCGCAGGTCGAAGTTCGCGTAGCGCTTCTTGCTCGCGAGGAAGGTATTGTGCGGCACCTGCTCGTCGAGCGAGCCACCGGTGATGAGGCCGTCCTGCACCTTCCACCATTTCTCCTCGCCGGGCCGCACTTCCCAGCCGTCGAGGGTCTTGCCGTCGAACAGGGAAATCCGCTCCGCCATCGCGGCGGAAGTCAGGGCGAGAAGAAGGATGAAGGGTTTCATGGAAGGGGTGGATCTCCCCTTCTACGCCGCCGCGATGGAAAAACCATCGGCGAAAAATCCTACTCCATGTCCACCGCGCGCATCAGCTCCAGCAGCTTCTCCGCACAGGCGCGAGCGAACTGCGGGTCATTGATCTCCATGTCGTACTCCAGCACCGGCACCCGGGCATCGCGCTTCAGCGCGGCGAAGAGCGCACGGTCCGCAGCCGGATCATGGAAGGGCTGGCCCGGGGCGCTGATCACGCTGATCGCCTTTTTCGGGATCATCACCGCGCTCGGGGCGGCGAAGACATTCACCTTCTCCGCGATGATCGCACCCAGCTCCGCGCACTCCTCCGGCGTGGTGCGCATCAGCGTGACCTGCGGATTGTGGATGTAAAAGGTCCGCCCGGTGAAGCGCTTCGGCACGCTCTCCTTCACGCCGAAATTCACCATGTCGAGGCAGCCCGGGGTGATCACGCAGGGCACGTTCGCCTCGCCCGCGGCGTCCAGCCGCTCGGGACCCGCCGTGAGCACGCCGCCGACCAATTCATCCGCCCACTCCGTGGTCGTGATGTCCAGCACGCCGGCCACCATGCCGCTGCCGATGAGTGCCTCCATCGCCTGCCCGCCCGCCCCGGTGGCGGCGAAGACGAGGACCTCATAGCCCTCGTCCTCCAAGATGCGCTTCGCCTCGGTGACGCAGGCGGTCGTATTCCCAAACATGCTCGCCACGATCAGCGGCTTCGCATCGGACGTCGCGATCTCGGCGTCCACCATCCCGCAGATGGCCCCGGCAGCGCGGGAGAAAATCACGCGCGACACTCGGTTCAGCCCCGCCACGTCGGCGATGCTCGGGAACATCACGATGTCCTTCGTCCCGAGATACGGTGCCATATTTCCGCTGGCGAGGGTGGACACCATCACCTTCGGAAAGCCGAGCGGCAGCGCCCGCATGGCCGCGGTGCCGATGGCAGTGCCACCGCCGCCGCCGAGCGAGATGATCCCCTCGATGCGGCCGTCGCGGAAAAGCTTCTCCACCATCTTCGGCGCCGCCTTCGACATCGCGACGACGCACTCGCCGCGGTCCTGCCGGGCGGAGAGCGCCGCCAGGTCGATCTTCCCGGCGGCAGCCACCTCCTCGCGGGTGATGTCCGGCTTCACCACCGGAGGCCCGCCGCTACCCGTGTCGATGAGGAGGACATCATGCCCGCGCCGACGGATGAGATTTGCGACGAAGGCGTGCTCCTCTCCTTTGGTATCGAGAGCGCCGAGGACTGCGATGGTGGCCATTGAAGTGGGGACTTCTAGTGTTTGCGCTTCACAGGAATCGCCTTGAACTCGCGGGTCAAGTCCGTGAGCGATTGTTCGACTGCCATGCGCTCCAGCGACGACGCACCGACGAAGCCGACGGCATCCGTGTGCTCGTTGATGTAGGCGGCGTCCTCCGGCGTATTGATCGGTCCGCCGTGGCTGAGGTAGAGGATATCGTCGCGCACCGAGCGCCCGGCATCGATGATTCCCTGGGTGCGCTTGGCCGCTTCCTCCAGGCTCATGGTGGCATCCACCACGCCGACGGACCCGCCGACGGTGGTGCCCACGTGGGCGATGATCACGTCCGCCCCGGCTTCCGCCATCGCCTTCGCCTCCTCCGGCGCATCGACATACACGATGCTGAAGAGATCCATGCGGCGGGCGAGCGCCACCATTTCGAACTCCTTCTTCACGCTCATCCCGGTCTCTTCCAGGATCTGGCGGAACTTGCCGTCGATGATGCAGTGGGTCGGGAAATTGTTCACCCCGGAGAAGCCCATGTCTTTCACCTTGCCGAGCCAGTGCCACATCCGGCGTCGCGGATCGGTGGCGTGGACACCGCAGATGACGGGGGTCTCCTCGACGATGGGGAGCACCTCGTACTCGCCGATCTCCATCGCCACGGCATTCGCATCGCCGTAGGCCATGAGGCCGGCGGTGGAGCCGTGGCCGGCCATGCGGAAGCGGCCGCTATTGTAGATGATGATGAGATCGGCTCCGCCCTTCTCGATGAATTTCGCACTGATGCCCGTGCCCGCGCCGGCGGCGATGATGGGAAGGCCTTTCGAAAGCGTGTCGTGCAGGCGCTCCAGCACTTCCGTGCGCGAGTAGGGATTTCCTTTTCCGGTCCAAGGGTTTGGCATGGCGGCATTCTATGGCGCTACCCACCCGCGCGGTCTAGCGCCGGAAGGGTCAACCCCGCCACCATCGGCTATCGGAAATCCCCACCCCCTCGGCTCAGCGACCGGTCTCGCTCAGCAGATACACGGCGAAGGACGCGAGCCAGTGATCGCCCTCGTAGTGGCCGCTGGCGACCAGCTCAAGGCCGTCCTTGGTGTGCTTATCCGCGGCATCGAGCAGGACCTTCTTCCGCGGATCGCCCTCGGGCAGCACGGAGGCGATGCCCTGCATGGTCCACGCGCGATTCAGATTGAGCCCGGCGAGGTGGATGAGATGGCCGTCGGTTGGATCGCTGACCTTAACCGGGGTGAGGAGGTTGCCTGCCTTCCCCTCGGCGAGGCCGGGAAGATACTTCTCAAGCCATGTGGCGAATTCCGCGGGCGGCAGGACACGGCGCATGAGGTCCGCCACATTCAGACCCGGCGAGAAGAAGTCATTCCCGGAAGGCTCGTAGGTCACCGGGTAGTCGCGATCTCCCATGTAGAACTGCTTGCTCTTCTCGATCAGCAATTTTTCTAACTCCGAATCCCCTACTGCACGCGCGTAGTCGAGCATCTGTCCGAGCGGGAAGGAAGACTCGGGATGGAAGCCGCAACGCACCGGCCAATCGAGCTTTGGCAGGTAGCCCTTTGCCAAGCCAACGATCTCTTTTTCAAGAGGTTCCAGGTTCTTCGCCCACTCCCGACCACGTGGATCATCCCAGCTACGTAGTTCCACGGCGAGGCGGAGCGCCCAAGCCCAGCCATACATGCGCTCGAAGCTCTTGTTTTCACTCTTTCTGAAATATTCTGCCTCCAGCGCTAATCCCACTACAGAAAACCGACGTTGTAAGGTATTCCCAACCTCGTCTGCGAATGGCGCGTACGGGAATTGCTTAAGTAACCGCACCAACATCCAGTGACCGTGAACCGAAGAATGCCAATCGAAATGCCCGTAGAAGACCGGGTGCATTTCGCGTGGCGTCTTCAGGTCGTCCGTCCCGGTCGTCACGTGGCCGGTCTTATTGGGGAACTCACGGTCGATGCCCGCCAGAGCCAGTTTTGCGAAGCCCTCCGCCTGATCAATCGTCATGGGCGATTCTTTGGCGAAGGAGGCAGATCCGGCAAGGATGGCAGCAAACGACAGAAGGAAGTTCCGGCACACCCGAGGAGCAAAGCTCCCGACCGGACACTCGGAAAGGCGGAACGCCCGCCACCGATGAACT
Source organism: Luteolibacter flavescens (assembly GCF_025950085.1). Classification (NCBI taxonomy): domain Bacteria; kingdom Pseudomonadati; phylum Verrucomicrobiota; class Verrucomicrobiia; order Verrucomicrobiales; family Verrucomicrobiaceae; genus Neoluteolibacter; species Neoluteolibacter flavescens. Next base: position 54,469 of record NZ_JAPDDS010000010.1, read on the forward strand.
CTTCTCATCCCCATCCCGCCCCGGCATGAGCAACTTTATTCCACGGATCGCTTTCCGATGGATATTTTTGCTCACTCCTAGCTAGCTTACAGTCGCAGCACGGCAATTGGGGTGAAACTACGTTTTTGATCAACTTGTACCCGTTTCGTCCCAAATTTCGGCCAAATCACCCCAGAAAGAAGCGATTCTCGCCCTTTTCGTAAATACACGACTACCAAGCGGCACGAATCCAGCTTTCTCTAGGGCCGTCCGCCCTAGATCTTTTTTCCCTTTCGCCACCCGAAACATCTCGGGGCAAACTCGTTTAACACGCTCAACATGAATATACTGGGTCATCACAAAGACAATCGATCCACCGAGGCGAATTCTTTGTCCGGACCTCTTGAGCAAGGTTCCGGTGACCAAACCCCTACGACCATGATTCAGAATCTCACCCTGCCCTCCAAAGCATCACGACCCCGTGGCCCGCGCGGCTTCGCGCTGGTGATCTCGCTTTCGCTGATGGTGCTACTGACCGTGCTCGCGGTGGGCCTGCTGAGCCTGTCCTCGATCTCGCTGCGCTCCTCATCCCGCGGCGACGCCATGGCATCCGCCCGCGCAAATGCCCGCATGGCACTCATGTTCGCCATCGGCGAACTCCAGGCGATGACCGGCCCGGACCAGCGCGTGACCGCCACTGCGGACATCGCCGGGACCGCCACCGGTGACCCTGTCGCCGCCGGGGTCGCCCCCCTGAATAACAACACGGTTAACAGCACCCAGAAGGGCCTGTCCGCCGTGCAGCCTGGCACGCGCCACTGGACCGGAGTCTGGAACAATCAAACGGGAACTTTCGTCCAATCCTTCACCCGCACCCCTACACCCAACATTCTCGGGTGGCTGGTCAGCGGCAACGAGAACAAGTCCGACAGCAACCGCCTGACGCCGGCCGACTCGATCGCGGCGGTCGATGGCGGCGGAGAGGTGGACACGAAGTCCGCAGTCGTGCTTGCCGGCAAGAACACCGTCGGCAGCAGCCAGACCGACGACTACGTGAGCGCGCCGCTTGTCGAGATCGAGGATTCCGGCAATGGCAAGGCTCCTTCCGGGCGCCATGCCTGGTGGATCGGTGACGAAGGCGTGAAGGCAAAGCTCAACCTCGCCACGCCGACCGGCGGCGACAACGCCCAGATCAGCTACGCCAAGCTCGCCGCCCCACGCCGCGGCTGGGAGACGGTGGATGGCTTCGGCAACTACCCCACCCCGGGCTCCGGCAACGAGCAACTGCTCACCCGCGTGGTCACCAGCAACGAGGTAGCTTTGCTTGACAGCGCTCTGGCTGGCACCTCCGACACTCCCCTTCAGCGCAATTTTCACGCTGCCACCGCCGATAGCTACGGGGTCCTCGCCGACGTGGCGCAGGGCGGCCTGAAGCTCGATCTCTCAAATTACCTGGCCGGTACCCTGCCGACCACCGCGATGCCCGGCGTGCTCAATTCGCCGGTCGCGAACATGAACATCATCCCGTCTTCGGTGGCACCCCGTATCCGCGGCCCGAAGTGGTCCGCGCTGAAGGACTTCACCGAGCTCTCGGACCGCTTGGAATCCGGGAACCTGAGGCCGGCCAATTCGGACCTCCAAGCTGCGATCGCCCCCATCATCACCGACTTCCGCATGCTCTTCGGTGCCAGGCTGGTGGCAAAGGGCGGGGACAACTACACGATCCAGCCCTGCGTCAAAATCGCGGTCGCCTTGGCCAATCCCTACCCCTATCCGCTGAAGTGGACCACCCCGCTGCAGCTCGAAGTGAAGAACCACGTGCCGACTCCGGCCCGCGGCCCGACCTTCCTGCGCGGTGCTGCGAATTCCCCATCCTACCTTCCGCGCAACCCTTCCAGCCCCGCGGTGCTGAACGGCGCCATCTTCACCATTCCGGCAACCACCTTGCCTCCCGGCGAAGCCCGCGCGTTCACCATGAACAACTCGCTCGTGCGTCCGGCCGGTGTGGTTGGCACCGTCACGATCCCGCTTGCCAACTTCTCGTCCAGCAGCCCGTCGAATTTCGGGAACAGTGTCTTCCTGGATCACGGCGGTATCAACACGATGACCGGCACTCCGTTGCGGTTGGATGTGAACGAAGATGCCACGACGACCCAGATCAACGTCGAACTCCGTTCCGGCGGTTCCACCTCGACACTGCTGCGCAAGATCGAGCGCTTTGAACTGGACAACTCGATGTATCAGCAGACCTACCGCGAGTTCACGGCGGAGACGGCCAAGCGCTACACCGAGGCCGTACCGCTCCAGTTCTACAGCTTCCAGCTCAGCCAGCCGGGTGCGGACTATGCCTCGGTGCTTCCAACGAAGGACCAGCTCGGCCTGCGCAGTTCCACCGTCCGGACCTTCGCCGACTTCAACTTGCAGGCGACCCGCTTCCGCAAGCCGATCATCTCGTATAATCCGCCGCCGTACTTCATGCAGATTGCCAATAGCACGGCCACGCTGCCCTTCACCCCTCCAGGCAAAGACACCGGCAGTGACTTCACGCGCAACCTGAGTGTCTCGCCGATGCCTTGGGGCCGCTCCCCGTTTGACTCCCGACAGACGATCCTCTTCAGCCCGCCGGAGCAGTTCGTCTCGCTGGCCCAGTTTCAGCACGCGGACCTGACCGCCGATGACATCTACGTCTCCGTGGCCCACCAGCCCGGCAATGCGGTCGGGAATTCCTATGCCACGCCGTTCGTGATGCGCCGCTACGCCGTCCAGAACCGTACGGACTTCACCATCACGGACTTCAACAATGCATCGGGAGCTTCCACGAACTACTACGACATGTCGTATCTCCTGAATACTGCACTGTGGGACACCTACTACTTCTCCACGATCCCCCGCTCGGGCTCGCCCACGCCACTCAATGACCGACTGGTTGTCTGGAATCCAAGCGACACGACAAACGATCTGCAAGACGGCCAGCAAGCCGCTGCCCGCCTGTTGGTCAACGGTGCCCACAACGTGAATTCGGTGGAAAAGGAAGCCTGGAAGGCCCTGCTTGCCGGTAGTAAGCACCTCTCCCACCCCGCCGACGACGGCGGCTCGGGCGACGCCCTCTACCCCCGCAGCCTGGAGCAGATCAGTTCCTCGGAGCAGCCGCCGACCGGCAGCGGAAATGACTCCTTCTCCGGCTTCCGCCGCCTGACGGACGCCCAGATCGACGAGATCGCCACGGAAATCACCCGCCAGGTGCGGATGCGCGGTCCCTTCGTCTCCATGTCCCACTTCGTGAATCGCGCCCTGGTGCCCTTCATGACGAACCGCGACCTCAGCCGCAGCGGAGCGCTCCAGAGCGCCCTAGACATCGCGGGAGCGAACATCAGCCCGGACGGCACCAAGTCCATCTTCACCGACCTCGACATCGTCGAAGATCGGGTGAACCTGCAGTCCGAAGGCAGCTCGCCGCGCGCCGATATCGTCGGGGACCGGGCCACCACGCTTCCGAATACCGGTGGATCCAGCTCCGGCACTGCCGACGGGACATGGCCTCCGACTTCCTTCGACCTGAATCCCGGCTCGATGGCCAGCATCATCGCCGACCGCCAGATGCTGAGCGACCAGCGCTACAAGAGCGAGCAGGGCTTCCGCTCCACCGGCATCCCCGGATGGATCACCCAGGCCGACCTCCTGCAGGTCCTCGGGCCATCGCTCACCGCACGCTCGGATACCTTCCGCATCCGCGCCTACGGCGAGTCGCTCGACCCCACGACCGGAAATCCGGTTGCGAAGGCCTGGTGCGAAGCGATCGTTCAGCGCTTGCCGGAATATCTCGATCCAATCGATGCTCCGACTGTCCGCACGGCGAGCCTCACCTCCGAGGTGAACCAGAGGTTCGGCCGCCGCTACGAAATCGTCTCCTTCCGTTGGCTCTCACCAAATGAAATCTAAGCTTCTCACGCTCGTCCTCACCGCCGTTGCGTTCGCTTCCAGCGCCACTGCCCAAGTCTCCCTCAAGGTGGACCTGGTCTCCTGGGGCGAGGACATCCCGGGCTTGACCCTGAAGTCCGCGGGCAAGGGCGAACCGGTTACCGCCCTCGCCTTCCGCTACTCGAAGCCCATCAGCTACTCGGGTGCGGAAGTGATGGAAATCCACCAGGATCCCAGTGAAGCAGCCAAGGCTACCGGTGAATCCAAGAATCCCGCCGCCATCCCGCCGGAGCTGAAGGCCCGCCGCGAGAAGGAGCCGACCTTGGTCGCACTCGCCAAGCTGCCTGCCGGTTCACGCCGCGCGACCGTGCTCATCGCACCGGCCAGCGAAGGGACCTACCAGACCTTCGTCATCGACGATGATCCGACCAAGCTCCCGCTCGGCCAGCTCCGCATCCTGAACTACAGCCCGGTGAAGATCGCGATGCGCTGCAATGGCAAGGCGTCGAAGGAAATGAAGACCCGCGACTCCTTCATCGTCCCACCTCAGGCGGACGGCCAGGTGATCTACGAGCTTGCCTATGACAACAACGGCAAGTGGAAGATGCAGGAAAACAACCTGCTCGCCGTGAATCCGAAAGAGCAGGTCCAGCTCATCGTGCTGCGAAGCGAGGCCGACTTCTTCACGAGCAGTGACGGTGGTCGCTCCGGCTTCCTTCAGAAGGTGGTCCTGCGCCGCCCGGCGGAAGACGCCACGGTGCCCTGAACTTCACAGCGCAGATTTACAACAGAGGCGGTTCGGTCCCGGTGCCGAGCCGCCTCGTTTCGTTTTCAGGCGGCTCGATTCCCCGCTCGAAAAGCTCGATGGCGGTCTTCGCGACCTGCGCGGTGTCATAGTAGGCATAGCCCGCCACGCCGACGGCACCCACCACAGGCACCCAGCGGGACAGGGCCTTGCCGAGCGCCTGCTGAGTGATTTTCACGCCGATCTTCTTGGCGATCACCTGGAGCGCCTGAAGCGAGACCTGCTTCACCAGATAGCGCTCCCCCATCCGCACCACCAGATCGCGCACGGCCATCGCCGCCCCGTGACGGAAGAGGCAGTAGGTCATTTGCTCGCGGGAGAGGCTGGCAGTCTGGCCATAGACGCCCGCGAGGTCTGCCACCATCTGGGTCTGGATCTGCCAGACCTTCATCATTTCCGGCAGGATGGTCAGCCAGCCGAGAGGACCGGCCGGGAGACCCAAGGTGCCCGCCGCCGCCGCTGCCTTCAGGGAAGCCTGGCGCGCGACATTCCGCGCCGCCTCCGCTGGCATCGGACTTTCCGTCATTTCCGTGGAGGGAATGCGGGCGATCGCACCGGTGATGGCCTCCACGATCTTCTTCGGGAAGCTGTCGGAGTCCGGCTTGGCGGGCAGTTGGGTCATCGTGATCTATCAAACCCGCGGGTGGCCCGGTTCGCAAGTTGCGATGAGGCGGATGGAAAATCATCTATTTTTCACATCGCGATCCGGCTCCGTGGCGTTAATCTGGCAACGGATCATGCAAACTCCCTCGGAAAAGCTCCGCGATGCCTGGACCCGCCACGCCAAGGACGTGGCCCGCAAGATCAACCTCGCCTGGTGGATCCAGACGCTCTCCACCCCGCTGGTGACCGTGGGTCTGGTAGGTGCCTGCGTGCTGCTGCTGGTCCGCCGGGAAATGCCGGACTCGCCCGCGTGGGTGCTCGGCGTTTCCGCGCTCGGCACCGTGCTGCTGCTGGGTGGCATCGCCTGGCTGGTGGCTCGCCGCCATTTCGAAAAACCGGAGCAATCGCTGGTCCGCATCGAGGCATCCATGCGCTTGCGGAATGCCCTGTCCGCGGCCAAGGCGGGCGTGGCCCCGTGGCCGGAACTGCCGCCAAAGGTGGACGCCGGCGTGGATTGGCATTGGCAGCGCGTTCTCGTTCCGCCGGTCGCCGCGCTCGCATTTCTCACCGCCGGACTTTTCATCCCGCTTTCCGCCCGCGCCAATGCCGAGGTCGGCAAGGACGAGCCACTAGCTTGGGCCAAGCTCGAGTCCGATCTGGAGCGCCTCGATCAGGAGGAAATGATCGACGAGACCTACATCGAGGAGATGAAGAAGAAGCTCGAGGAGCTTCGCAAGCAGGAGGAAGAAGAGTGGTTCAGCCATTCCTCGCTGGAGGCCACGGACAGCCTGAAGAAGGAGCATTCCACCCAGGTGGACAAGCTGGAGCGCGAGTTGGCCCGTGCCGACAAGGCCCTCGGCAACCTTGAGAAGAATGCCGGGGGCATGCCCGCGGCGGAAAAGGAGCGCCTGCTCAACCAATTCGACCAAGCCTTGCAGGGCCTCCAGAACGGTGCGCTGAAGCCGAATGAGAAGCTACTTGAACAGCTCAAGCAGCTCGACCCGAAGAATCTCGGCCAGATCCCGCCGGAACAACTCCAGCAGCTCCGCGATGCCATGAAGAAGGCCGGCCAAGCCTGCAAGGATTGCCAAGGCGGCGGCTCCGGCGGTGGCCAGGGCGACGAGTGGCTCGATGATCTCCTCGACGGCGAAGATGGCCAAGGCGGCGACAAGGAAGGAAAGCAGCCCGGCGACAAACCCGGCGAAGGCGCAGGCAAGGGCGGCGTGGACCGCGGCCCCGGCCATGCTCCCGGCATGCTGGGTGCCGAAGGCCAGAAACTCGACACCGGCGACATGACCGGCCTCGAATCGAAGGATCTCTCCCGCTCCCTGCCCGGCGACCTGCTCCAGCTACAAGACGGCGAGCACGACGTGGACAAGTCCGCGGTGGGTCCCCGCTCCGGCGGTGATACCGGTGCGACCGGCGACGGTGGTGACCGTGTGTGGAAGGACGCCTTGGATCCCGACGAGCAAAAGGCGCTGAAGAAGTTCTTCGAGTAAGGGCGCATTCGCAGGAGTTGGGGATTGAAAATCGGGAGCCCAAGGTCGAAACCCGGCCGCGGGTGGTCTCTAGCCTCCCCGCTTTCCGTCCCACTTCCTCGATTGCTTCCATGCTGCTTTCCCGCCTGAACGACGGCCCCGAGATCTTCTTCACCCTGCAGGGTGAGGGTGTCTCCGCAGGCTTGCCCGCCGTCTTCATCCGGGCCGCGCTGTGTAATCTCCACTGCCGGTGGTGCGACACGGACCATACCTGGAACTTCGAGGGCACTCCGTGGAAACACGACAAGGACGCCGACCCCGCCTACCGGAAGCACCGCAAGGCTGACGTGACCATCGAGGTCCCGGTCGCGGAGATCGTCGCCCGCCTTTCCGCCTTTCCCTGCCGCCGCGTCATCCTCACCGGCGGCGAACCGCTTCTCCAGCAGGAGGCGTGGCTGGAGGTTATTTCAGGCCTCCGGGCCATCGATCCGGGCTACGTTTTCGAGGTGGAAACGAACGGCACCAGAATGCCGACGCCGGAATTCCGGGCCGCCGTGAACCAGTTCAACGTCTCGCCGAAGCTGGCAAATTCCGGAATGGAAGCCCGGACCCGGGTCGCCCCGGCAGTGTTGGCGCTCTTTGCCGCCGAGCCGAAGGCGTGGTTCAAGTTCGTCGCCCGGGGCCCGGAAGACGTGGCGGAGATCTTGGAATTTACCGCGGAGCACGACATTCCGGCGGGCAAGGTGTTGGTGATGCCGGAAGGCCGCAGCGCCGCCGAGCTCGACCGCCATGGACTCGCCCTCACCGGCCCGTGCATGGAGCACGGCTGGCGCTTCTGCGACCGACTCCACGTCCGGCTCTGGGGGGACAAGCGGGGCGTCTGAAAATCAGTCAGCAACTTTTCCCTCGCATGCCGGTTCCATTCACCGGAAACTACCTCCTGTCACCATGAAGCGCGACTCACACTCCTCCAGCGACTTCGCGAAAGATCTCGAAAAGGATCCCGTCTGGGACCTCCTGCGGGAAAGCCGCAGCGCCCGGCCGAGCCCGAATTTCGCCGACAATGTCGTCCGCGCCGCACGCCTCAAAGGCCAGGAAAAGCCATGGTGGAGCCGGATCTGGATTCCCGCCGCGATCGGCACTTCCCTCGCCGGGGCTGCCGCGCTCGTGGCAGTCGTGGTTACCCTCCAGTCCCAGCCCGGGACCGGCTCGGCCCACGAAAACTCCATCGTCCAAGTGACCGCTCCGGACACCTCGCTGGCCGGACTTCAGGACGATTTTGAAAACGAGGTCTTCCTCGAAGCATCCGATCACCTCGGCAAATACGACGACGCCGAGCTGGTCTCGATGATCGGCTTCTGAAAGTTGCCTGACATCCTCTTTCGACCCTCCGCCGGATACCCTCGTGTATCCGGCGGATTTCTTTTGCCCCTCTGGAGGCCTACCTCAGCGGGGCCTTGAAGGTGTAGCTGCCTGATCCTGCCGCGAAGATCGCGCGGCCTTTTTCCTGACGAAGGAACTTTGCACCCGTCTGGGCGACCTTGTCCGCGCTCGTGGTTGGCACGCTGATCTCGGCGGTCGTGTTCGGCGGGATCGTCACTTCCATCTGAATCATGCCACCTGCCACCTTCCAGGAGGATTCGATGCGACCCCGGATGGAATCGTAGTGACCCTTCGCATGATCCAGGCCACCGCCCGGGACGGGAGCCACCGAGACCTTCCCAAAGCCCGGCTCCAGCGGCGTGATGCCGAGCACGGTCTGGTATAGCCACTCGACGCAGGCACCGTAGGCGTAGTGGTTGAAGGAATTCATCGAGACGTCGCCGAAGCCGTTCTCCAGCGTGTAGCTGTTCCAGCGCTCCCAGATGGTGGTCGCCCCCTGCTCGATGGAGTAGCCCCATGAGGGGTAGGTCTTCTTGCGGATGAGCGCATAGGCCAGGTCGTCGCGGCCGATCTCGCTGAGCACCGGCAGCAGCAGGTTCACGCCGAGGAATCCGGTGGCAAGGTGTCCGCCCTTCGCATCGATCGCCGCGGCGAGCTGGCGGGCCGCCTTGCCCCGCTGCTCCGTGGTGAGCAGGTCGAAGCGGATCGCCGCCAGGTAGCCGGTCTGGGTGTCGTTGCCGATCTTGCCGTCCGGCTTCACATAGGCGTTCTGGAAGGCCTTGCGGATTTCCTCGAAGCGCTTGGCGTAAGCAGCCGCCTCGTCGGTCTTTCCAAGCGCGGCCGCCAGCTCGGACGCGAGCTTGTTACTATGGGCATGGTAGGCGGTGCCCAGCAGGTCCTTCGGCGTGTCGCCGCCCACGGCCAGCCAGTCGCCGAAGCCTTCGTTCGGGCCGAGATCCTGCGGGGCCTTCGCGCGGTAGAGCGCGAGGTGCTTGCGGATCGCCTCGAAGTGCTCCTCCGCGGAACGGGTGTCGCCATACATTCGGTAGAGCGTCCATGGCACGATCACGCCGGCATCGGCCCAGCCCGGGCTCCACATGTCGTGATACACCGGTGCCATTCCGGGGAAGCCGCCGGATGGATTCTGCGCGTCCACCATGTCCTGCATCCACTTCGTCAGGAAGGAGTCCACGTTCATGTTGTAGGACGCCGTCTGGGCAAAGACCTGCGTATCCCCGCTCCAGCCCATGCGCTCGTCGCGCTGCGGACAATCGGTCGGCACCTCCAGGTAGTTCGACCGCTGGCCCCACATCGTGTTCTTGTAGATCGCATTGATCAGCGGGTCCGAGCACGAGAAGGAGCCCGTGGTCTCCAGATCCGAGTGAAGGACGATGCCGGTGAGCGTGGAGCGATCCGCGGGCTGCGGCAGGCCGCTGATTTCCGCATAGCGGAAGCCGTGAAAAGTGAAGCGCGGCTCCCAGATTTCCTCGCCGTCGCCCTTGCAGATGTAGTGGTCGATCGCGCGGGCCGAGCGCAGGTTCTCGGTGTAGAGCTTGCCATTCGGCTGGAGCATCTCGCCAAAGCGCAGGCGGATGGTGGTGCCGGCCGGAGCCTTCGTCTTCAGGCGGACCCAGCCGGAGAAGTTCTGGCCGAAGTCGATGATCTGCGTTCCTGCGTGCGGGCTGGTGATCTTCACCGCTTCCAGCTCGCCGGTCCGGCGCACCGGCGGCATCGGGTAGGCCTCCAGCACTGCGGGCTCGTATTCTGCACCAGTCACGACCGGCTTCCACGCGGCATCACTGAAGCCCGGGGCATCCCAGCCCTCCTGCTCCAGCCGTGCATCGTAGGTCTCCCCGGCGAACATGTCCGCCTCCAGGATGGGCCCGGTGCTCGCCTTCCATGAGCCGTCGCTCGTCACCAGCTCGGTACTACCGTCATCGTAGGTGAGCTGGAGCTGCGCCTTCAGCCGGGTCTTCGAGCCATGGCGGTTTTGCCCGAGTATGCTGATGTTCCCGCGGAACCATCCGTCGCCGAGAAGCGCGCCGAGCGTGTTCGCCCCTTCATTGATGCGGTCGGTCACGTCGTAGGCGCGGTAGTAGAGGCGCTTCCGGTAGTCCGTCCATCCGGGGGCGAAGACCGAGTCGTCCACCGGCATGCCATTCAGCCGCGGTTCCACGTGGCCGAGCGCCGTGGTGTAGAGCATCGCCCGCTGCGGCTTGCGCGAGACCGTGAAGTCCTTCCGCAACTGCGTGGCCGGGAGATACGACTTCACGTGTACTTCCGGCTTCAGCGGCCCCCATGGCGCGACGCCATTCTTCCCGAGATCATCCGCCGCGGCGAAGCGCTTGCCATCGCGCGATGCCTCCCAGTTGCTGCCGGTGGTGAAGGTCTGCACGCCACCGTCCGCAAACTCCACGACGATCGCGCCGATCAGCCCCGTGGCGGACTCCCCGTTGTTCACCTCGGCGGTCAGGATGTTTTCGCCGGGAAGAAGGACCGCAGCCACCGGCTTCACGCCGACGCTTCGCCATGACTTTCCGGAAAGCGTCGCGCTGCCATTCACCGCGAGCGTGAAATCGTCGTCGGCGGTGAAGAAGACCGTGGCTTGCCGGACGACGCGGTCCTTCGGAAGCTGGAACTTCCCGCGGAACCACGACTTGCCCGCGGCATCCGTCTTCCCAGCGCGGATCCAGCTCGCCTCCGCGAACGCCTCGACCGGCGGCGGTGTCTCGCGCCACGGCAGGTCCGCCGGAGCCACGTCATCGAGGCCGATCCACTCCCCCTTCCAATCACTCTGCGCCAAAAGACCCGTGCCCCATCGCGCCGGCTCGCTCCATGCCGAGGGCTTGTCGGAGCCGTCCCACGCCATCACCTTCCAGTGCGCGCTCGCACCTGACGCCATCGCCTTGCCCGCATAGCTCAGGTGCAGCGTGTCCGCCGAGGCCACCTTGCCCGTGTCCCACAGGTCGCCCTGGTCCTTCGCCAACAGGTCGGATGACGACGCCACCAGAATGCGGTAGGCCGACTGCATCGTATCCGTCTCCTCCGATTGGATGCGCCATGAAAGGCGCGGCAGTTCGTCAATTGCTTCCGGATTCTGCAACGACAGGACCCGTGGATCGACCACTGCGATTTCGCCGCGGCTCGTCGAGATCAGGGACAGGAGGATAAGGGGCAATCGGTTCATCGGATCAGAGGGTTTCTTTCAGGAAAACGCCCCGCAGCCGATGCCGCCCCGCACGCAACGGAGGCAGGGAAAAGTGGCCGCAGGTTCATGAGTCACCCGAACGACTAACGGCGCACACGGAATAAGAAACGTTAATTGCACCTAGGAAATTAGCTAGGATGCTCTCTAAACCTCATCACAAAAAGCAGCGCCCCGACGAATGGAGTCCGCCGGGGCGCTGCATCGGCCGGCATGAGCCTGCCGTTCTAACAAGACTTCATCAGCCCGTCGCTTCGAGCGCGCCCGCCTTCAACTGCTCCGCGGCCTTCGCCCACCAATCACCTTCCGGATCCGCGTAGGGGCGGAAGGTTTCGGTGGTGCCGTGCGCTTCATTGTAGAGCAGCGCGCGATGCAGGCCGAGGCTTCCGGCCGCGGGGGAATCGATGAGGTTCGCCGAATCGTTCGCGCTCATCTGGAAGAGCACCCGCATTTCGAATTCCGCCATCACCTTCCGCGGCAGCCAGCGGCTGACATTGTTCCAGGTATCGACGCCGGCGATGATGTGGATGCCCAGGGGGCCGCCTTCGCTCGCGATGTCGGCGAGGACCTTCGAGGGATTCGGACCGGACGGGCCGTCGTCCATCGAGAAGAGGAAGTCATCCTCTTGGCGCAGCTTCTTGAACTTCTGCATGCCGTGGATGACGACGAAGATCTCCGGGCCATCGCTCTCACCCGCGCTGCGTTTCGCGAGTTCGGCGGCGAGTTCCCCGATTGCATCCGCGACTCCTGCCGGGCCGACGACCTTCACGTCCTGGGGCAGGCTGGCGGCGAGACGCTTCGAGGCATTGCTGCCATCGAGGATCACGAATCGCCCGCCATCCGCAGGCAGGCCTGCGGCGAGGGAGAACGACGCCACCTCGAGCAAGGTGGCCACCCGCTCGTCCGACTGGCCGACCAAGAGCATGTGGCTGCCACTGCGGCGACCGAAGACCGCCTCGGTCGGACCCTTGATCGCATTCGGCTCTCCGAGCCATGCCTTGATCTCGGCAGGGCGCGATTGCGGGCGCTCGGCCAGAAGACCGGCGAGTTCGAGATTCGCATCGAGATCCGCGGGAGCATTTCCCTCGAAGACCACCGGGGCGGCGGGCTTTCTCCCCCGCTCCGCCGCGAGCGCGGTCACACGGTCGAGCATCGCATTGCGGTCGTCCTCGGCGAGCCACACGGTCTGGAATGGACTGTTCGCCGCCAGGGCACCGGCGTTGTCATTGTAGATCCCCTCGCCCGGCCGGGTCAGCAGGCGCGGCGCAGGGTTGTCATCGTCCATGATGAGATACGCGTCGGCCTCGTTGCACTGAAGCGCGATGCGGACGACCATCTGGCCGATGGTAGCGCGGGCCAGCGTGTAGGCACCGCCGAGCGTCTGCGAGCCGAGAATCACGTGGATGCCGAAGGCTCGGCCCTGACGGACGATGCGGTCTAACAAAAGCGACGCCGACTGGGCCACGGAGTCATCCTCGGTGAAGATCTCCTGGAACTCATCGATCATCAGCAGTGTCCGCGGCAAAGGCTGCCCGCTGGCCTTGCGATAGCCCGCCACGTCCTGCACCCCGGCCTTCCGGAAAAGCTCACCGCGGCGGCGCAGCTCATCATCCACGCGCTGGAGGACGCTGAGGCCGAATTCACGATCGCTCTCGATGGCCACCACACGCGCGTGCGGCAGGCGGCGCGATCCGTAGCACTTGAACTCGACGCCCTTCTTGAAGTCCACGAGGTAGAATTCCACCTCGTCCGGACTGCAATGCAGCGCGAGATTCGTGATCATCACGTGGAAGAGCGTGGACTTGCCCGAACCCGTCTTGCCCGCGATGAGCGCGTGCTGACGGGTGCCCTTTCCAAGCGCGAGCATCTGGAATTTCTTCGCGCCGCTGCGGCCGATTGGCACCCGCAACTCGTCGCCCGTGCTGCTGGTCCACCACTCGCTCTCCGGCGGGGAGATGTGGGAAAAGGGCACCTCGACGCGATTCGAGTCCACACTCGCCTGGCCGAGCCGGTGCACGAGCGCCGTCTCCAGATCGCCCTTCGGTGGCGCAGAGAGCACGGTCTGGTCAGCCCCGGCTGGCATGCTGACGAGGCGGTAGTGATCATTGTGCGGGACGAGGCGCAGGCAGGCCTTCTCCAGCGCATCGGCGAGGGCGGGATCGACCTGCTGGCGCGGATCACGATGCACCAGCAGATACACGCCGCAGCGTGCGCCGCTGGTGGCGATGCTCAGCAGGCGCTTCGATGCGGTGTCGCTGAAGGCCGCGGGGAAACCCGAGACCACCACGAAGCGCTGCTTCTCCGCCACCGTGCCCGCCTGCTCGTTGTATTCGTCGAGCGTGGCATACTCGTTGCGGAGGTACATCTGGATGACCTTCTCGATGTGCTCGTTGATCTCCGCGAGGCGCTCCTCGATCTGCGTCGTCTGCGTCCAGATGCGGCCGTGGATGAGCGTCTCCTCGTAGTCGCCGAGATGCATCAGCCCCGCGAAGTCCTTCCCGAGTCCGACCGGGTCGATGAGAGTGAAGATCGCGCGTCCCGCAGGATGGGTGGTCAGCACGCGCAGCACGATTTCATTGATCGTCGCCGCTGCCGCCGTGGCATCGCCTTCCAGCATGACCGAGCCGCGGTCGGGGAAGCCGAGCGCGAGCGGGATGTCGAATTCGGCGGGGCCATCGAGCGTGAAGATAGCGCTCTCCGGCATGCCGCCCGCGAGCTGCTTCATCAGCACGTGGAGCTTGCCAAAGGGCAGCGCGCGCTCGGCCGTCTCCGGCGGGGCCCACGTGCCGATCCACGATTCATCCCAGCCGGGAAAACGGGCCTCGGCCTGCGCTGCGAGTCCCAGCAACTCGGAGTGGACGGGCTTCACCTGCTCCACCCACTCGACGAGCAGCGCATCCAGCCCCTGCTGCCTGGCGGCATCCGCCGCGGCGACTCCGGCAGCATACTCGGCATCGCGGGCGGCCACCTCGGCGGCGTATTCCGCATCGAGTTCCGCGGCGGTGTGCTCGGTCCATGCGGTCACGTAGCCGAGATTCCGCTGGTGCAGCGCCTCGGCCTTGGCGGGCAAGCGGGCGACCTGCGCCTCGATCTTGCGGCGTCCGCTTTGCATGACCTCCTGGCCGATCTCCTCGCTGCCGCGCAGCGTCTCGCTGAGGCCCTCACTCTGCTGGGCCACCTCGCGCTTCAGGCTCTCGCCGAGCGCAGTCACCTTCGCCTCGGACACCGCAGCGGCGGCGGCACCGAGATTCCGCGATGACTGGAGCGTGATCGACATGCGGCGTACCGACGGCAGGAGCAGCAACGCGGAGAGCAAGTGAAGACCTATCGGTGCGAGCAGGGCGACCAGCAGCATCGGCTTCAGCTCCGCGAGCTTCGCCGCGCGATCCGGCGCGCTGTAGATCATATAACCGAAAGCACCGCCGATGACGACCAGCAGCGCGGTCAGCGGAACGAAGCGGAAGAAACCGGCGAGCGGATTCCGCCGCAGCGAGCCGAGCTGTTCCGTCGCCTCCGCGAGCCGCTGCTGGCTTTCCTTCCTGAGGGTCTCGCGGTCCTTCGAGGTATCCGCGGCCTCGCCTTTGACAAACTTGCCCTTGCGCAGCATCAGGCTGAACAGCGGCTGGAAACTCCGCACCACCTTCACCGCACCGCGCGCGGCGGCGGCGGTCTCCTCGAAATCGGCGGCGATGCCCTGGGCGAATTCGCGGTGGTCCTGGCGGGAGCGTTCCCACAGCTCCTTCGCCTCCTCCTTGCTGCGCATCGTCTGCGCCTGCCGCATGCCCACCTGGCGGTCCTTCTCGGCACGCACCCGGCGGGAGAGTCCGCTCTGGGCGGCCTGCGCGGCGCGGTTCATCCAGCTACGGCGTGCGTCGTACTTCCGCACCATGTTGTCATGCTCCGCCTCGGACTGCGCCTGCAGGTCGCGTTGGCGCGCGCCATGGGCCGCCTCGCCGGCCTCACGGCGCGCGGTCGAGTGTCGCTTCGCAGCCAGCACGCCCGCGGCATGGGTGCGGGTGAGCGCGGCCTCGCGTCCGGAGATGGACGAGACGGAGGCTTGCAGCCGCAGCAGTAGCTCGCGGATGCGCTCGGGATGCAGGGGATCAGTCACAGTCGGCATGGAGTTTGGAAAGCATGGCATCGAGTTCCTCGATTACCCGGGTGGCGGTGGCCACGGCCTGCGGCAGCCCGGCGAGGTACTCCTTTTCGAAATCTAGCGCCTTCGCGTCGCGCCACGAGGCACGGGTCTCCTCCCAGCGCATGAAGAGCTCGCGGTTCGATTCGTTGAGGAGGGACTTGCTGGCACCCAGGCTCATGATGGATCGGGGGTCTCGGGAGTGGGAGATGAAGATTCGCCAGCGCCTGTCACCGGTCGTGGCGCGTGGACCTCGGCGTAGTCCTGCAGGAGGCGGATGGAATTCGTCAGCGACACAACACCCTTCGGCATCTGGCGGGAGAGCGTCTCGTGCAGGCTCTCGAGTTGCTTCGCCAGCACCTCGATGCGCGCGTCGTAGGCCTGCCGCCAGCGCTTCAGCACGGCAAGCTTTTCCTCTGCCTCGGCTAGCGCACGGCGGGCCTTGCTGACGGCCATCTGCTGGGCGGATTTGTCATTCTGCAGCGAGGAAATGCGGGCGCTGTAAAGCTCCTGCTCCGCCTGCTCCAGCAGCCGGGTGCGACGGCGGAATTCCTGCTCCCACTTCTGCCGCTGCTCGACCTCCAGCCAGCCGCGGGTGCGTTTCACCTCGCCGGACACATCGTCCAGCGCGCGGCGCGCCCGCTCGGTATAGCGGATCAGCGCGGCCCGGAATCCCTCCAGGGCTTCGATCGATCCCACCCGTGCCTGGCTATCCATGGCTCAGCGTTGGTCGAGGTACTGCTGGATGCGCTCCGCCTTCCGAAGCAGGTAGGGGCCGTGCTGGTCGGAGAGCTCGATGAAGCGCTTCATCGTCTTCATCATCTGGAGGAATTCCGCGGAGAATTTCTCCTGCTCTTGGTCCTGCCACGTATCGCCCAGCGCGGAGAAACGGGACATCAGCGACGAGGTCCGCTCCTTCACGTCGTTGTTGAAGCGCTTGAGCTCCGCGGCGAACCGGCGGACTTCCTCAGGATCGATGATCGCTTGCGACATGACGTTAATTTCCGGTGGAGTTTGCGGGAGGTCGAGGAATTACCCGCCTGCGCGGGAAAATTCAACCCAAGCGTGGAAACCCCGGAACCCGGCGGTGGTTTCACACCTTCGCAGCCCTTCCAAATTTCATCAGGAAACCGCATCCACAGGCCCATCTGACCGCCGCAAGCGGATGAAAATCAGGCATCCGGCCCCAGCACCGGCGGGTGAAACCCGTCCTCCATGGGGCCCAGCGCCACCCGCAGCCGCCGCTGATACTCGTCGCGCGGGATTTCCATGCCGCCGAAGCGTTTCAAATGCTCGGTGAGCCACTGGGTATCCAGCAGGATGAACCCGCGGGCGCGCAATTCCTCCACCAGCCCGACGAGCGCGAACTTCGAGGCATCCGTCTTCCGCGAGAACATGCTCTCACCGAAAAACACCCGCCCGAGCGCCACGCCGTAGAGGCCGCCTTGGAGACCCTCCTCATCGTGCGTCTCCACCGAGTGCGCGTAGCCCAGCCGGTGGAGCAGGCAGTAGCTCTCCAGGATGGTGGCATCGATCCACGTCCGCTCCCGCTCCGCGCAGCCCTGCATGGTGCCGCGGAAGTCCGTATCCCACCTCACCTCGAAGGGGCGCTTTTTCATCGCCCGCCTCATCCCGTGCGGCACGTGGAAGCGCTCGTCCAGCGGGATGATCCCGCGCATGAGCGGCGAGAACCACGTCAACTCCCCCGCATCCGCCATCGGAAAGACACCCTGGGCGTAGGCACCTAGCAGCACCTGAGGCGGGATGATCTGGGCTGGGGGGAATCCGGACACGCGTTGACGCTGCTAAGCTTGTGCCAAGCTGCGCCCTATCTCAATTCCATTTCTCGGGAGTTCTGGCAAGACCCGGAATTTCAGGTTTGGACTCCGGCCAGCCCTGCCCCTACCCTGCCGACGTGTCAGAGCCTGAGCAGGTCAGCGTGGAAGAGTTCGTCAGGGTCGAATCCATCTTCGTCCGTCATCGCAACGCATTGATCCTGCGTGCGCAATTCACCCCCATCTACACGGACTACTACCTGCACCTCATGCAGCATGGCATCCGCTACCCCGGGGAGCTGGACCAGATGCTGAAGGACTTCCTCGTCGGCGTCACCCTGCACGCCGTGGCGCGCCCTTGGGCGGAGACGGTCGCCTGGACCGTGAACCTGCGTGCGCCGCGGGCAAATATCTTCGTCACCGCCGGCTCGACCGAGGCAGCGGTGGTCGGTCGCCTCTTCACGGAGGACGTGCGCGAGCCGGACCGGAATTTCTTCTACTCCCAGACCATCTCCCGCCACCTCCCGGAGCCGCGGCTCTCGACGCTGGAAGTGGACGACCGCGATCCCTGCCACTGGGTGGAGCGCTACTACGAGCAGTCCGAGCAGCGCCCTGCCCGCATGTTCCGCCACGATGACGAGGTCTTCACCCTCGTGACCGCCCAGCCGGAGTGCGACGAGGAATGGCTCGCCCAGCTCGACGCCGACCAGATCGCACGGATCGAGGAGACCGAAGAGACGAGCCTGCTGGAAACGCGGCCCATCCGCTTCCACTGCGGCTGCACGCTCGGCCAAATCCTCCCCGTGCTCGGCTCGTGGCGGGACCGGAAGGACGACCTTTTCGAAGACGCCGACGTCATCACCGTCCAGTGCCCGCGCTGCGCGGCGAGATACCGGGTGACGCGGGATATGATTTAGCGGGATGAGCGCCGAGTCTCCAGCTCCAGTCGCATTGCCCCGGAGACCTCGTTCACCGATGCCCTCCCCGTTGTCGGAGGAGCAGAAGCAAAACTATCAAAAGGACCTTGATCGCTTTGAAGAGGAGAAGTTCGCGGCAACGAACTCCTTTCCCACGAAGCTATTGGGGTGGATGTTAATCGCCAGCCTCGGCCTCCAGATCGCCGGAGCGATATCAGGCAACAGTTTTGACCTGGGAGGAGTGCTTCTCCTCTTCCTGGGAATGGCTGTTTTGAGGGGATCTCAAACCGCTCTCCGAATTGCAGCTTTCTTTGCCGTTCCTGCGTCCGTGATTGGAACGCTGCATGTCATCTGGAGCATCGTATTCAACGAGCCCCTCGAGGTCGGCAACGAATGGAAGAGCTACCACGATCTCAAATTCTGGACCATGGTAGTATCTCCTACCATGTATTTCGCGGCGAAATCGATGGTGGCGATCTGCGCGCTCCGCCTCAGGAAAGTCACCTTCTGGACCAAGGCGGTCAAGTGGTGCTCCTGTATCGTCGGAATATCGCTGATGATACAATTGGGGCTCTTCGCGAAGAGCATGATTCTCCGGAGTGAAGTTCGAAATGCGCTGGAGAAGGAGATTTCAGCGGCCAAGGCGCATGTCACCACCTACTTCGGCAGGACAGGTTCATCGGCCTTCGTGATGTCACCGGAACAAAGATTCGGCGAGATCCCGCGTATCCGAAGCGTTTCTTGGAAAAGCTCACCTAACAGCACGACGGTGATCTATCACCAACCGGGAGGAGCAACCATGCCGACAGGAAAACATGTCGATCACTCCGAATGGCTCAGACTGCCATCCGGGGAATGGGGAAAGCTGGAAATGGAAGTCATCCTGCCCAAAGCTCCCTGATCATGCCCCGCGCTTTCCACCACCGTGACTTCGCAGACAGGGTCGGATGAAACCCGACGCTGAAGATTCGACGGGGGGACGCTACAGGAAGCGGGTTCCACTTGCCCCGCGGCAAACCCGCCAACTGCTCTCCGACGTCGAACGGGCAAAAAAGGACGCATCGGAACAACGCTCGGAAATCGAAGAGGAAACGCGCGCGGCTCTCTACTCGAGTCCGGTGAGGTTGCTTGGGCTGCTTATGGCTGGAGGAGCGGTGTTCGACCTGTTCGCTGGCATTCAAGGCTACGGTGACCGGTTGGGTGGGATACTCTCGTTCTTCGTCGGATTGTTCGTCCTCAAAGGCTCGCAGATCGCCCTTCGTGTGGCCTCATTACTTCTGATCCTGCTCGCCACGGCGACTATCGCGAAGATCACGTGGGCTTGCTGGCATGGACATCCCTTCGAAGCAGGGAACAAGTGGGTGGACCTCGCCAGCTTACCGTTTCTCGCCTTCGTCGTCTCTCCATGCGTTTATCTCATCGCCGAGTCGATCCTTTCGATATCTGCACTCAGGCTTCGAAAATTCCAATTCTGGACCAAGTGGACGAGGATCCTTATCGCAATCATCGTAGTGGCCGGAGCAGGATGGCTGACCAGAGATCTCGTCCGCCAAAATGAAGTCAGGCGGGATTTTTCAGGCGAGCTTTCAAAGATCCGCTCCTGGATTCTCTCGACTGCAGCAGCTCCATCCCCTGCTGCGAAAGATCCCCAACTGAACCTCGCCCTTGAAAACAGCAGGAGCATAGAAAAAGTTTTATGGAAGGATCGCCCGGCGTCTTTCATGCCAACATACAAGCGTGATCTACCCGGTTCACCGCGGGGCACCGGCAAGCCCTACCTGTATTCCGAATGGATCAGACTTTCCTCAGGACAGTGGGGAAAGCTGGAAATAGAAGTCATCCTGCCCAAAGCTCCCTGAGCATGCCCCGCGCTTTCCATCACCGTGACTTCGCTGATCTGGCCGCCCTCGTTGCGGCGAAGGAGGCCGCGGGGTTGCGGGTGTCGCTGTGCATCCCGACGCTCAATGAGGAGGGCACGATCGCGCGGGTGGTGTCGGTCTTGAAGACGGCACTCTTTGACGAGCACCGGCTGCTGGACGAGCTGGTCGTGATTGACTCGGGATCGACCGATCGCACCCGGACGCTGGCGAAAGAGGCCGGTGCGGAGGTGGTGCTCGCCTCGGACATCCTGCCCTTCCACGGGTCCCGCATGGGCAAGGGCGAGAATCTCTGGAAAGCGGTCTATCAGCTCACCGGGGATATCCTGTGCTTCGTGGACGGGGACATCGGGAACATCCATCCGCGCTTCGTGTATGGCACGGTGGGCCCGCTGATCCGCCATGCGGAACTCGGCTACGTGAAGGGCTACTACGAGCGTCCCCTGCTCGCCGCGGAGGGTGTCGATCCCCGCGGTGGAGGGCGTGTCACGGAGATCCTGGTGCGTCCGCTCCTGCAGCGATTCCACCCGGAGCTGGCCGGGCTGCACCAGCCGCTGGCCGGGGAATACGCGGCGCGGCGGGAAGTGCTGGAGCAGTTCGCGATGCCCACCACCTACGGCATCGAGATCGCCCACTTGTTAGACTGCCAGCGGCTCCACGGTGCCGGGGTGATCGGACAGACGGACCTCGACGAACGCATCCACCGGAACCGCTCGCTGGCCCAGCTCGGGCGGATGTCCGGCGAGATCCTCGACGCTTTTTTCGCCCGCCATCCCCAGCCCGTGGCCGCGCCAGGGGAACGCCCGCCGATGATTTCGCTGCCGGAGTATCGCGAACGCTTCCCAGCCGCGGCGGAGCGCGCTAGGAAGTCCGCGTGAACCCGCCGGAGATTCGCGAACTCGTCGCCGGAGACTACCCCGAGGCCGTGCGCCTGCTGGCCGTGCTGAATCCCAGCGTGCCGGTCGAGGTGCTGGAGCAGCGCTTCATGACCATCCTCGCCGAGCACCCGCACTACCACGCCTACGGGGCATTCCTCGATGGCAAGCTGGCCGGTCTCGCGAGCGCATGGATCGCCACGAAGGTCTGGTGCGGGCGCTACCTGGAGGTGGACAATATCGTGGTCGATCCCGAGATCCGCTCCGCCGGCGTGGGCACGCTGCTCGTGCAACATCTGGAAGCGCTGGCCCGGGAGAAGGACTGCAATCTGGCGGTGCTGGACAGCTACACGTCGAATCACGCGTCGCACCGGCTTTACCACCGCCTCGGCTTCGAGATCTGGGGCTTCCACTTCGTGAAACCCCTCGGTCCGCTCGACCGATGAGCGCGCGGTTCGCGGTCGCCATCGTCCACTATCACCTGCGCCATGGCGGGGTGACGCGGGTCATCCATACGGCCTCGGCTTGCCTCGGCCAGCTCGGCATCCCGCATGTGATCCTGAGCGGCGAGCCGGATGAAAGCGGCGCGGGACTGCCGGTCAGGGTGATCGACGGGCTCGGCTACTGCACCGAAGGAGGTGGCCCCGATGCCGGGGAAATCGTCTGTCAGATGCAGGCAGCCGTCATCGACGAACTCGGGCCGGGGCCCGTGGTGTGGCATTTCCACAATCACTCTCTGGGCCGCAACACGGTGATCGCCGACGTCGTCGCTCGGCTCGCCCGGACAGGTGAAGCGATGGTGCTGCAACTCCACGATCTGGCCGAAGATGGCCGCCCGATGAACTACCCGCTCGTCGCGGATGCACCGCTGCTCTACCCGCACTCGCCACGCATCCGGCTCGCATTCCTGAACTCGCGCGACCGCGAGCGCTTCCACGCCGCCGGGCTGCCCAAAGAGAGGTCCGTGCTGCTGGCGAATCCCGTCACAGCACCCGCCGCGATGACCCCGCCATCAGCAAAGCCGGACAGAGCACTGGTGCTCTATCCCGTGCGCGGCATCCGGCGGAAAAATCTCGGCGAACTCTTCCTGCTCGCCGCGCTGTCGCCGCCGGGCACCCGCTACGCCGTGAGCCGCGCACCGGATGCCGGACGATGGACGGCAGTGCATGAAGAATGGCGCACCTTCGCCGATGAATCGCGGCTTCCCGTGATGCTAGATGTCGTGGACCGCGAGTCGCCCGCGCCGGGAGCGGACTCCACCTTCGGGAGCTGGCTGGGGCACGCCACGCACTGCATCACCACCTCCGTCGCGGAGGGATTCGGGCTCGGATTTCTGGAGCCCGCCATGATCGGCAAGCCGCTGTTAGGCCGCGACCTGTCTGCCGTGACGGGCGACTTCCGTAAAGCCGGGATCACGGCGGGAAGGCTCTACGAGAAGCTGCTCATCCCCCTCGAATGGATCGGTGCCGGGACCTTGCGCGATCGCCTGAGTCACGCCTTGATGGGTCTGTTAGACAGCTACGGCCATTTCATGTCAGACGAGGATGTGGAGCATTCCTACACGGCGATGCTTCACGACGGTCATCTCGACTTCGGCAATCTGCCGGAGGACCTGCAACGCCATGTGATCCGCCGCGTCACGTCCGGCGATGGCATCGACCATGTCCTCGTGAAGACCTACTCTGGCATCGAGCCCGCCCGCGAGTGGCTGCGGTGCACGTTGGAACTCACCGTGCCCACCGCCACGCCCGCCGACCTGCTCCCCTACTCCGCCGACTGCTACGGCCTACGCTTGCAGGAGCTCTACCGCGAATTGCTCGCCGCGCCAGCCGCGGTGCCCGATGAAGTGCCGAGGCACAGGGTGCTGGCGGAATACCTGTCGCCCGAGTCCTTCCACTTCCTGCTCTCATGAAGCCAAAGCTGCGCGCGGTCATCTTCGACATCTACGGCACCTTGCTGAAATCGGCGGCGGGAGAAATTCATCCTGATCCGAAGTTGCGGGCACTGATTGAGGAAGCACATGCCGCATCGCCGCATCCCTTTCCAGAGGTGGACATCCGCGAGATCCACGCCGCACTGCATCCGCAGCTATCACCACAAGAGATCGAACGACTGGCCATGGACCACGAGCAGGCGGCGAACCCGGTGAGCGGGATGCCCGGTGCGGCGGAAACCTTGCGACGACTCTCCGCAATGGGCCTCGTGCTGGGCGTTATATCGAATGCGCAGTTCTACACGATCCCCCTGCTGGAGGGCTGCCTCGGCGCATCCGTGACGGAGCTTGGCTTCGATCCCGGGCTCACCGTCCTCTCCTACACGGAGCGACGCGCGAAGCCGGACACCTGGCTTTTCGAGGTGATGCGGGATCGTCTGTTAGAGAAAGGCATCCAGCCTCATGAAGCGCTCTACGTCGGCAATGACGTGCGCAACGACATCGACCCAGCGAAGCGCTGCGGCTTCCGGGCCGCGCTCTTCACCGGCGATGTCTCATCACTGCGGCTTCGCGGCAGATCATTGGAAAACTGCGGGGCGGACCTGATCCTTGCGAGCCTCGGCGAACTGCCCGGCCGGATCACGGGATGAGGTGTTGCTCCCCGAGCGAGTCCTGCACCAGCAGGCGATGGCCGGCGCGCGCACCGCTCTCGTGGATCACCATCCTGCCTCCCTGCGGGTTCTTCGCGCCGCAGATCGAGTGGAGCACGATCTCGCCATCGCGACTGCTCCGGCCGCAGCCTTCGATGGTCCATCTTGCCGAGGAGATCGTCACCGTGAAGCCATCTCCCTGATCCGCGACCTCGAAGGCCAGATCCTGGACCGGCACCGCGCGCAGACCAGCCGTCCGCTCCATGAGCACGGGCTCGGCATTCACCAGCATCACCGGCCTGCTAAAGTCGCTGAGGACCCAGCAAGCACACCCGGCCACAAACAGACATCCCGCCACCGATCCACCGGACATCAATGATCTCCCGCCACGCATGCTGAAAAAACAGCATTTAGACTCACGGAACACAAGCCCCTAGTGCTGCTTTTACAGCATTTTTACAGAGTCACGCCGGCACCCGCCCATTCCGGTGCCGGTGCCTCGAATCGCGAGAGCACCCCGGTGAGCGGATGCGTGAAGGCGATCTGCCATGCGTGCAGCGCCATCGGCGGATCGCCCACCGCAAGCGTCTGCGTGTCGCCACGCTGCCCCTGCGGCAGATAGACCGGGTCGCCCACGATGGGATGCCCGGCATGCCACAGGTGGATGCGGATCTGATTCGTGCGACCTGTCAGCGGCCGCACCTCCAGCAGCGCGGTGCCGTCCGCATCGCGGCTCACCACGCGGAAGTCCGTCTTCGAATCCCGCCCCTCCCCGGTGATCTCGCGCGCGCCCAGTTCGCAGGCTTCATCGGAAATCGCGGCATCCACCGTGAATGCATCCTCCGCCGGATGCCCGTGGACGCGGGCCAGATAGACCTTTTCCACCTCGCCGCGCGAAAACTGCGGCTGGAGCAGCTTCGCGAAATGGCGGGTCCTCGCGCACACCACCACGCCGCTCGTGTTTGCATCCAGGCGATGCGCCGGGCGCGGCTTTTCCGGGTGCCACGCCTCGTGGAGGAAGTGGGTCAGCGTATTGCGGTGGAAGCGCCCGCACGAGTGCATCGGCAGCGGCGCGGGCTTGAGCAGGACAATGACCGCCTCGTCCTCGTGCAGCACCGTGATGCCGGCATTCACGTCCGGCTCGATGGTACCGGGGAAGACGCGGATCCACTCCTCACCCGCGCGCACCGTCTGGTCCGGCGATGCCGGGCGACCCTGCGGATCGAGCACGCCGCCATTTCCCAGCAGCCCTCTCCAGTCAAAGTCCGCGTAGGAAAACAGGCTCTCCAGCGCCTCCAGGATCGTCTTCCCGTCCTGCTCGCCGGGTATCCGCAGCGGGCGGCGGTTCTCATACGGCAGGCTCCCCGGCAGCGGGCTCGTCACGCGTGCGAGCGCCTCCTGCCGGGCTACGATGCGCTCCGCCATCTGGTCCGCGCCGGACTTGTAGCAATGCGGGCACGAGACATTCGGCACATGGCGCGGGTCCTCCTGCTCCTCCGCCGTGAGCGGCGTCTGGCAGGCGAAGCACACCGCAGAGCCAGTCTCGCTCAGCGCCGGGTCCACCCCCACGCGCTGGTCGAAGACGAAGCACTCGCCATCATAGTGATCGCCGCCGACTTCCTCGAAGTACTTCAGGATGCCGCCCTCGAGTTGATACACCTCGCGGAAGCCCGCCTGCTCCATGAAGGGCGCGGCCTTCTCGCAGCGGATACCGCCGGTGCAGAATGTGACCACCGGCGCGTCCTTCATTTCCGGCGGGAGCTTTGCCACCGCCTCGGGGAAATTCCGGAAGTGGTCGATGCCCGCGGGGATCGCGTTGCGGAAGGTGCCGAGCTTCACCTCGTAGTCGTTCCGCGTGTCGTAGAGGATCACCGGCTTGCCCTCGTCCAGCCATTGCTTGAGTTGCTTCGCCTCCACCCGCGGCGAGGTGTAGGCCGAGGGGTCGATGCTCTCGACACCGAAGGCGATGATCTCCTTCTTCAGCCGCACCAGCATCCGCGAGAAGGGCTGGTCGTCGCTGAAGCTGTATTTCGGCGCGAGGTCTGCCAGTCCCGGCAACGCGCGCAATTCCGCGACAAGCTCGTCCACCGATTCCCTCTCCCCTGCGATGAAGAAATTGATGCCTTCCGGCGCGAGCAGGATGGTGCCTTTCAGCGAGCGCTCCTTGCAAAAGGCGATCAGGCGCTCGCGCAGGGCCTTGAGCCCGTCCATGCGAGCGAAGCGGTAGCAGGAGATATTCGTGACGGCGGGCACGCCGGGACCGTGAGACGGACCGCTGGCGGGGAAAAGCGTGAATTGCAGCGAGCCCGCCGCTTATCGGGTCACGGACTCCCCCGCCCCCACGCAGCCATTCAGCTTCTCCGTGAGGAAAGCCCGCTCGGTCTCCACCGGCGTCTGACGGATCGCCTGGCGGAAATGGTCAGCCGCCTCGTGCTCCCGGCCCAGCCGCAGCGCCAGATCCCCCAGCACCGCGTGATACAGGTGATAGCTCTCCAGCAGGCGGCGGTCCGGGATGGCGGCGATCGCCTCCAGCGCGGCCTCCGGTCCCTGCACCTTCGCCAGCGCCACCGCGCGGTTCAATGCCACCAGCGGCGATCGGCTCTGGGCCACCCAGTGATCGTAGTGAGCGAGGATGCGCGGCCAATCCGTGGACGCGTCGTCCGGGGCGGTCGCATGGCAAGCGGCGATCCCCGCCTGGAGATGGTATTCTGAAAGGGAGTCGCCACGCGTCGCATGCGCGAGGTGCAGCATTCCACGGGCAATCTTCTGCCGGTCCCACCGCGTGCGGTCCTGCCGCTCCAGCGTGAGCAGCTCGCCCTCCGGACTCTCCCGAGCTGGCAGCCGCGAGGCATTGAAGAGCATCAGCGCCGCCAGCGCATGCACCCGCGGGGCATCCGTGCGCGGGTGCTCGGCCAAGTGGCCCGCGAGGCGGATGGCCTCCTCGCAGAGATCCGCCCGCACCAGCGCATCGCCGCTGGACGCCTTGTAGCCCTCGTTAAAAAGCAGGTAGATCACCTGCAGCACCGCATCCATCCGCTCCGCCAGCTCGTTGCCTGCCGGGATCTCATACG
The DNA here is from genome assembly GCF_025950085.1 of Luteolibacter flavescens. Taxonomy (NCBI): domain Bacteria; kingdom Pseudomonadati; phylum Verrucomicrobiota; class Verrucomicrobiia; order Verrucomicrobiales; family Verrucomicrobiaceae; genus Neoluteolibacter; species Neoluteolibacter flavescens. Next base: position 81,073 of record NZ_JAPDDS010000010.1, read on the forward strand.
GGATCTGCTGGTCCTGGATCTTCTGCTTCGCGCGCGTGAGGCGCTTCGCCACCGCCGCCTCGCTGGCGAGGAAGGCGCTGGCGATCTCCGGGATGCCAAAGCCGCACAGCGTCTTCAGCGCGAGCAAGGTGCGGTCGTCATGCGGGATCTGCGGGTGGCAGCAGGTGAAGATCAGCCGCAGCCGGTGATCGCGGATCTCATCGTCGAATTGCGGGCCATCCTCGGGCATGCGCTCCAGCGTGGCGGCGATCTCGTCCTGTTTTTCGTGGAAGGACTTCTCCCGCCGGAGCAGGTCCAGCGCGCGGTTCTTCGCCGTCTGCATCAGCCACGCCGCGGGGTTCGCCGGCACCCCATAGTAGGGCCACGTCTGCAGGGCGCGGATCAGCGACTCCTGCACCACATCCTCCGCGAGCTGCAGCCGGTGGATGCCGAAGATCCCGGTGAGCGCGGAGATCATCTTCCCCGCCTCCTGGCGGAAAAGATGCTCCGCCAGCCGGGGGATCTCCGGCGAGGAGGGTGCGGCTTCCCCGTTCATATCCATCAGGCCATCGCGTGGGCTCTCGCCTCCTCCACCATCCGCGCCGCCGGGCAGGCCGGGGCCACGGGACGCACCTCCACCTTCATGCCATACGGCAGCGCCGGGCACAGGCGGGCGATCGCCAGCGCCTCATCCATCGTCGCCGTCCTCACCATGAAGAAGCCGCCGATGGACTCCTTCGACTCGGTGAAAGGCCCGTCCGTGTGCGCGTCGCCGGTGACGACGTGGCCGTCGCGCTCCAGCGGGCTGGCCGCAATGATCATGCCCTTCTGCTGGAGGCCGTCGAACCACGCGGTCCAGTCCGCCATGATGCGCTGGATCTCCTCCGGGGCGAGATTCTGGTGCCAGTTCGTGCCGCGGAAAAGCAGCAGATGTCCGTTGTTCGTGTCGTGATTCATGGGAGTGCCGGGTTGGATGGGTGGGTTATTATGCCTGCTTCGATGCGTGCACCAGCGTGGTGAAGCCGCCGTAGGCCATGCGCTTGCAGTCGAAGGGCATCGCCGACGGGTCCTCCATGCAGCCGAGACGCGGGTCTTTCATCACCGCCTCATTGATCGTGTCGCGCTGCTCGCGGGAAGGATACGTGATCCATGCAAAAACGACCGTTTCATCCGGGCCGCAGCCCGCCAGCGCCTTGAAGGACGTGCAATGCTCCGTGTCCAGGTCGTCGCCCAGGCACTCGCGGTAGTCCAGCGCGCCATGCTCCATCCAGACCACCGCGGCGGTCTCGGAGAGTTTCTTGTAGGCCTCTACCTTGTCCTTTGGCAGCGGGAGGACGAATCCATCGACGTAAATGCTCATGGTATCAGGTGGTTACAGGTTCGGGAGTTTCGTGATTTCACAGGAACGACGGATGGCACCCGCCTTTCAGGACAAGAAACTCCCGGAAATCGCCGAAAAGGCAAACGGGGGCTTCCGCGATCCATCCGCTCCGCCCCCTTCCGCTCGCATAGGCATTTCCGCCGTGCGTGCTTGAAATCCAAGGGCCATCCACCGGGAAAATCCCCGGCTTTTCCCTTGCCAAGGTGCCCGCGCCTCCCTATCTCGTCCGCCCCTTCCAGCGCCGCCGCCCAATCAACGGGAGACCGAAGGGACCGAACACGCGGTGGGTCTTCCAAAAATCGCCCGGCCTGAATCAAGGCGGGACAACACAGTCACAATGATCAACGAACTCATCAGCGAGATGGTGGACGCAGGCGTCCACTACGGCCACCAGACCAAGAAGTGGAACCCGAAAATGAAGCCCTACCTCATGAAGGACAAGGGCGGCATTTACATCATCAACCTGGAGCAAACCGTGAAGTGCCTGGACAAGGCCTCCGATTTCCTCTCGGGCCTTGCCGGCAAGGGCAAGAAGATCCTCTTCGTCGGCTGCAAGCGCCAGGCTCAGGACGCCGTCCGCGAAGCCGCCGAGGCCACCGGCCAATACTACGTGAACCACCGCTGGCTCGGCGGCATGCTCACGAACATGACCACGGTCAAGAAGTCGATCGAACGCCTCAAGTGGCTCGAAAACATCGAGAAGCAGCCGGAGTTCAAGTCGATGTCCAAGAAGGAACTCTCCGCCCTCGGTCGCGAGCGCGAGAAGCTCCTGCGCAACCTCCGCGGCATCCGCGGTCTGGAAGGCAAGCCGGACGCCATCGTCATCGTTGACTCCGCCCGCGAGTCCATCGCCGTCGCCGAGGCACGCCGCCTGGAGATCCCGATCGTCGCGATCGTTGACACGAATGCCGACCCGTCCGTGGTGAACTACCCGGTCCCCGGCAACGACGACGCCGTCCGCTCGATCCGCATCATCCTCCAGAACCTGGTTGACGCCATCGTCGTCGCCAAGAAGGGCTGATCCGTCACTCTTTCCCGGCTGCGGACCAGTGCCGCAGCCGGTTCCCTTCCGCGGATCGGGCCTTCAAACGCCGATCCGCTTTTTCATTCAAGATTCCCATCACGTTTCCTTTTTTCCCATGATCACCGCATCTCTCGTCAACGAACTCCGCAAGAAGACCAACGTCGGAATGATGGAGTGTAAGAAGGCCCTCACCGAAACCAACGGCGACATCGACGCCGCCGTGACCTATCTCCGCGAGCGCGGGATGATGAAGGCCGCCGCCAAGGCCGACCGCGAAGCCTCCGAAGGCATCATCGCTGCCCGCCTGTCGGACGACGGCAAGAGCGGCATCCTGATCGAAGTGAACTGCGAGACCGACTTCGTGTCCCGCAACGACAACTACGTCGCCTTCGTCGGCCAGATCGCTGACACTCTCGCCGCCTCCAGCGCGAAGACCCTCGAGGAAGCCCTCGCAGTGCAGATCGGCGACATCTCCGTCGAAGACTTCGTGAAGGCCAAGACCCTTGAGCTCGGCGAAAACATGCGCCTCCGCAAGTTCGAGCGCTTCGACCTGCAGGACGGCGGTGCCATCGCCCAGTACATCCACATGGGCGGCAAGGTCGGCGTGCTCCTCGAAGTGTCCGCCACCAACGGCGACACCGCTTCCAAGGAAGAATTCCGCGACCTCGTGAAGGACATCACCCTCCACATCGCCGCCGCCGCACCGAAGGGCCTGTCCCGCGACGAGATCACCGCCGACATCGTGGAAGCGGAGAAGAACGTCTATCGCGCCCAGCTCGCCGCCGAAGGGAAGCCGGAAGCGATGATCGAGAAGATCGTCGAAGGCAAGATCGGCAAGTTCTTCTCCGAAGCCGTGCTCCTCGAGCAGGCCTTCGTGAAGGACCCCGAAACCAGCATCAAGAAGCTGGTGGAAGCCAAGGGCAAGGAAGTCGGCGACACCCTCGTGGTGAAGCGCTTCGTCCGCTTCGGCCTCGGTGAATAAGCCTGCTAGCTAGGCCGGGCACACAAAAGGTCTCCCGCTGACAACCGCGGCACCCGCGCCCTCCCTCTCACCCACGCCCGTCTCCGCTCATCCGGAGGCGGGCGTTTTTCGTTCCCCTTGGGAGCGCGTGCCACCGGCTCGCTTAGCAGTGGTGTTTTCAGGCAAGGACGAAATCAGGGTTCGCCAGCAGTTTGTTCAGCACGCTGATCATTCTCCGCATCACCGCCACGATCGCCACTTTCGCGGGTTTGCCCGCCGCGACGAGCCGGTCGTAGAATGCCTTCAGCACGGGGTTGGATCGCGCCGCCGAAAGCGCACCCATGTAGAGGACATGGCGCACTTCCTTGCGCCCGCCGCGGATCCGTCGCCTGCCGCAACTGTTGCCGCTGTCCTTGGGATGCGGGACCACGCCCGCGAGGCAGCCCACCGTCTTGTCCGGCAGCGTCCCCAGCTCGGGAAGGAAAGCAAGCAGGGTGTGGGCGACCACCGGCCCCACACCCTTCAGTTCGCACAGCCGCGCCGCCTTGCCTGCCAGCCGGGCGGATGAGGCCACATGGCTGGCAATGCGGGCGTCGGCCTGGTCGAGCAGGCGTTGGGTCGAGCGCAGCAGCTTGAGCAACATCTGGCGCAGGAATCCTTCGGCGTGCTCGAGGCGGTTGTTGGTGTCGGTGACGAGGTCGACCATCACCCGGCGGGCTTCCATCATCTGGCGCAGGGCGACGGCCTCGGAATCGGGTTCCACCATTACCGGAGGCGTGAGAGTGGCTCCGTAGGTGGACAGGAGCCGGGCATCGATGCGGTCGGTCTTGGCAAGCATGCCCGCGGCGAGGGCGAAATAGCGCACCCGCGCCGGCTGGACGACCGAGACCGGCACGCCGCGCCGGAGACACGCGCCGGCGAGGAGCTTCTGATAGCCTGCGGTGGATTCGCAGACGAGATGGGGCGACGCCACGCCGGCGATAGCGGCGAAGAGATCCTCCAGCCCGCCGGTGGAATTGGCGACCTGCAGGTGGGGCTGTCCGGGGATGTGGACGTCGAGGCGTGCCTTTGACACGTCGATGCCGACATGGGTAGTAATGGTATGGTGGTTCATGGCTCAATCTTGCGATGCGGGTTCAAAGACCCATTCAGTGGTTCGAGCATTGAACCGGGAGCGGAAGCCGACGGCCATAAGCTAAGCGACGGACTCTGAGGTCCTGGACGGTCCCGGCCTGAAGGCATCCGCTGCGGGCGGGGGAGGCCACCCCCGCCCGCATTCTCCCGGAGCGTTGGCGAAGGAAGCACAAAGGGGTGCTTCCGGCGATCCGCCGCGGGTGACTTCCTCCGACGAGCTTTGTAAGGGCCCATTCTCGGAAGCCACCCGCGGCGGATCAGGGGTTTTGGGGTGGCATTTCTGAACATACAGGACGGTCGAGCGAAGCACGGGTGAAAGCCGCTCCTCACCGGGAACTCACGCCTAGGAGCGCCGGTCATCAGACCGGCCCGAGTGGTCCCTGCTCGCGGATGGAGACTAGGTGACCCGGGGTAGGCTGCGACTTTGGGAAAGTAGAAGTGGTGACAACGAAATAGGCGAAAAGGACGAAATTTGAGATATGCCTGCGAAGGGTGGGATTGCTCTTGTTTTACACCCGGCTCCCTATGCCGTATTTTGTCTATCTGAAGATCATAGCTCAGACAGATGGTCGAGTTACCGGATCAGCCACTCTCCCACTCCGGCCTGCCTTTCTTTCGTCAATTTCGTTTGTTTCGTTGTCGTGCCACCTGCCTTTCCAAAAAGCGGCCGCTCGCGGGGGTGCAGGGATCTCCATCAGCAGTCAGGGACCACTCGGGCCGGTCTAATGACCGGCGCTCCCAGGGGGGCATCCGGTGATGGGTGCATGCAGGGTTGCTTCGCCTACCTGCCAAGCGAGCCGGTGGCACGCGCTCCCGGCTTTGCCGATCCTCGTGCTCCGTTACATCACCTCACCTTCCCCCTCCTTAGCGCCGGGATGCCGCCGATCCACGTGGTGGCGGCGAGGGCGACTAGGGCGACGGTCAGCATCTTGCCCGTGGCGTCATTCATCAGCGGCTCGTGCACGGCGCGACGGAAATCATGGAGGCAAATCAAGGCACCGCAGCCGAGGATCGTGAGGGTGGTCAGGCCGAAGACGATGCGCCCCTTCACCGAGGGATTGTCAAAAATCAGCGAGCCCGGGATGGACGCACCAATCATGGCCCCGCCGACGAAGGCGATACCGGCGGGTAGCACGGTAAGCCCCAGCACGAGCAACAACAGGCCGCCGAAGAACAGCCCGCCGACCGCGAGTCCGTCCAGCTTCTCCTGGCGATTCAGCGAAAGCCTCGCGAGGGAATCCTTCAGCAGGAGGAAATGCCCGAGCCCGCTCGCGAGCCAGCTGCCGAAGGTAAGGAGCAGGTACGCGACGACCAGCGGCACTGCTGCCAGCGGATGGATCATACTCAGCAGCTCCCGACCAAAGCGGAAGGCGACGATGATGCCGATGATGATGAGCCACCGGTTCTTCTCCGAGTGACGGTTCAGGAAAAAGACCCACTTCAGGAAGAGTCGATAGAAGGGCGAGCGCGCCTTGTAGGCCTCGCGCAGCCCCAGCCGTGCATGCTCCATGCCGGGGTCCAGCCGCAGGGCTTCGCGGAAGAGATTCTCCGCCTTCTCCCGCTGGCTACGGTTCAGCGCTGTCCAACCGGCCGTGGCGAAGGTCCAGGCATTTTCCGGGTCGCGCTCGAGGTGGCGGTCGATCTCCACCTCGGCCTCACCGAAGCGCTTCTGGAGACGCAGCACCGTGGAGAGCAGGTTCGACGCATCGGAGAAATCCGCGTCAAGTTCCAGCGCACGTCGTGCCGCCGCCTCCGACTCGGGGAGCTGGCGCTTCGCCAGCAGCGCCTTGCCACGGCACACCCAGGCAAAGGCGAACTCTGGGTCCATGCCGATCGCCTTGTCCGCAGCCGCCAGCGCGTCGCTGTCACGATCCAGCGACAGCAGGATGGCCGAGCGGATCGCGTGCGCGGAGGGATTCTCCGGTGACAGCGCGACGGCGCGGTCCACATCTTCCAGCGCCTTGCGATAGCTCTCGCCCTCAATAAGCCGCGTCACCGCCAGCTCGTAGTGCGCGAGGAAGCTATCCGGATCCAGTGCCAGATGCTGGTGTAGGGCCGCGATGGCCTCGGGGTAGCGCCGGCTATCCCGCAGCAGGCGGGCGCGCAGGAGGAGATCGCTCATTTCTTCAGGCCCAGATAAACGAGCACGTCATCGTAAAAGCCGCTCTGGTTTGCATAGAGGGCGTAGTTCTTCGCGCTCTCGAACCACTTGCGGGTCGAGGGCTTCACCTCCTTGCTGGCATTCAGCAGCATCTTCCCGGACACAGGGACCACGGCACCCTTGCGCATCGCTTCGGAAAGCGCGGCCTCCGTCGCGAGGTCAAAGACGGCGCGCAAGTCCGCACCGGAAAAGCCGTCCGTTTTCTTCGCGATCGCCGCGGGATCGAAGTCCACCAGCGGCTTGCCGCGACCGTGGATACCCGCGATCTCGCGCCGCGCCGTCTCATCCGGCGGCGGTACGAAGACGAGCCGGTCAAAGCGGCCGGGGCGCATGAAGGCACCGTCCACATGCCACGGCGCATTCGTCGCGCCGAGGATCAGCACGCCGTCATTCGACGCGCGCGAGCCGTCCAGCTCTTCCAGGAATTGATTGATGATCCCCCGCCCTGCCGACTGCCGCATGTCGCGGCGGTCCGCGGCGAGCGCGTCGATCTCATCGAAGAAGAGCACCGAGGGCGCGGCCTTGCGGGCGAGTTCGAAGATCTTGTGCAGCTTCTGCTCGCTCTCGCCGATGTACATGTCGAGCACGTGGTGGAGCCCGATGGAGAAGAAGGAGGCATTGATCTCCCCCGCGGTCGCACGCGCCAGCAGGGTCTTGCCGCAGCCCGGCGGGCCGTAGAGCAGCACGCCGCCGCCGGGCTTCTTGCCGTAGGCGGCGAAGAGCTCGGGATTCTTCAGCGGATGGATGATCTTCATCCGGATGTCCTCCTTCACCTTTTCCATCCCGCCGACGTCGGCGAACTTGATGTCCGCCCGCACCCGGAATTCCAGATCCAAGTCGCGGGCCGTCACCGCGTCCATGCCGGAGAAAGGCGAGTCGTCATCGTCGTCGATCTCCACCGGCCCCGCGGAGGTCATCGCCGTGCGCTTCTGCCCGCCGCCCGCCTTCAGGATGGCCTGCAGCAGTTCATCATCCGCCACCGAGCGATCGAGATCCACGGCCACGTCATAGAATCCACGAGCCGTGACGGCCTCGCCTTCATCCAGAGCGATGCGTGCCCGCAGCAGCCAGGCCGGCGCATACTTCGGCTTCATCTCGCAGAGCGCCTCCAGGCGCACCATCGCCTGCGAACTCTCCCCGGAGAGATCGAGCAGGCGGGCGATGCCGAGCAGCGCATCTGCATGGTCCGGCTGGAGCTTCACCACCCGCTCGAAAAGAGCCAGCGCCTCGGCCAGCTCGAAGTGATCCTCGTGGGCCTTTGCCACCAGCATCAGCAGGGGGAGATTGTCGGGGGAAGCGGCTAGCGCGGCCTTCAGGGCGTCCAGATCCATGCGGGGAGGAAAGCGGAGATAGAGGATCAATCAAGCCCCGGCACTCCACCTTTTGATTATCAGTCCATTTCAACACTCCCGACACCTCGGCTAGCCCCACGCCCCACAGCCCGGTCGCGCCTTGCAAAGAGGCCACAATTTCCACGTTTCCCCCGGATGTCGGTATGTTAGACCATCTCCAACATGAATGATCGCATCGCCCTGCTTGCCGATGGCCGCCTGATCCTGGCCGCTAACGACGGCACGTCGAAGCGTCACGACTGTCAATTCGCCGCCGACATCGAGCGCCGCGAGCAGCAGTCCGCCGAAAAGAATTCGTGGCTGCGCGGCGACCAGGAGGCAGGCGGTGGCATGTTCTCCCGCTCCTCGCTGTGGGGCGGACGGGGCGTGCCGCGCTCGGTCTCGGTGCGCCCGCGGGTCGTGGCCGTGGCGGGAGGAGATCGCCCGGACTCGATGGTCTACGCGCTGTGGACCGGTGTGGTCGGCGCGGTGCTGGATTTCGATTTCGTGGAGGGCTACGAGCGGCGGGTCTTTCACCGCGAGCGCTTCCATGTCTCGGAATTCGACCGCCACTCCGGGGACGGGCGCATCGCGTGCCGCTTCGGCGATGACGAGGTCTCGCACATCGCGGTGCTGGAGCCGGACGGTCGCCATGCCAAGCCGGTGACCGAGGGCGACTCCATCGATGCCGCGCCCTCCTGGGTGCCCGGGCGCGAGGCGATCCTCTACCATTCCGCCGGGCTCTCGCGGGATCCGCAGGGCTACATCCGCGGCTTCGGCCCCTTCGGCATTCATCGCATCGATCTCACGGGCGGCGAACTTGAGACCGTCCTTGAAAGCCCCACCCACGACTATCTCGCTCCCCAGGCCGACGAAGCCGGGAATATCTACTACATCCGCCGTAAATACGAGGGTCCGGAAGGCCCCCGCCCCTCCGTGTGGGTCACGCTGAAGGACACGCTGCTCTTCCCCTTCCGCATCCTCCGGGCGCTGGTCGATTTCTTCCAGATATTCTCCAGCATCGTCAGCAAGAAGCCGCTCACCACCGCCGGAGGGCCGAAGCAGCAGGGACCGGAGCCCGTGCGCATGTGGATCGCCGGCCGCATGATCGACGTGCAGAAGGCTGGCCAGGCGAATGCCCCGGACGGCGCCCTCGCCCCGGCCGACTGGGAGCTGGTGAAGCGCACGCCGGACGGCACCGAGACCGTCCTGGCCCGCCACGCCCTCGCTTACGATGTCTCCGCCGATGGGCGGATTGCCTGGAGCGACGGGAAAAACCTGCACCTCATCGCTGCGGACGGCAGCAAGCGCAAGCTGCTCAGCGAGCCGCTGATCGACTCGGTGAAGTGGCTGCGCCCCTTCGAGGGAACGGCGGAACAAGGATAAGGCGACCGCCGGAAAACTTCGCCCTTGGCATCCCCGTCCGAAAAGCCACCCTCCGCCCGCCGCGGGATAGCCGTGGCTCCAGTCGGGAAGCCCGTGGCACGGGCAGGAAATCGATGGGGAATCCGGTGCGACTCCGGAGCGGTACCGCCACTGTAAATCCCGAGCTGCACCGCAGCCCGGGAAAGCCAGATCGCCAGCCTGACGGAACACGTCTGAAAGAACCCGCGGATCTCGGGTTCACGGATCACCATACGACATGCATCAACCACAGAAGGCGCTCCTCACGCGGGCGCTCGCGACGGTCCCCCGCCCCCTGCTGGCGGTGGGAATCACCTTGGCAGCCACCCTTTCCACCCAAGCCGCCGTCATCACCTTCGATGACCTGGATGCTGGGACGAATGGCTACTGGAACGGCTCGGACGGAAGCGGCAGCTTCACCACCGGCGGTGCCACCTTTGTGAACGGCTACGTCCCCGCCTGGGGCTCCTGGTCGGGCTTCGGCTATTCCAATCAGGGCAATACGACGACGCCCGGCTGGGGGAACCAATACAGCTCCTACACCGGCGGCGACCGCAGCGGCAGCGGCAACTTCACGCTCGCCTACGGCAGCTCGACGGTGGGCGAGCCCGGGCCGTCGATCTCCTTCGCCACGGACACCAACCTCACCGGCCTCGGCGCGTATTTCACGAATACGACCTACTCATATCTCTCGATGAGCCAGGGCGACGGCTTCGCGAAGAAATTCGGCGGAGCCAGCGGCACGGATGCGGATTACTTCAAGCTCACCATCCACGGCTACCTGAATGGCGGTTCGACGGGCACGGTGGATTTCTACCTCGCTGACTTCCGCTTCGAATCCTCGGCACAGGACTACATCGTGGACACCTGGCAGTTCGTGGACTTCTCCTCGCTGGGCATCGTGGACGAGCTGAAGTTCTCCTTCGACTCGTCCGACGTGGGCGACTACGGCATCAATACTCCGGTCTACTTCGCCATGGATGACTTCCTGGCCGTGCCGGAGCCGTCCGCCGCGCTGGCATCGCTCGCCGGTCTGGCCCTGCTGGCACGCCGCCGCCGTCGCTAAGACCGGCGCAACCCCGCTCCGCACCGGACCCGCGCCATGCGACTCACCTCCATCCCCGCGCTCGCGGCGATGATCCTTCCGCTTTCCCCGGCCACCGCGCCGGGGGAAGAGGAGGAGGATGAGCTGCAGCCGCTGGTCGTGGAGGCGGACCGGCACTCGGTGCTGCCGGAGCACTTCGCCGGCAGCGCCACCGTCATCGACCGGGAGAAGATCGCGAAATCCGGAGTTCGCTCCGTGGCCGACCTGCTGGCCACGCAGGGCGGCATCCGGCTCACGAATACGTCCGGAAACGCCTCGGACAGCACCGTGCACCTGCGCGGCTTCGGCGAGAATGCCTCGTCGCGCGTGCTCGTCCTCATCGACGGCCGCCCGGTGAATCGACCGGACATGGCGGGCGTCTCGTGGCTGGAGGCACCCGTGGCCCGGCTGGAGCGAGTGGAGATCCTGCGCGGTAGCCAGAGCGCCCGCTTCGGCGACAATGCCGTGGGCGGCGTGATCAATCTTGTCACCCGCGGAGGAAGTACGGAATCCACCGTACTTGAGGGAGCCGGTGGCAGCGACGGCTACACGCTCGCCCGCATCAGCCACCGCAGCCTGATCGACGGGCACGGCATCACCTTCGATGCCGAGCGGAATTTCACCGACGGCTGGCGGGACAATGCCTTCAGCGAACTGGAGACTGCGGCTCTCCGCTGGGACAAGCAACTCGCCGACTGGATCGATGCCGATCTCGGCGTCTCCTGGGCGGATGAGCGCGGCGGCTTCCCCGGCCCGCTGACAAAGCAGCGCTACCTGCTCGACCCGCGCCAATCGATCTACGCCCAGTCCGGTCAGGCGCACCTCTATTTCAGCGAGCAGACGCGCTGGACCGCGGATGGCACGCTGACCTTTGGCAAGGCGGGCGGGCCGACCATTGAGGTGCCGCTTTCGATCTACCAGCGTGACCTCGCGTGGAATTTCGGCCCGGGCTATCACACGGACAATCTTCTCAATACCTACACGCTCTCGCCGCGCTTCGGCATCACCGGCGACTCGTGGTCGGCGGAGGCCGGGATCTCGCTGCGGCGGGACACGCTGGAGCTCTCGCAATTCGCCGAGATCCAGCGGCGGAACCGCACGACGGACGCATCGCTGGAGCGGGACATCGCGGGCATCTTCGCCGGCGCGGAGTGGGAGCCGTGGAAGTACTGGCACCTTAGTACTTCAGCCCGCTGGGAGCATTCGTCGGTCGGCGCGGACGCCCGGAGCTACCGCTTCCCCGCGAATCCGGCGCTGAATTTCGCGCGCGAAACCGACGAGTCGAACTCCGCATTCCAGGCCGGGGTCCGCTGGGAGGGCGCACGGGATGTTTCCGCGTGGCTGCGCTACGATCGCCTATATCGATTGCCCTCTACTGACGAGATCGCCTCCTATCAGGGGTATCCGCTCACCGTCCCCTTCAATGACCGCCTCCGTGCGGAGACCGGCGACAACGTGGAGCTCGGGGCCGAGTGGACGCCCGGCGCATGGACCCTGCGCGTGAACGGCTTCGCCCAATGGCTGGAGGGCGAGATCGCCTACGACTACCTGCAAAATCTCAATGTGAACCTGGCCGACACCCGACGTCTCGGCCTGGAGACCACGCTGGGCTACCAGGCTGGCATCTGGGATGCGGCACTGCATTTCACCGCGCTCCAGTCCGAATTCCGCAGCGGCACCTACGAGGGCAAGGAGGTCTATCTGGTGCCAAACCGCGAACTCACCGCCACGCTTGGCTGCCGCCCAAAGGACTGGCTCAGCCTGCAGGCGGAGTATCAATACGTCGGCGATGCCTTCGAGGGGAATGACTTCCAGAACACCCGCGAGAAGCTCCCGTCCTACGGCGTCGCAAATTTCCTCGTCCGCTACGAACCGAAGCCCGGACTCTCCCTCTACTGCCGCATCAACAATCTCTTCGACGAGCGCTACGCCACGGTGAAGTACAGCGGGATCTGGTATCCCGCCGCCGGGCGACAGGTGCTCATCGGCATCCGCCGCGAACTATGAAGCTCCGCCTGCTCGCCTTCCTCATCCCTGCCACCCTTCACGCGGGTCCCTACGCCGGAGTCGCCGGACCGGGCAGCCCGGCTGTCTCGAAGGATGACTCGCGCATCGTCGCATGGGCCAGCGGCCACTCCGAGGTGACCTACGGCGTGGACGTGGACAACATGTGGAGGACGCCGGAGAAAGCCACCGGCAAGGCCACCACGGACGTCTATGATATCGTCTGCCTCGGCAATGGCGGCCAGATCACGATGTATTTCCCCCACTCCGTGCGGGATGGTGCAGGTGCGGATTTCGCGGTTTTCGAAAATTCTTTCAGCGACACTTTTCTCGAGCTCGCCTTCGTCGAGGTCTCCAGCGATGGCGTGAATTTCTTCCGCTTCCCGAGTGCCTCGCTTACTCCGAGTAAGGTCGGCCCATTCGACACGACGATGGACCCGACGAACATCGACGGCCTCGCCGGAAAGTACCGTGGCGGCTATGGCACGCCCTTCGATCTCGCATCGCTCCCCGACTCGCCCCTGCTGAACAAGCAGCGCGTGGCCTTCGTCCGGATCATCGACATCATTGGAGACGGCAAGACGAAGGACAGCAGCGGTCGCCCGATCTACGATCCCACGCCGGTCATCGGCAGCGGCGGCTTCGACCTCGATGCCATCGGCGTGATCCACATCAATGACGGCGACTTCAGCCTGGTGAACTTCACCCTAACGGGAACCACCGCCGCGCTGGAGTGGCAGAGCAATCCCGGCCAGAGCTACCGCATCGAGTCCGGCACGAAGCTCGACGACTGGCAGCCTGTCGAAACCGTCACCGCCCGCACCAACCGCGGCACCACGCTGCGCACCGTGAACTTCGCCGCCGGGCCGCGGCGCTTCTGGCGGGTGGTCCGCACCTCGCCCTGACGCATAGCACCCGCGATTCTGCATTGCCGCGGGGCAAACGGCTTCCCATCGTCATGCCATGGCCGCCTCGGAACGCTGGCACGAACGAACGCTGCAGGATCGCGAGTGGTTGTGCGCCAGCTTTGGCAATCTCACGCTGGTGGTGCACAGCATCCTGGAGGAGTGGCGCGTGGCCCCGCTCTACGGGTCCGAGTGCGACTGCCTCATGAGCGATGCGGACACGCCGCCGGAGGACCTGCCGTGGCAGCGCTGGGACCGCGGGGCGAAGGACGTGAAGCTGCGCTTCCGCCCTGTTTTCCCGGATCGCCCGGTCATCATCCGCCCGCGCTCGCCGCTGAATCTCTCGCCGCGCGCAAAGGCGACCTTCTACGTCGGCATCCCCGCCTTCATCGAGCTGACCGCGCACAGCGAGGGCCAGTACGAGCGCCTCAGCGCATGGCCCAGCGAGCAGCCGTCGAATACCTGGCACGGCACGCCGATCTCCGGCACGCTCTGCTACTCGGTGAAGACCCGGGCGCGGAGGCAATTCGTGCCGGAAGATTGGCAGGAGATGTCCATCATCTCGACGATCGAAATCGCGAATACCGGCACGCATTCCCACCCTTTCGAGCGCTTGTTTTATGAAACCGGCCACCTCTCGGTCTTCGAGCACGAGGGTCGGCTGTGGTCGAATCACGCGCGAATCCGCACCGGGGAGAAGAGCGACTCGCTGAGCGGCGTCGTCTTCGCCAGCAAGCCGGTCGGCGAGGCCACGCGCGCCGTGGAGCTGGCCCCGCCGCGGCAGGGCCGGGTGCGTCGCAGCATGTTAAAGGAGGCCTTCTCCACCTTCCTCGGAGTCACTCACCCGAACGACTGATGATGCTGGCCGACCTGACCTCCGAATTCTGGGGCAATCCGATCTACCAGAAGATCATCAAGGTGCTGATCGTCCTCGCGACCGGACTGCCGCTCGTGCTGCTGGTCTCGCGCATCGTCAGCCGGGTGCTGCGGCACCGGCTCGGCCAGCAGGGCAGCGACCTGCTCGCCCGCATCGTCCGCTACAGCGGCTACGTCATGGTGCTGGTGGCCGTGCTCCAGGAGTTCGGCTTCAATCTGGCGGCCGTACTCGGTGCCGCGGGCATCGCCGGCGTGGCCATTGGCTTCGCCTCGCAGACCTCGCTGTCGAATCTCATTTCCGGCCTCTTCATCGTCGGCGAGCGGCCTTTTGAAAAAGGCGACATCATCGAGGTCGGTGCCGTCAGCGGCACAGTCGAGGAGATCGGCCTGATGGCGCTCACCCTGCGGACATTCGACAACCGCTCGGTCCGCATCCCAAATGAGATGCTGGTGAAAAACACCGTCACCACCGTGACCCGCTACCCCATCCGGCGCGTGGACCTCACCATCGGCGTCGCCTACACCGAGGCCATCGACCACGTGATGCGCGTGCTCGCCGGGGTGGCGGACGCCCACCCGGCAGTGCTCGACGAGCCGGAGACCGTGATCGTCTTCAATGGCTTCGGCGAGTCATCGCTGAACTTCATGATCGGAGCCTGGACCATCAAGGCGGACGTCATGAAGGTGAAGAACGAGCTGCCGCTGCGGATCAAGGAAGCCTTCGACCGCGAGGGCATCGAGATCCCCTTCCCCCACCGAGTCCTCGCCCCGGGCAAGGCGATGGAGCCCATCCCGGTGGTCGTGCGGGAGAGCAGGAACTAACACAAACTCGGCTTGGCTTTCCAGACAGGCTGGAGTTGATAGGCGGCACCATGGACAACCCCTATCAAACCGGTGCACACGGAAATCCGTATCCCTCCTCCACCGGTCAAACCTCCCCCGCCATCATCCAGGCCCTCGCGGGCACCAAGCCCTGGGTGCGGCTCTGCTCCATCATCGGCTTCATCTGTGCCGGCTTCATGGTGCTCGGCGGCCTCATGATGATGGCCGGAGGAGCCATCGGCGGCATGAGCAACTCCCGTGCCGCGGGGTTCGGCTGGATCCAGTCGATCATGGGACTGATCTACATCGCCATGTCGCTGATGTATGTCTTCCCCTCGGTGAAGCTCTGGAAATACGGCACCGCCATCCTGAACCTGATGTCCAGCCAGTCCGCCACGGATCTGGAGCAGGCGATGGAGGCCCAGCGCGGATTCTGGAAATTCGTCGGCATCGTGATCCTCGTCTCCATCGGCCTGATGTTGATCGGCATGGTCCTCGCCATCGTTGCGGCAGGCATGGCTGCCGCTTCGATAAATGAACTGGGCAGCTAACAGTCACTTGCGGGGACGAATTCCCGGTGCTGATTCCTCTGGCACGCATCGTCACGGATGCGTGCCTTTTTTCCGCCCATGCCCGCCGATCCCCTCCAGCCCTTTTTCAAGCAACGCGGCTGGAAGCCATTCCCCTTTCAAAAGGAGACCTGGAAAGCCTACGCCGCCGGGAAGTCCGGCCTGCTCCACGCCCCGACCGGTCAGGGCAAGACCCTCGCGGTCTGGATGGGCCCGGTCGCCGGAGCGCTGAAGGAGCAGCCCGAGGGATGCTCGGTCGTCTGGCTCACCCCGCTCCGCGCCCTTGCGCAGGATACCCTGCGGGCACTCCGCGAGCCGCTAGAAGTCCTCGCGCCGAAGCTCCAGGTGGAAGCCCGCACCGGCGACACCTCGTCCTCCGTGAAGGCCCGCCTCCGGAAGAAGCTCCCCTTCGGCCTCGTCACCACGCCGGAGAGCCTGTCGCTGATGCTTACCCACGACGACACCCGGGAAAAGCTCGCCGGGCTGCGCGCCGTGATCGTGGACGAGTGGCACGAGATGCTGGGCAACAAGCGCGGCGTCCAGACCGAGCTCTGCCTCGCCCGCCTGCGCGAATGGTTTCCGGAGATCCGCATCTGGGGCCTCTCCGCCACCCTGGGGAATCTGGATGAAGCTCGCGACGTCCTCCTCGGGTCCGCCGCGGAGGGAGCGGTCACCGTTTCCGCGGACCTGAAAAAGGAGATCGTTATCGACACCCTCATCCCCCGGGAGATCGACCGCTTCCCGTGGTCCGGCCACCTCGGCACCCGGCTCGCCGCTCAGGTCGTCCGCGAGGTGGAGAAGGCGAACTCCACTCTGCTCTTCACGAATACCCGCTCGCAGACCGAGCTCTGGTTCCAGGAGCTGCTTTCGCTCCGGCCGGATTGGGCGGAGGTCATCGCCATGCACCATGGCTCGGTGGACCGCGAGGAGCGGGAGAAGGTCGAGCAGGGTCTCCGCGAGGGCCGCCTGCGCTGCGTGGTCTGCACATCCTCCCTCGACCTCGGCGTGGATTTCTCGCCGGTCGACCAGGTGCTGCAGGTCGGCTCGCCAAAGGGCATCGCCCGCCTGCTCCAGCGCGCCGGCCGGTCCGGCCACCAACCCGGAAAGGTGTCCCGCGTCCTCGGTGTGCCGACCCACGCGATGGAGCTGGTGGAATTTGCCGCCGCCCGTGACGCCGCCCACGCCCGGCACATCGAGGCCCGCCGCCCCCTCGTCAAGCCGCTCGACGTGCTCGTCCAGCACCTCGTCACCTGCGCCATCGGCGAGCCATTCGAGCCGGGGGAAATGCTCCGGGAGATCCTGTCCACCCACGCCTTCCGCGACCTGACCGACACCGAGTGGGACTGGTGCCTCGGCTTCATCTCGAGCGGCGGTCGCGCCCTCGCCGCCTACCCGCGCTACCGGAAGGCCCGTCTCGAAAACGGCCGCTACATCGTCGATGACAAACGTTTGATCCAGCAGCACCGGATGTCGATCGGCACCATCTCCGCCGACTCCCATGTCAGCGTCCGCTTCGCGAATGGACAAACCTTGGGGACGGTCGAGGAAGGATTCATCAGCCGCTTGAAACAGGGTCAGCTTTTCATCTTTGCCGGGAAGAAACTGGAGCTGGTTCGTTTCCACCAGCGCATCGCCACCGTCCGGGTCGCCAAGCGCGACGCCAAGGGAGCAGTCGCCATGTGGGGCGGAAACAAGATGCCCCTTTCAAACGAACTGGCCCATGCCATGGCCGCCCGCCTCCGCGGGGAGGGCCCGGCCTCGCCGGAAATGAAGGCCGTCGCCCCCATCCTGGAGATCCAGCGCCGGTGGTCCGAACTGCCCGATGACCGCACGCTCCTCGTCGAACACACCCGGTCACGCGATGGTGAACATCTGTTTGTTTACCCCCTTGCCGGGCGACTTGTTCACGAAGGCTTGGGGGCGCTCATGGCTTATCGACTTCGTTTGAATCAAACGATTACAGTGTCGCAGAACGACTACGGATTCTGCCTCACCGCCAAACGCGGGCTTCACTTGAGCGAGGATATCATCCGCTTGAATCTAACGGTTGAGAACCTTCTTGAAGACGTGCTGGCTTGCTTGAATACCGCCGAGCTGGCCCGCCGTCAGTTCCATCAGGTGGCGAGGGTAGCAGGCCTGATTCTGCAGCAATTGCCCGGTCGCCAACAGCGCGGACAACGGGAGCTTCAATCAAGTTCGCGCCTGCTCTTCGAAGTGCTGGAACGCTACGATCCCGAGAACCTGCTCCTTCTCCAGTCCCAGCGGGAAATTCTGGAGAAGCAACTGGAATTCAGCCGACTTCATGACTCCCTAATCGACATTCAAAAGCGGGAAGTACAATTGATTGAAACAAAAAATCTAACACCCATGGCATTCCCGCTCTGGGCTGAGCAGTTCTTCGCCACGATGCCCGCAGGCGATGCCGCCACACGATTGGAACAAATGCTTCAAGACCTCGAACAAGCGGCTGACAAATGATCCTGAGCATCCTCGATCAAACGCTTGCACTCCTTCCCGAGAAGGCCGTCCTGCTTCCCGATCACACCCTCGTAGCAGCCGACATCCACCTTGGCAAAGCCACCGCGTTTCAAGCAAAAGGACTCGCCATTCCGGAGGGCGACAGCGATGCTGATCTCAACCGATTGCGAATACTTTGTGAACAAGTCCGAGCCACCCGTGTGGTGATCAATGGCGACCTATTTCATTCACCCGCCGGGCTCACGAAGGAGATCGAACGTTTGCTGGAAACATGGTTATTCACAATCGGAATCCCGGTTGAACTGGTGATTGGAAACCACGACCGCAAGCTCCCGCGGCTGCCAGATTGCCTCACCGTCCTCCCCTTCGCCGAGCACGCGGGCATCCACCTCGTCCATGATCCGGCCGACGCGCCCGACGACCGTCCGGTGGTCGCCGCCCACTGGCACCCCGTCGCGCGGATCGCCGATGGCAGGCGCACCTCCCTCCGACTGCCCTGCTTCCTTCTGCGACGGAATGTCCTCGTGCTCCCCTCCTTCGGCAGCTTCACCGGCGGAGCCATCATCGACCGGCAGGACGACGACCGCATGTTCGTCGCGCCCGGCGACCGGGTCATCGAGGTGCCCGGAAAGCTACTTCGATAGACCGTTTAAAGCGGCGTTGCAGATGACGGCGGAACATAGGCATCACGAGCAGCTCTCACCTGGTCATGGTTGGCATTCGCCCACTCGACCAGCGGGGCGATCCTCGCGAGCAACGATCCGCCCAACTCGGTGAGGCAGTATTCCACCTTCGGCGGAACGGTCGGATAGACCGTCCGGGTGACGTAGCCATCCTTCTCAAGCGTCCGCAGGGTCTGGGAAAGCATCCGCTGCGAGATGTCGCCGATGGCCCGTTTCACCTCCGTGAAGCGCAGCGTCTTCGGCGCGAGCACCAGCAGGACGAGGAGACTCCAGCGGTCACCGATGCGATCGAGCACGTCGCGGACCGGGCACTTTTCGGCAAGGCCCGATCCCGGGGCCACGGGTGGAAATGGAAGGCTCATGATGGTTACCGCGGTGTAACCGGGTTCCGAAAATCACCCCTCTTGCAGCGTTTCCGGAACTCGGTATCGAATAGGAACCAAGCATCCCCGCGATGCCATTTCAATCCCGAATCAACCCCGAATCCCGACCATCATGATCGCCATCACCGGAGCCACCGGCCAGCTCGGCCGCCTCGTCATCGACCATCTTCTCGCTCGCGTGCCCGCCAGCAACCTCGTCGCCATCGTCCGCGACCCGGCAAAGGCCGCCGACATCGCGGCACGTGGAGTGACCGTCCGCCAAGCCGACTATTCGGATCCGGCTTCCCTCGCGACCGCCCTGTCCGGCATCGAAAAGCTCCTCCTGATTTCGTCGAACGAAGTCGGCAACCGGACAAACCAGCACGCCCACGTGATCGACGCCGCCAAATCAGCCGGGGTGAAATTCCTCGCCTACACCAGCGTGCTCCACGCCGATCGCTCGCAGCTCGGCCTCGCGGAAGAACACCGACAGACCGAGGCCTACCTGACCGCCTCCGGTCTCCCCTTCGCCATCCTGCGGAATGGCTGGTACACGGAAAACTACGCCGCCTCCATCCCGACCGCACTCGCGCACGGAGCGCTGGTCGGTGGCGCCGACGAGGGCCGCATTTCCTCCGCAGCCCGCACCGACTACGCCGAGGCCGCCGCCATCGTGCTGACCCGCCCGGTCGAACCCGGCAGCATCTACGAGCTCGCCGGAGACAGCGCCTACACCCTCGCGGACCTCGCCGCGGAGGTCTCGCGCCAGAGCGGGAAGGACATCCCCTATCGCGACCTGACGGAGGAGGCCTACCGCACGCTACTCATCGGAGCCGGGCTACCGGAGGCCTTTGCGAGCCTCCTCGCCGACAGCGATGCCGCGGCGTCGAGGGGCGCGCTTTTCGATGACTCGGGCGAACTCGGCACCCTCCTCGGCCGCCCCACCACCCCGCTCGCGGAGACCGTGCGGCAGACGCTTGGAAAGGACTGAGAGCCATGCCATCGGGCAAGGCGCGCGACCGGGGGATGACCATGTGACTACCAAGGGATTGCAGGGCGCGGAAACCGTCTAACGAAACGGATTTCCCCCTTGCTGCGCAGCACGGGGCTTCCTAGCTTGCGCGTCCTATGAGTCGGAGCCTTTTCCGTTTCCCCGGTCGCGCTGGACTGTTGGCCTGCGCCCTGTGCATGGCCGGTCTCTCCGTCACTGCCCAGGAGCAGCCGGGCCCCATGACTCCGGCGAAGGACGCGCCGTCGAATTTCGACCCCTCCGACGTCTATTTCCAAGGCTGGTTGCTCTACCGCGACTCGGAGAAGCTGCAGGCCGAGAAGAAGCACGCGGAGGCGCTGGAAAAGCTGCTTCGCGCCCGCCAGCTTTTCGAGAGCGTCTCCTCCTACTACCCTCTCTGGAAGCCGGACATGGTGAAAGGCCGCCGCTCCCGCACCCAAGAGGACATCGACCGCGTCGCCCCGCTGGCGATGGAGGAAAACCGGGTGAAGAATCAGGCCATCGCCGAGCTTGAGGGTGGATCGCGAACCGGCGTCATCGAGGGCGAGCCACCCCGCCCCCTCGACAGCGGCCTGCCGGTCGCCCCGATCCAGCCGATCCGCGAGATCGAGACGCTGGAGACCCGCCGTATCGCCGAACTTGAAAGCCGGGTGCAGGAACTCCAGTCGGACCTCGCCAACGCGAGCAAGGGCCAGAGCCAAAGTCAGAATCCGTCAACCGACTCCGCCGAACGTGAGGCAGCCCGTGGCCGCGACATAGCGAAGCAACGCGACCTCGCACAGGCCGAGCTGAAGCGTGCGAATGACGAACTCGCCAAGCTGCGCTCCCGCTTCGCCGAGCAGCCGATGCAGGAGGAAATGCGGAACCTGAATGGTAAGCTCCAGCAGACCGAGCGGGAACGTGCCGCGCTTGCCCAAGCCCTTTCCCAAAGCCAGAGCGAGACACGCGACGCCCGTGCGCAGGCCGAGGCGCTGAATGCCGAGCGCGGACGCCTCGCCCAGAAGGCCGCCGACCTGGAGCGGAATCTGGAACAGGAGCGCAAGATCCAGAGCGACGTCATCGCCGGCCAGCAGAAGCAACTCCGTGCGATGCAGGAGGAGCTTCGTGGAAAGAACGACGAACTCGCCCGCGCGAACCAGAAGATCGCCGGACTCGAAAGCGACATCGCTTCCTTGAAGAAGGATTTCGAAGTGCTGCGCGACGAGCGCGACGGCCTGCTCCGCGAGCGCGACCAGATGAAGGCGCTGCTCGCCAGCGAGGACGGCGACCGCATCCAGCAGGTCATCGACCAGAACATGGAACTCGCCCGGCAATTGCGCGAGTCGAATGAAAGGGTTGATCGCCTCAACCGCGATCACAATGCCACCCAGGACGAACTGATCGAGGCCATGCGCGACCTCGCGCTGGCGAAGGACAATATCAATGCCTTCAAGCGCGAGAAAGCCGCGCAGGACAATCGCATTGCCGAACTGGAGCGTCGCTTGCGCTCCGAGACGGCAGCGCTTGCCGCAAAGGATGCCGATCCAGCCGAGGCGGAGATGCTTCGCGCCATCCTTCAAAAGCAACTCCGCGTCCAGGAGCGCCGCCGCCAGGCGACCGAGATCCTGCTTGATGCCGTTGCAAAAATAGCGGAGTCCGACGAGAAGGTCAAAGATGCCGTGGGGCTTATGGCCGCTACCGAAATGGAGCTGACCCCGCAGGAGCTGGACATCGTGAAAGATCGCCGCGTCGATGGAGAATTCTTCTCTCCGGGGAGCCGTCCTCAGTCCGAAGTGGATGTCAGCATCGCGGAACTTGAAGGTGGCAATCGTCCCTACATCGACGCCTCCACCCGTGCCTTCGTGGCGGGTCGCTTCCAGTCGAGCCGTGAACTCTTCGAGATGGTGCTCGACCAGAATCCCGGCGACACCGGCACCATGTGCAAGCTGGGCGTGGTCCACCTGCGCCTCGACGAGCCACAGGATGCCGCGAAGGTTTTCCGCAACGCGGCGGTCATCGACAGCAACAATCCCTACGCCCACCGCATGCTCGGCTACTCGCTCATGCAGACGGGCGAGTATGGCGAGGCCCGCGAGGCGCTGCGCCGCAGCGTGGAACTCGCGCCCACTCATGCGGAAGGCCGCGTGGTGCTGGGCAAGCTCTGCTTCGACCTCGGGGAGGAAAGCGAGGCCGAGAAGGAATTCAAGGCGGCGATCGACTTCGACGGCGCGATGGCGGACCCGTATTTCAACCTCGCCTTCCTCTACGCCAAGCAGGGCAAGAAGAAGCAGGGGCTGGAATTCTACCGCAATGCACTCGAACGCGGTGCCGCTCCCGACCTCGCCCTGGAGAAGCGCCTGTCGAAGTGACGGTAGGTCTCCCCGTTAGGCGGAGGTAAAAGTCCACCGCCGGATGTGAAGGGAAGGTAAAGTTCCTCGCCGTCGCGGCGGGTCCGGAGCTTCGGTGACACTGTGAAAAAGCTCCTCCTTTTCGCGGCCACCATCCTCCCGGCATCGGCTGAAGTCTCCGCCCAACTCCCTGCCGAGTCCGCCACCACCCGCATCCTCCATGAAGGCGACCAAATCGTCCTGGAAGTGCACGACTCCGGCAACCACACGTGGCGCGTCCAGACCTCAGACACCCTCGGCACTTGGACGAATGGCGACACCCGCCGCGTCTTCAATGGCACGCTGCGCATCCCGATGCCCATCGAGGGGACGAAGCGCTTCTTCCGCCTGAATACGGACGAAGCAGGCGCGTTCGCCTCGGACTCGGACTCCGCCCTCCTGCTCCCCGCGACCTTTCTCAATCACGCCACCCCCGCCCTGCCCCCTCACCTGCTCACCCCCGCGATACGCGGGCAGGACAATACCCCGGTGAGCAATCCCACCACCAATGCCGGCGCGACGCTCGGGCGCGTGCTCTTCTACGACAAGCGCCTGTCGGCAAACCAAACCATCTCGTGCGCCTCATGCCATCAGGCCGCGCACGGCTTCTCGGACCCGCGGCGATTCAGCGTCGGCTTCGACGGCGGGCTGACCGACCGCAACTCGATGGGCCTGACAAACGCGAAGTATTACCTGCGAGAAAACTACTTCTGGGACGAGCGGGCGGCCACCTTGGAGGAGCAGGTGCTCCAGCCGATCCAGAACAGCATCGAGATGGGCATGACGCTCGACCTGCTGGTCACGCGGCTTTCCGCGGAGCCCTTCTACGGCGAGCTATTCATCGATGCCTTCGGCAGTGCCACGGTCAACAGCGACCGCATCTCGAAGGCGCTCGCACAGTTCGTCCGCTCGATCATCTCCGGCCAATCGAAGTATGACGCCGGTGTCGCCAGCGGCTTCACGAACTTCACCGCGCAGGAGAACCAGGGTCGCCAGATCTTCAATGGCGCGGGCAATTGCACCGCCTGCCACGGCAGCGACAACTTCGTGCCCGGCAATGCCATCTTCAACAACGGTCTGGAGAATCCCTACATCGACAAGGGCGTCGGCAGGGTGAGCGGGCTTCCGCAGGACGAGGGCCTCTTCAAGGTTCCGTCGCTGCGGAATATCGAGCTGACCGCGCCCTACATGCACGACGGGCGCTTCGCCACGCTCGAGCAGGTCGTGGACTTCTACAGCACGGGCGTGGTGAACCACCCGAATCTCTCGCCCCAGCTCCGCAATCCGCCCGGTGCTCCCGGAGCCGGCCAGCCCCGGCGACTGAATCTCACCACTGCGCAAAAGGCCGCCCTGGTCGCCTTCCTGAGAACACTCACGGACACCGCGGTCACCACCGACACGAAGTTGCAGGACCCCTTCCGGTACGAGGCCGAGTGACCGGCCCGGTATCATCCGGACACGAAAAAGGCGCGGAGGTTTCCCCCCCGCGCCTTTCTTGAAAATCGGATCAACCGCCGTAGGAAGACTCCACGCGATGGGCGACATCGCGGTAGCCGTAGTCCACTTCGTAGATCTGCTTGAAGGCTTCGAGAGCGCCGGGCTTGTCGCCCATCTCCTCGTGCACGAGACCCTTCTCGAAGAGGATCTCCTTCTTCACGTTGTCCATGGCGATGAGGTCGCCGAGGGCATCGGTGAGCTGGCGGAGCGACATGTCGAGCATGCCCTTCGCCTTGAAGGTCCGGCCGAGGAGCAGGAGCACCTTCGACTGGATGTGCGGGTTGCGCTTGGCCTGCTGGAGGTGCGGGATGGCGTTGCTGTAGTCGCCGGCATCGTAGTAGGCCTGACCGAGCTGGTAGCGCAGCGTCGGGTCGGTCGGGTTGACATCCACGCGCTTCTTGGCTTCCTCGAGCGCTTCCGCGATGCGGAGGACCTTGCGCTCGGCGAGCATGGCCTGGACTTCCGGATCGTCGGGATTGGAAGCGGCGCGCGCTTCCAGATCCTTGAGCTGCTGCTCCTCCATCTTGTCCTTCATCTGGCCGGACTTCGTCTGCAGGGCGACGTCGCCATTGCTGAGGCTGTAGCCCCACGAGTAGAAGGTGTGGGAATTCGCCCAGTCCTCGAGTTGCTCGAAAATACCGGCGAGGTCCTTGACCACGGGAAGCTGGTTCGGGTCCTCGTTATACTTGAGGATGAGACGATCGCGACGGTCCTCGAGCTGGTCGCGCGTCAGGCCGCTTCTGCCGGCGGCATCGAGCTCGGCGGCTTCGCCCTTGTTGCGCTGGAGGTCCGCCATGTTGGCATTCTCGCTCCAGCCACCTTTTTGCATCGAGGCGCGGGCAGTGCAGTCCTTCTCACCCTTGATCGCGACGGAGTCGGTCGGGTGGTGCTTGAGGATGTCGCGATAGACTTCGGCAGCCTTCGCGGGATCCTCGCGATGGATGTAGAATTCGGCGAGCTTGTGCATCGGCTTCAGCTCTTCCGGATGACCCTTGCGGATTGTCTCCAGTGCGAATGCCGCGTGGTCAGGCAGGCCCATGGCGCTGAAGGCCTCGAAAAGCTGGTCATTCACGTCCAGATTGTAGGGGTCCTTCTCCAGCTCGTCCTCGATCATCACGAGAGCGGCCACCGGGTCCTTCTTCACCTGGCCGGCGATCTTCATCGTGCCCACGCCACCGGTCTTGAAACCGAAGACCTTGGAGGACTTCTTCGGTCCGCCGGTGTGGAGAGAAGCACAGTTGCGGAGCGCCTTGCGCCCGTCCAGGAAGGTCGGAGCGTCCTTCAGGACGCTCTGGAGCAGCTTGATGGCGTATCCGTAATTTTGGGTCTGAACGGCACTGCGAGCCTTCAGATACAGGGCCTTCACGTTGGGGGCGAGGTCCGCTTCGGTAATCTCAGACATGGAGCGAAATTGCGAGGTTTTTGATGTTTTCCGGGCGTCTCCGGAGTTCAGCGCGACAAACTGAGACCCGTTCCCGGATTTTGGCAAGTACCGGAATAAAAGGGGCCGCAGAATGCATCTCCGCGGCCCCCTGAAGTCGATTCTATGCCGGATTTCAGCGTCCTTTTACGAAGCCTTTCGGACGGGAAGTCGCGCGGCGGGGAGCAGGAGCTTCCGTGGCAACCGGAGCCGGTGCGGCGTTGCGCGCCTTGCCAGAGTTCGCTGGCTTGTCGAGCGCATCCCTGGTTGGCAGCAAGCCGGGTCCATCGATGAACTCGCGGTTCTCGTTGTCGAACTTGTAGCGTGAATCCACGTCGGCCTGACCGGCGTAGAGGGAGGCCTTGTCATTGATGATCGTCGGCTGGATGAAGATCAGCAGCTCCTCGCGGTCGGTCTGGTTCTCGGTCGAACCGAAGATGCCGCCGATATACGGGATCTGGCTGAGCAGCGGGATGCCGGAGCGGCTCTGGTTGTTCCGGGTGGTGATCAGGCCGCCGAGCACGATGGTCTCGTTGTTCGGCACGGTCACCGTGGTTTCCAGCAACCGGGTGGAAATCGTGGGCACCTGGCCCACGCCTTCGATCGTCTGGCTGCCGACGACCTCGTCATTCAGCACGGCGATCTGGAGGGTGACTTCGTCGGGCGAGTTCACCAGCGGCGTGACTTGCAGGTCGAGCACCACGTCGCGGTAGTCGATGTTCGTGCTCTGGCCGGTGGTTCCGCTGTTGAAGCTGTTCGTCGGCACCGCGATCTGCTGACCGCTGCGGATCAAGCCGGTCTGGTTGTTCGCCATGAAGACGGTCGGGCGGGCCACGATATTGAACTTCGTCGTCCCCTGAAGCGCGTCCAGATAGAGATTCATGTACGGCCCGATCTTGCCGTAGAGGCCCAGGCCGGCGGTCGCGGCGAGACTGCCGGGATCGAAGGCGCTGCCGTCCAGAGGAAGGAGAGGACCGGCACCGCTGCCGCCGCGTCCGCCGATCGCATTGTCGCCGCGGACCTCCACCTCGCGGAGGAAGTCGAGGCCATACTCCATGCGGTCATTCAGCGAGAGCTGGCCGAAGACACAGGAAATCATGACCTGATCCGCCTTCACGTCGATCTCGTCGAGAAGCTGGTTCACGACCTCAAGGCTGGCCGGAGGGCCCTGCACCACGAGCGAGTTCGTGATATTGTCCGCCACGAGGAGCGTGCGTCCCACGAGCTGGGCGCTGGGCGCATTGTTCACCAGGGTGCTACCGCTGCCGCTGGAGCCGCCGAAGCTGCTGCCACCGCCGCCGAAGCCGCCGCTGGAACCACCACCGAAGCCACCGCTGCTCTGGTTGCTGCCGAAGCTGCCGCCGGAACGGCTGCTACCGCTGCTGCCACTGCGCGAGGAAGCTTGGTTCGTGCGGGAGGATCCGCCGCCGCCCGAGCCGAAATTCGCACCGGAGCGACCACCGCCGCCAGCCGTGCCACCCGTGGCACCGCCGCTCTGCGACGAGCCGCCGAAGGCGCGCTGCAACGCCTGCTCCGCCACCGGGAGGAAGTCGGCCACGGCCAGGAACTTCAGCTTGCGGCGGAGGTAGTTGCGCGTGTCGGTCGGCGTGTCGAAGCCTGCGACGAGGCTTTCCACGAAAACGATATCGACCGGACGGCCCATCGCGAAGATCTGGTTCGTGCGCGGGCTGGGGACGATCTGGATCGGTACATCCTGCCCTGCACCGCCGCCATCGGCACCGGCGATGCCCTGTGCGCCAGCAGGGGCGCCACCCGGCACCTGCGGCACGGGAGCGGCATTCTGGACGCGCTGGACACCCGCAGTGCTCTGTCCTTGCTGCTGGGTATTGAGGATCTCGTTAAGGATCTCGGAAAGCTCCTGCACGTCCGCATACTGGACCTTGATGAACTTGGTACCGACATTGCTCGTCGGCACGTCGATCACCTCTTGGAGCTCGATCAGGCGGCGGATCAGCGAGGACTTCTCCGTGATGATCACGCTGGCGGCATTCGGCACCGCGGCGACCGAGCCATAGTTGCCGAACTGCTTCACCACGGCGGTGAAGGCACGCACGACTTCATCCGGCTTGATGTGCTTGAGCGCCATCACGTACGTGACGACCAGCTCTCCGTTCGGAAGATCGGCCGGGTCTGTGATGGTAAGCAAGGCTTCGCCAGGAGGCGTCGGCATGGTTTGCGCGTAGATCAGCAAGTCGTGATTTTCACCTGAAGGAATGAACACGAAGCCTTCCAGCAGAGCGGCCTTCATCAGCAACTCAGCCGCTTCTCCGAAGGTGATCGGCCCCTGTTGCACGAAGCGGAATTCCGCGGCGATCGCGGCATTGCTCACCGTCACGCGACGACCCGTCAGCTCGGTGTAGAGCTCGGCCAGGCGCTCGCCGTTGATCTTCGGCTCCAGATAGCCTTCCTGCTTCACCCGCTGGGCGAGTGTGGCAGGGTCATTTGGCTGCACACCGGGCGGCACTGCACCCGGCTGGACAGGAGCGCCCGCCGGTGGTGGCTGGGGCACTTGGGCAAACGCGGTCCCGGACGCGATCAGGCCGGTGAGGAGGAAATGCGGTTTGGGCAACATTGGGAAAAGCTTAGCGATTACGACCTTGGCCCTGCGGCTGCGGGTTATTCTGAGTGGGAGGGAGGACGCGCGGGCGCCGCTGGCTGCCACGCTGGCCATCCTGCTGGGTTTGCTGGCCGGGCTGCTGATGGACGGCACCGGGCTGTGGTGGCTGACCGGGGATCCCCTGCTGCGGCTGGCCTGGCATTCCGGGGCGACCGGGAGCCGGAGCGGCGGAAGCGGTCGGCGTCAGTTGCTTGTCGTCAAACTTCATCGTCCCGGTCTTGCCGCCGATGGAGACCTGCACTGTGGTGTCCTTCCAGCTCGTCTTGCCGTAGGTGACGCGGTCCACCTTGAAGTTGTCCGTCGCGCCCGGCTCGATCCACTTCATCTCGTCCTTAAGCTTGTGGACAGTGCCGCGCGGGCGGATGACCTGGGTTTCACCCTGGTTCTTCTTGTGGACCAAGGTCACCATGTAGCCACCTTCGACTTCCGAGACCCCACCGAGCGACCAATCGTCAAAGGTCGTGTCCACCCGTATTGGTGGCTCGATGACCGGCTTCGTGGTGAAAGGAGAATTCTGGGAAAGGTGCATGTAGCTCGACACCGGCTTCTTTACCGGCGGGCCCGCGGCAAAGGCGGCGGTTCCCGAGACGAGGAGCGTGAGGAATGCGATCGTTTTCATTCGGTTCCTGGCAGGTTCGTGGCTTCTGGTGCGGGGGCGGGAGTCGGGGTTGGGACAGGAGGCAGTCCCGGGATTTCATTGGGGGCCGGCTCGGCTTCAGGCTCTTCATCCGGCTCGGCGGAGGCGTCGGAGCCACCATCCACCAGTGGCACGTACCACTGCTCTACCTCCACTGTAGCGTCGATCATGGTATCGTCCTTCGCATCCGGAGAGAGGCGCATGGAAGTAACGGCCTTGAACTGGTCGGGCATCTGCAGCCGGTCCAGCCAACGGTAGAGCGACTCCTCACGACCGGAGACATTGAACTCCACCTTAGCGCGGTGGAAGTGGATGCCGGTTTCGTCATTCGGCTTGATCGCGCGGCGCTTGATCTCGAGTTGGTGCGTCGTGGCCTGGTTGGAAGCGTATTGCTCCAATTCCGTGGCAACGAGCTGACCATTCTTCGGAGCAGGGCTCTTTTCGATCATCTTGGCCATCCACTCCATCTCGCCATAGACAGTGTCAAAGCTGGCAGCCGTGGCCTCTGCAAGGGTTACCTTGCCCTTCGCATCAGTCAGTTGACGCGCCACCTTTTGCTTTTGGCTCTGGAACCAGGAGATGCCGAAGAAATTGACCAGCACGAACACGGCCAGGCCAAAAAACAGCACCAATTTCTTTTCGCGATCGCTCATGAATCGTGGGAACGGGAGGGAAATGCCGCCGGGCGGAAATATTGTCGGTAAATCACTGGCTAACGTTGCTGTCCGGGCGGACGCCGTTGAATTGGAAGGTCCAGCCCTTCGATCCGCTGGAGGGCGGAGGGTTGTCCCACTTGAATTCGGACATGTTACGGACGAGGTTCACGCCGAACTGGCTGGCGGGACCGGCCTGCTGGGCTTCGCCCACGAGCTTGATCTCGTTGGCATTGATCTCCGCGACCTTCAGGCGAACGCCCTGGTTCAGCGGGATCGCCTTCGCGACACGGGACATCAGCTCCACCGGGGCCTTGTTCCCATCGACCACGAGATCGAGTTCGGACCACCTTACGAGGTGCTCTTCATAGGCAAGGCGGTCCGCCTCCGAGGCGATGCCCTCGGCCTGGCGGTTCAGCTTCTTGATCTGGCTCTGATCCTGCCACAGGCCGTAGCCGAACCATCCGCCGAGACCGAGGTAGGCGACGACCACGGCGGCGACAGCAAGCATCTTCTGCTGCTGCACCTGCGCGGCACGGCGCGCGGCACGGACGTCTGCCGGGAGCAGCTTGCTGCGTGGCTCCGGCAGGACCGGATCCGGACGCGGCGACACCTTCACCGGCACGTTGAAACCACCGGTCAAGGCACCTGCCGTACCCGTGGCGCCCTCGGGCGACCAGACATGCACGACCTCCGGCTTGAGCTGCAGCCCCTGGATGGCCAACTGGCCGAGCGCGAGATGGATTTCACGCAGGCAACTCGCATCCGGCTCGGCGCCCCCGCTGGACATGGCCTGCGAGTAGAGCAGCTTGCCATTGTAGTAGAATGCGAAGACCCAGCGGCCGAACTCCATCCAGACGGCGATCGATTCTCCACGGACCAGATAGGCACGCGGCGAGAGGTCGAATTCCTTCGGGCTGCGCGGCGGCAAGTCGCCATCACCGGGAGACTTCAGCACCACGCCGAGCAGCGTGGCTGCCTCTTCCTCCTTCGTGACGACGAAGGTGTCGGAAAGCTGTCCCGCCATGGGATCCGCACGCACGCCGAGGCGCTCCGCGTGCATCGCGGCGAGATCGTCGAAAAGCGAGTCGTCCGTGCTGGATGCCTTGAAGGGCAGCGCATGGAAGCCACGCACGGGGAAGAGCATCGCGAGATTCCCGCCGGGCAGGCTGGTCAGCTCGGAGGCACGCGCGGGACCATCGGCCGATTGCAGGGAAAAGCCCCCGGTGGTCGATTGTTTCCAGATTTCCCAGCCCCGCGGACCCGGGACCAGCAGTGAAGTTTCCTGTTGTTTGCTCAAGGCAGTACCTCCTCGGTTCGTTCCAAAACCGCCGGTCTTCCGGTTCGGTTGCGCACGATGACCGTTATTTTCCGCCTCGCACCGGCGACATTGCCGATGCTCTCCAGGCGGGTGGTCGTGTCATTCACGGTCATGCGGGCGGAAATTTCAGGGCGCAGGCTGCTGTCCACGCCAAGAAGCGCAAGCGCTTGCTCCACGGATTGGAAGGGCGCGTCATCGTCGGTATCGCGGATATTATCCAGCCCGCGGACGGTCTCGGGGATCACGTTTGCATCCTCCGGTGAGACCTCGGCGGCGGCGGCGATGAGTTCGGCGGATGCCTCGTTCAGATCGAGAGCACCGGAACTCCAGATGGTGAACCAATTCCGCCAATCCGGCTTGATCGCCTCGACGTAGTCCATGCCGCGGACGAGGCGCATTTCATCGAGCGTGTAGAAGGGACGGTTGAAGGGCTGGTTGAGGCGGCCCTGCGCGAGATACCAGTCGGACTCGGCACCGTTCAGGCCCGGATCGTCATTCTCGTCCACCCAGTCCATCAGGCCGTCCACCAGCATCTGGCTCTCGTCGAGCGTGAGGCCCCAGTCGCTGAAAATCGACTTGAGAAGCTGCTCGTCACCGCGAAGCAGGATGGCGTTGATATTGAACTTTTCACCTTCGGAGATGATGCGGGCCTCGAAGCCCTCCCCTGCCTCGTCCGAGTACTGTCGCAGCAGCGGATCGGTGCGCTTCACCGCGGGATTCGACGCCACGGCGATGCCCATCTCGGCAAGCTGCCGCGCGCGGAAGCCATGGATCTGCGAGGTGCCGAGTTCCACATCAAAGGAGACCACGCGCAGGGTCGCCACGGTCGCCATGGCGAGAATCGCGATGAGCCAGATGACCGCCACGAGAGCGGAGCCACGCGCATTCTTGTTTTGAGAGAAAGTCTTCATCGGCCACCTCCCTGACCGTTACCGCCACCACCGCCGCCAAATCCTCCACCACCGCCGCGAGGTCCACCGCCGCCGCGTGGACCGCCCCCACCTCCGGGACCACCACCGCCGCCACCAGGACCTTCACCATCGGGGCCACCCACTTGAATGCCGCCGCCTTGACCGAGACCCATGCCACCGCCAGCGCCCTGCTGCTGTAGCTGGCGCATCATCACCTCGGGATCTTGCTTCGGGGTCAGCCAGAATATCTGTCGCATCGCCGCACCCTGGTTGCCGAAGGCGATCGTCAGCTCCATCTGCAGGGGCAGACGTCCGATGAGATCCCAGTCATAGTTCCAATCCATGGTGCGGCCGTCGAGGACGCGCCACTCGAAGGTGCGCACTCCCTGAAGCAGTACAACCTCGGCGAAGGGCTCCGCCTTCACATTGCCTTGCGCATTGTCGCTGTCCTCGAGGATCTCCTCCTCGTAGTAGCGCATCACGATGTCGAGATAGCCGTCCCGCTTGAGGACTGTGGAAAGCTGGACCGCCTTTGCCACTTTATCCGCCCCGCCCCAAGTGAAGGCGAGCGGGACATTCTGAAGCGTGAGGTCGGACGTGTAATGGGAGCCGATATCCTTCGAGATCAGCTCCATCCGGGTATTCCCCGGCAGCGAGCTGAGACGGCGCGACATCAGGTCGAAGAAGGCATTCTTTTCACTCTCCTCGGCTTGGGTCTGCACGACCGCATTGCCGAGCTGGAGGTTCGCATTCGCCGAGCCGAAAATCATGCCGACCAGCATCGCCAACAGTCCCATGGCGATGACCAACTCCAGCAAGGTGAAGCCATCGCGACGACGAACCGGATGATGGAAAGGGTTCTTCTTCATGGCTGATAGAGGCGCGAGTAGCGCCAGGTCTCGGCGGACTGCTCCTGCGGCACGCCATTCTCGTACCAATGCGCGACCACCTCGATGCGGTACATCTCCTGCAAAAGCTGGCCGTCTTCGTTTTCCATCTCGGGGAGAAGCTCGACCGTCGTGACGATCTCCATCCCGTGCTCGGCCATCTCGTCGATCGCGATGGAAGTCGTCCCCTCCTCCAGCACCGGGTATGACATGGCCTCGGCGAGGGCACTCTGGAGCAGGCGGGTGGTCGTCAACTCGCGCTGCGTCAGTGCCGCGAGGTCGGCGGTACGCTGCAGGGCAACCGCAAAACCCGTGGCCGCGATACCAAAGATGCCGAGCGCCAAGACCACCTCCAGCAGGAGGAATCCACGGGCAGCACGCCGACGTGACCGGCGGTTTGGCAGAGGGCTTCTCATCTTGTTCAGTAAATCTCCTGGACCTGGTCGCGGATGCCACCGGTCAGCGGATGGAATTCGATCTCAACCCAGCTCCGTTCCTGTGCAAATTTCACTCCCAGCGGCTCGCAAAAACCTTCGGGATCGAAACGCCAGACGTGGCG
The DNA here is from genome assembly GCF_025950085.1 of Luteolibacter flavescens. Lineage (NCBI taxonomy): Bacteria > Pseudomonadati > Verrucomicrobiota > Verrucomicrobiia > Verrucomicrobiales > Verrucomicrobiaceae > Neoluteolibacter > Neoluteolibacter flavescens. The sequence continues at coordinate 114,129 of NZ_JAPDDS010000010.1, forward strand.
GTTCTTCGTATCCGACGGTATCCAGTTGTCGCTGGCCCACCGGCGGACGAACATTTTGACGTCATCATCCACCGTCCAACTCGCATGGATCGGGTTGAAGGAAGACACCGGAGCGCTGCCTTCCTCGGCAGCCATCATGGCCTGCTCGGCGAGCATGTTTTCCTGGTGCGCCAGCATGTTCTCGCGGTCCCGCGGATCGACCATGGCCTCCGCCAAGGGCATGAGGCTCACGGTCTGCTCATAGAACTCAAGCGCATAGGGCCGTTGCTGGAGAGCGGCGAGAGCCCGGGCGCGTTTCGCCAGCGACTCCACCTCCACATAGGAACGGCGGAGCGTCCGCTCGTCATCTGAAACAGCCATGTAGGCAAGGGCCCCGCCGACCATCAGGGCGACAAGAACCAGCACGATGACGATTTCCATCAGCGTGAAGCCCTGCTGCCCCTGACGTTGGAAGCCCTTGCGCATCAGATCTCAGATCTTACTTGGGGTCTTGGCTGGAATAGTCCTCGCCGCCTTCAACACCATCTGCACCCTTGGAGATGAGCTCGAATTCGGTTGGGTCCTTGCTACCCGGGAACTTGTAGCCATACTCGTTGTTCCAAGGATCAAGCGGCACCTTGTCCATGATCTTGGACCAGCGGCGCGGTGCGGGCGTGCCGGAGGGCTTTTCCACCAGCGCCTTCAGGCCTTGCTGGGTGGATGGGTAGTTGCCGTTGTTCACCTTATACATCTTCAGTGCGCTGGTGATGGAGGCGAAGTCGGTGTCCACGCGACCGATTTTGGCAGTTTCGCTGATCTTGCCCATGAAGGTGATCGAGCCGCCCAGAATGAGGGCGATGATCCCGAGGACGATGACCATTTCCAGCAGGGTGAAACCCGCTTTGGAACGACGGCGGATAGTCGATTGGTATTTCATGAGTGATTGGCTTGGGTAGCTGCGAAAATCCTTACGCCTCGAAAAACACCGCGCGATGCAAAAGTTGTCGGGGAAATCTGCCTTTCCCCGACAACCGGGCGGAAATTCGGCACCAATCCCCACTTTACCTCGCCCGGAAGCCGCCTAGGGTGCGCAGTATCGCCGCGGGAAGCGGCCGCCAATGCCATGAAACGCCGCCGCTTGCTCGCGCTCCTGCTTTTGCTGCCCGCCATCGCCTCCTGCGAACCGAAAAAAGCCATGCCCGAAGAAGCCAAACAGCCCGCCCCCGCGCCCAAGGTGCCCGAGGGCTCCGAAGTCATCACGCTCGGCGCCGGATGCTTCTGGTGCATCGAGGCCGCCTACAAGCAACTCGACGGCGTCCAGGCGGCAGTCTCCGGCTACATGGGCGGCACCGTGGCCAAGCCGACCTACGAGCAGATCTGCACCGGCACCACCGGCCACGCCGAGGTCGTTCAGGTGGTCTATGATCCGAAGAAAATTTCCTCCGAGAAGATCCTTGCCTGGTTCTGGGACCTCCACGACCCGACCACGCTGAACCGGCAGGGCGCGGACGTGGGCACCCAATATCGCTCCGCCATCTTCTACAACTCCGACGCCCAGAAGGCGCTCGCCGAGGCTTCCAAAAAGGCAGCACAGGAGAACTTCAAGGATCCGATCGTCACCGAGATCACCAAGGCCAGCGAGTTCTACCCCGCGGAGAACTACCACCAAGACTACTATTTCCAGAACAAGTCCAAGAACGGCTACTGCCGCCTGGTCATCGAGCCGAAGCTCAAGAAGCTGAAGCTGGATCACTGAGTTGTGATTCTCCGGCGATCTGCCGCAAGGAAGGCGCGCAACATGACGTCTTGATGCGGTCATGGGACGGGCTTTTGTGGCCACGTGACACACAGGAGGGGCAAAACCGGGCGGCTTTTGGCAAAAAATCCGTGCCTGCCCCGTCTTATACGCTTCAATACGCCGCGAGCGATTCCGCCACGTCTTTCCTGCACACATGTCCATCCAGATTCTCCACGCCGACCGGATCCCGGCGACCGGATGCCTCGTCATCCCCGGTCGCATCGGCACCCATGAGTTGCCGCAGCTTGAAAAGCTCTTCGCCGGCCGCCGCATCACGTGGCTCGTCGAGGAGAAATCGAAGCTGGATCCGACGACGCAGGCAACGCTGGAGCGCTCGGGTGCGGCAGCCGCCTTCGCCGACGATGACGATGCGCAGGCCGTGGGCGAGCAGCTCCGCGCCGCACTGGAGAATTCCGGAGTGATCGTTTACATCCCCGGCCGTGCCGTCTCCCGCAAGGCCATCCCCTGCACCATCCCGGGCAAGACGCTGCGGACTCTGTGCTCATTCGGCCTGCCGGTGCTGCCGGTGATGGTGGACTATCCGCGCGACGCCAGCCTCACGGTGGAGCGCCAGAGCGCGATGCCGCAGGTGGTGATCGGCTTTGCCAAGGTGCTCGCCCCCGGCGAGGCCAGCCCCGCGAACTACCGCGAGCGCCTGCTGGAGCTGGTGGAGGAGTCCTTCTCCCGCCGCCCGCTGCTGAAGTCCTCGCTCGGCACCGCCCTGCTGCAGGGCCTGAAGAAGCACTCGCGCAACAAGGTCCACGACGGCTCGGACGACTCGTCCATCGGCTTCGACCGCATCCTCGGCGCGGCGCTCGTCTTCTCGAAGTATCTCAAGGAATCCACGGACAACCCGCGCATCGGCATCATCCTGCCGCCGGGGAAGGCCGGTCTCATCGCGAACCTCGCCGCGGTCTTCGCGGGCAAGGTGCCGGTGAACTTCAACTTCACCGCCGGTCACGAGGCAGTCCGCTCGGCCATGCGCCAGTCAAAGGTGGACCGCTACATCACGGCGGATCCCTTTGTCCGGAAACTGGCCTCCTTCCCCTGGCCGCCGAACCGCGACATGATCTTCATCGAGCGCGCGCTGCCGACGCTGAAGAAGAAGATCATCACCTGGACCATCCTCGGCAAGCTGCTGCCGTCGTCGGTGATCGCGACGCTCTTCGGCATCGGCAAGAAGCGCGGCAATGACGAGGCGATCCTGCTCTTCACCTCCGGCTCGTCCGGCGAGCCGAAGGGCGTGCCGCTCACGCATCGCAACGTGCTTGGCAACGTCTGCCAATTCGGCACGCGCCTCGACCTCGTACCCGAATCGTCCGCCATCCTCGGCTGCCTGCCGCTCTTCCACTCCTTCGGCTGCACGGTCACGCTGTGGTATCCGGTGATCGAGGGCCTCGACCTGGTGACCTACCCGAACCCGCTGGAGACGAAGCGCCTCGCGGAACTCATTTCCCAGAAAGGCGTCAATATCCTGCTGGCCACGCCGACCTTCCTGCGCGGCTACATGAAGCGCATCGAGCCGGAGCAACTCCGCTCGCTGCAGCTCGTGGTGACCGGTGCGGAGAAGCTGCCGGACAATCTCGCGCAGTCCTTCGAGGAGCGCTTCAGCATCCCGCCGCAGGAGGGCTACGGCCTGACCGAGACCTCACCGGCCACGAACGTGAATCTGCCGGACCCCGCACCCGCGGGCGAAGCCATCGTGGTCCCGTCGCACCGCCGCGGCTCCGTGGGCCAGTTGCTCCCGGGCATCGCCCTGCGCCTCACCGACCCCGCCACCGAAAAGCCGCAGCCCGCCGACAAGCAGGGCGTGATCTGGCTGAAGGGCGCGAACATCTTCCCCGGCTACCTGAACAACACGAAGAAGTCCGAGGAAGTGCTCACGAAGGATGGTTGGTTCCGCACCGGCGACGTGGGCCGTCTCGATGACGATGGCTTCCTCTACATCGAAGGCCGCATCTCGCGCTTCTCGAAAATCGCCGGCGAAATGGTGCCGCACGAGACCGTCGAGGCCGCGATCAACAAGGCACTCGGCCTCGACGCGGAAGCGGAGCGCAAGATCGCCATCGTCGGCATCCCGGACGAGCAGAAGGGCGAGGCCATCGTGCTGCTGTCCACCATCGCCGGACCGGCGCTGGAGCAGGAGTGCATCGACCTCCGCTACAAGCTCATGGACGCGGGCTTCCCGTCGCTGTGGTGCCCGAAGATCATCGTCCCCGTGGCGGAGATCCCGGTGCTGGCCTCCGGCAAGCTCGACCTCAAGGGCTGCGAGGAACTGGCGCGGAACTGATCCACGCCAGCCGGGAGACGTCTCGGACAAAGCCCGCGGGGATCACTTCTTCGCGGGCTCCATTTTGACGGGCACCACCTCTTCCTTCAGGTCCGTCCAGTAGCGCACGGTCACGGAGAGCTTGTCGCCCTTCGCCTTCTCGAAGTGGTAGGTCTTCGCCTTGTTCACGGTCGAGGTCGAGTTGCTGTCCAGCTCGGTATCGCCGTCCTTCACAGTGATCTCGATCACCGCGTCGGGATTGCCGGTGACCGTGACGGACGAGCCCTTGTCTGCTCCGCCGCCGAAGAATCCCGCGCCCTGCCCGGATGAAATCTCGAAGGGCCCCAGCTCGTGCTGGGTCTTGTCGCCATCGGTCAGCTCGATCTTCTTTTCCTCCGGCTTGGAGGCGGTGATCACCGTGACACTGGCATCCAGGGCCGCGGCCTCCAGCGAGCCGAAGAGGTCGCCCGGGAACGAGATGCCGAAGCGGCCGAGCTTCCCGTCCTCGCTCACCTTCGAAAAGCTCTCCTGCTCCCAGTTCGCCTTGCCGCTGCGGGTGCGCGACCACTCGCGGCCGTCGCCGAGCTTGAAAGATTTGACGTCCACGGACTTGTCCTTGATCGCCACCAGGTTTTCGCCGCTGACGAGGAAGTCCAGCCTGACCCCGGGCTCGTAGCCCATCGGCTTCACCTCAAAGGGGATCTCCCCGGCGAGCGGCTTGCCCACCTGGACTTGCACGAGCGAGACTTCAAAGGGCTCGGCAGCTACGGCGAGCGACATCAGGGGGAGGAAGAGCAGGGCTTTCATCGGGACCAAGCTGCCGATGAAAGCCTCTGCTGCCAAGATCAAGCGTCAGTCCGGAATCCTCAGTCGGAAGTAGCCACTCTTCGCATCCGCCGGGATTTCCAGCGCCACCTCGGTGACTCCGCTGGCTGATATCGTCACCTCCCGGAAGTCCGTCCAAGCGGCGAGATCACCGGAATGCTCGACCATGTAGCTGATCCCCGGCACGCCGGTCACCGCGAGGACCAGGCCTCCGGTCGCATTCCGCTGGATGGCGAGCGCAGGCACTTGCGCCGGTTCCGCCAGCTTCGCCGTCGCACTGCGGGCTGCGGCGACCGGTGGATTGATCACGACCATGATGGTGCCCGGAGCCGAGTCCACCGTACCGTCATTCGCCACGTAGTTGAAGAAGATCGTGCCGGTGAAATTCGCCGCGGGCTTGAACTTGAGGTTCGCGCCTTTGCCGATGAGCTTGCCGCCGGTCACCGGGGAAACGACGCGAAAGGTCAGCGGGTCATTGTCCGCATCGGTGCCACGCAGGGTCAGCGCCACGGGCTTCTTGGCCGGGCCGCTGAAGCCCTGCGACTGCGCGACCGGCGCCCGGTTGTTCGGATTCGTCACCGTGATCTCCACCAAGGCGGCAGCGGACTTGGCCGTGCCATCCGTGGCGATGAAGGTGAAGCGGTCCGTCCCCTTGAAGCCGCTCTTCGGCGTGTAGATGAAGTTCGGCCCGGTGCCGGTGACGGTTCCGTTGGCCGGTTGCTTCACCACCGAGAAGCTCAGGTTGTCGCCGTCGGGATCACTGCCAGCCACCACGATTTGCGCGGCGGTGTTCTGATTCGCCGAGGCCGTTCGCGCGGTCGCGACCGGCTTCGTGTTCTTGGCCTTCACCTTCAGCCTCACTGTCGCGGACGCGGAATCGACCTTCCCGTCATTCACCACGTAGGTGAGCGTGTCCTCCCCCACCCACTTCGCGGCGGGCGTGTAGGTAAAGTTCGGGGCGGTGCCGGTCAGCGTGCCATTGGCCGGGGGCGTGACGATGCGGAAGGTGAGCGCGTCGGCGTCGGCATCGGCGCCGCTCAGGGTGACCACCGCCGACTTGTTCTTCATCATCGTGACGAACTTGCCGTATGCCTGCGGTGCGCGGTTCGTGTCGGTCACGCTGATCGAAACGGTGGCCACGGCAGAATTGAGCGCGCCGTCATTGGCCCGGTAGGTGAAGCTGTCGCTGCCGGTGAATCCGGACCGCGGGGTGTAGGTCAGGTTCGGAGCCGTGCCGCCGAGCGATCCGTTTGCCGGTGGAGTGACGATCGCGAAGGTCAGCGGACTGCCTTCCACATCGGTGCCGGCGAGGACCACGGCCACCGGGTTGCCGGGGGTGGTCGTCAGGGTTCGTGGCACGGCCACCGGCGCGTCATTCACGGGAGTGACCGTGATGCTGACCGTGGCATTCGCCGAATTCGCGGTGCCATCGCTGACGCGGAAGGTGAAGCTGACCGTCCCGTTGAAATTCGTGGCCGGGGTGTAGGTGAGATTCGGCGCGGTACCGGAAAGCGTCCCGCTCCCCGGCTGGCTGACCACGGTGTAGGTCAGCGAGCTTCCCTCGATGTCCGTCCCTGTCAGCCGGATCGAAAGCGGCGTGTCCTCCGCCACCGTGAGACTCTGCCCGTTCGCGACGGGTGCATCATTCACCGGCGAGATCGTGATATTCACCATCGCCGGTGCGGAGGTGGCCGACCCATCGCTCACCCGGTAGCTGAAGCTGTCGCTTCCATTGACGTTCGCCGCGGGCCGGTAGGTCAGGTTCGGCGGCGTGCCGCTGAGGGCCCCCTTCGTCGGCTCGGAAACGATTTCGTAGCGAAGGGAATCCCCGTCCACGTCGGTGCCGGTCAGCGTGATCGCCACCTGGCCGTCTTCCGGCACGGTCAGGGATTTCGCGCCCGCCACAGGAGGATCGTTCACCGGGGTGATCTCGATGCTGACGGTCGCGATACCCGAATCCAGCGCGCCGTCGCTCACCCGGTAGGTGAAGCTGTCGCTGCCGTTCGCATTCGCCGCGGGTCGGTAGGTCAGGTTCGGAGCGGTGCCGCTGAGGGTTCCCTTCGACGGCCCGGCGACGATGGCATACGACAAGGTGTCTCCCTCGGCGTCCGTCCCGGAGAGGGTGACGGAAGCCTGTCCGTCTTCCACCAGCGAGAGCGAAAACGACCCGGCCGACGGCGCGGTATTCGGCAATCCCGGCACGGTATAGGTCACCTCCGAGGACGGAGCGCTGGTTTGTCCGGCGGCATTGTAGGCCACCACCGTGAAATAGTAAGTTGTCCCCTGATGCAGCCCCGTCGCGGTCGCGGAAGTAGTTACCCCGGCATCCATGGAGCTCGTATAGCTCCCGGGCGTTGTCCCGTATTGCAGGCGGTATCCTGCGATATCCGCTTCCGGATTCCGGTCCCAGGCCAAGGATACGGTATTACTCCCGGCTGAAAAGGCACTACCGGCAAGACAAAATGCCGCAACAAGGATAGCGGCGAGGGATTTCAGTAAATATCGGCTTGGGGGATACTCAGAATGTTTATTGGCGCTGAACAAATGGTTCATCGTTCTGGCGATACGGGTTTGGTTTCACATGACGTGTCCCTCGCGGGACCCGTGGGGGGCAGGCGAAACACAACCTGAAACGGGAACCTGCAAGGCAGGCGACCCGACGCTCCGGGGGAATCGGAGCAGTCCGGCTGCGATCTCTGAAAGCTGGTGGCGGATTGGCATCCACCCGTTCCACCACCTCAACTGCCGCGGGTACGGCACCCGACTTCCCGGGACGGGAGATCAGGAAAGTGAAGACGATGTTGCCGGGGCTTTTCATGGAACAAGTCCACCGGGTCAAATCTCGTTAGAGACTTCAACCTTTGAGGCACCCTAAAAGATCCGCTTATCTTAACAAGCAAATCTGTAAATAAGATCACCCCACCCCTTCCCCACCAACATCCGAACACGGAGCCTCATTGTGAATAAGACGCCCGTGCGCACATCCGCACCGGAACCATAAAAAGCCCCGGCGCGGTTAGATAAATTACCGGGAACGATTGACCAATTTGGCAGCCGTCGCGGCATCCACCGTGAAGGTGCCCTTGCCGAAATTCTTCAGCGCCTCACCTTCGTTGATCTGATATTCGAAGGCTTTGATCGGCTTCGTACCGTCAATCTCGGACATGAGATAGACCCGGATGGCGAGGGCTTCCTTGCCGGTACCACCTTCGATGGGCTTCACGGTGTAAACCACCGAGTTCGCCCCATCCAGCGCGCCGCCGATGACCACTTCCGCCTCCTTGGCATTCACGAAGCGATGGCGGCTGAATTGGTTCACCTGCATCTCGACCTCGCGTCCGGGGCAAAAGACGTAAACCTTCGCGATGTACTTCGCCGGGCTCACCGAGGCCGCGGTGGGCGGCACGACGCCGGACGCTTGGAAATCGGGCGTCTCCGCCACGTATTTCAGGTCTCCCGCCGCCAACTCCTTGCGCACGTCCGGAAGGCCGGCGAGGTTGACGAAATCCGCTCGGTCGTAGCGCCAGCCGCCGGTATTGACGAATGAGAGCACCAGCACGTTGTCCGTGGGCGTGCCGCCAACGCCGAAGTCTACCTTGCCGAAGAAGGCAGCCTTCGCGGTGGGTCCCTTCTGGGAAAGGTGGATCATTTTCAGCCCGTCCAACGGCGGAGGCGGGGCCGGAAGGTCGAAAAGGGTCGAGGGAAATGCGCGCTTTTCCGAGACGATGCGGTTCCGCATTTCGACCTGGCGGTGCTGGGCGGTGGTCCGTTGCCAGGCCGGGAAGTCCTTGCGCAGCATCGCATTGCGCCAAGTTCCATAGGTCGAGACGAGGGCGCTGCCGGTGTTTGCCCCGGCAGGAGCTTGGGCGAGCGCCGCCGCGGGCAGCAACAGCACGGCAAAAATTGCGAGGATGCGCGTCATCGGTGAAATGGATTGGACAAGCCGACCACGGAGATAACAAATCTTTTCGCACGCCGATTGCCGCTCCCTTTTTCGTTCCCCCCTCGATGAGTCTGCTCCAAAAAATTCCGCTGATCGGCCAGGCCCGCCAGCGGGAAATGCTGAAGTCGGCCACCACCTTCACCTACTCCGAGACGCCGGAGGGGCCGCTGCAGGCGCACTTTTTCACGCCGGATGGATTCGAGCCGGGCGACAAGCGGCCGCTGATCATCTTCCTGCACGGCGGCTTTTGGGAAAGCCCGATGGCCACCCAGTTCGTGCCGCACTGCCTGCACTTCGCCCAACGGGGTTCCGTGACGGTGACGGTGGAAATGCGGGTCGGCTCGGTGCATCGCACCGGACCGGTCGAGGCACTGGAGGACCTGAAGGAATTCCTGAAGTGGGTGAAGACCTACGAACCCCACTTCGGCGTGGACCCGTCGAAGGTGATCCTCGGCGGAGCTGCCGGCGGTGCCTTCACCGCGCTGGCGCTGGCGCTGCCGAAGCTCGGCAAGAACGACGTGGCCCCGGCCTACTCGCCCGCCGCCCTCCTGCTTTTCAGCACGCTGCTCGACCCCATCGTGCGCCCGCTGCTGGACCGCTTCCCGGACCATGCGACGGCCAAGCGGATGAGCCCGGTCAAGTCGGTGCGCCGCAAGGCCCCACCGATGATTCTCTTCCACGGCAAGAAGGACCGCCTCACGCCCTTCGCCACCGCGGAGAAATTCTACAAGTCGATGCGCTGGCGTCGGAACAAGATCGAACTGGTCGAGTATGAGAATGCCGATCACTCGTTCTTCAATTTCAACGTCTCCGACCAGCACTACGAGTGGAGCGTGACTGCCGCGGACCAGTTCCTGGTGGACCTGAAGATCCTCCCGCCGCCGCTGGTGATCGAGGAAGGCGTGGTGGAAGGCAGCGAGTCCTGACGCGACCTCGCGTCCGCCGGAGATTGCCTCGACAATCCCCTGCTCTCGCCAAGGATCGTGCCGTGAGAATCCGCTCCGGCATCCTTTTCCTCGCATCGTTCCACTGCCTCCCACTCTCCGCCGCGGTCGATGGCTTCACGAAGGTGAAATCCTCCGGCGGCGTGACCGAGTACCGCATGGAGGCGAACGGCCTGACCGTCCTGCTCGCGCCCATGGAGCAGGTTCCCGCGGCGACCTTTTCCATCACCTACCGCGTCGGCTCGCGCGACGAGAGCTACGGCACCACCGGCTCGGCGCACCTGCTGGAGCACATGATGTTCAAGGGCACCCCAGCGCACAACAAGGAGGCGGGCAACGGGATCGACCAGACGCTCGAAGGCATCGGCGCGAGCACGAATGCCACCACCTCTTGGGACCGCACGAACTACGCCACCACCCTGCCCGTGGAGCACCTCCCCGTGATCATCGGGCTGGAGGCGGACCGCATGCGGAATCTGCGTCTGCGCGAGGAGGACCGCCGACCGGAGATGCAGGTCGTGATGGATGAGTTCTTCCTCGCGGAAGACGACCCCGTCTCCGCGCTGGACCGCGAGATCTGGGCGACCGCCTACCAGGCGCATCCCTACCACCACTCCGTGCTCGGCTGGCGCTCAGACGTGGAGACCGTGCCGATTTCCAAGCTACGGGAATTCTACGATGCCTACTACTGGCCGGACAATGCCACCGTGACCGTGACCGGCGGATTCCGCGATGAGGACACGGTCCTCCGCGAGATCCAGAGCCGCTTCGGAGCGATCCCGAAAGCTCCGCAGCCCATCCCCGTCGTGCGCAGCAAGGAGCCGCTGCAGACCGGACAGCGTCGTTTTGAAATGAAGCGCGCGGTGGAAAGCGGCGTCGTCACGATCGCCTTCAAGTCCCCCGAAGCCCGCCACCCGGATTTCCCGGCGCTGATGGTGCTCTGCGACATCCTCGCGAACGGGCAGAACAGCCACTTCTACGAAAAGCTCACCGAGACCGGACTGGCCCTCGACACCACCGCCGCACCGATGCCCACCGTGGACCCCTCGCTGCTGCTCATCACCTCGGAGCTCGCGGAGAACGCCACGCACGAGAAGACCGAGCAGGGCATCCGGAAAATCCTCCGCGAGATCATCGACAAGGGCGTGAACGAAACGGAGGTCCGCATCGCGAAGACCCGGCTGCTTGCCCAGGCGGGATTCGATCTCGATGGCACCCACGCGCTGGACGCCGTCCTGACCGAGTCCATCGCCGCCGGGGACTGGACGATCTACCAAACCCGCGGGGAGGCCCTGAAAAAAGTCAGCGCCGCCGATGTCCAGCGCGTTGCCAAGGACTGGCTGCGCGAAGATCGCAGCACGGTCGGCTGGCTCGTGCCGGATGAAGCGGCACCGGCGGCCAAGGCTGCACCGGCACCGGAAGTGGCCGCCGCCGAGATCGCGCCCCTGCTTCTCCCTGAGCCGCCGCCTGCAGCCGAGGCTGAGGGGCATAAGATCGCCTCGCGGGTCGTCCGCGGGACCGTCGCCGGATTGGATCTGGTGGTCTGTCCGTCCGGACACAATGGCGTCGTCCACCTGACCGGATCGCTGCACGTGGGGTCACCGGCGGACCAGCCTGTCGCGTCCTTCGTAGCCGCGATGATCGAGCGCGGCACCTTGAAGCACGACGCCACGAAGATCGGCGAGATGCTGGATGAAACCGGCTCGACTCTCGAATTTGACGTCCGCGACGGCTTCCTCCATTTCACCGGCCGCTGCTTCGCCGACCACCTGCCGCGATTGCTCTCCCTGCTCGCCGAGCAACTCCGCGAGCCGTCTTTCCCGGAAAAGGAAGTCGGACTCATCCGCGACCAGCTTCTCTCTGAGATCGCGCTCAGCCGCTCGAATACCGGCGAGCAGGCAAATCTCGCCTTCAATCGCGCCCTCCACCCCGCCGGGCACGCCGACCGTCTGCCGGATGCCGACGAATCCGCGGCCCGGATCAAGGCGATCCGCCGCGACGACCTGATCGCATTCCACAAGCAGTGGTTCGGCCCGGCCTCCGCCGTGGTGGTCATCACCGGCGATGCACAGCCCGGCGCTTGCCGGGAGCTGGTGGAGAAGTCTTTCGGGGACTGGAGCGGCGGACAACCCGTGCCCACCGGTGAGCCAGCCTCCGCGCCCACCGCACCGCTCGAGGTGAAAGTCCCGCTGCCCGGGAAGGAAAGCGTGCGGGTCATCCTCGGCCAGCCCTGCCAGCTCTCCCCGGGAGACGAGGATGCCCTCGCGCTTTCGCTGGCGTCCGCCGCCCTCGGCGATGGCTTCACCAGCCGGCTCGTCCACACCGTCCGCGATACCGAGGGGCTGACCTACGGGGTGAGATGCCTCCTTTCCACGAAGGCGAAGGGCGACTCCACCTGGCTCATCACGGCATCCTTCTCCCCGGACCTGCAGGAGCGCGGGATCGGCTCGATCCGCCGGGAATTCGTCCGCTGGCATCGAGACGGCATCACCGAAACGGAGTTCCTTTACCGGAAAAGCGCCATGGCGGGCACCTCCCGCGTGGAACTGGCCACCAGCGGCGGGCTGGCGGCCTCCCTGCACGACTGCATCCGCCGCGGGCTCCCGCTGGAGTGGATCGACGAGTATCCGGCCCGTATCGGCGCGCTCACCCGCGAGAAAGTGAACGCCGCGATCCGCAAATATGTGTCTCCCGAGCGAATGCTGGAGGTAAAATGCGGTGATTTGCGATAAAAGCAGGTCCCGCGACGGAACTGTAGGGCACAAATCCTGCTTGGCACTGGCCGGGAGCTGCCTTTTATTCCCCGCCCCGCGGGATACCCCGCACCTGGCACCGGCGCGGATCCGCGGGACAAGGCTCTTCTGCCAAATTCCCTGCGATGAATCCCTACTACCATCCGAGCACGCCGCTGGTCCCCGGTTCTCTCCACCGCCTTTCCGCCGAACGCGACAATTGCGGCATGGGCGCCATCGCCCACATTCACGGGAAACGCTCGTTCGAGATCATCGACATGGCCCTCACGTCGGTCTGCAACATGGTCCACCGCGGAGCCGTGGCAGCAGACATGAAGAGCGGCGACGGATCCGGCATCCTCTCGCAGATCCCCTATCCTATCTTCTTCAAGGCCGCCGAAAAGCTCGGCACGAAGCTGGAAAGCGAAGGCGACCTCGGTGTGGCCGTGTTCTTCCTGCCCGCCAATGACGACGCGGGCCGCAAGCAGCTCAAGTCGCTGGCGGAAGACGTGGTCAACAAGCGCGGCATCACGATCATCGGCTGGCGCGAGGTCCCGGTCGATCCCGACGCTCTCGGCAAGACGGCGCTGGAAACCCGCCCGCACATCGAGCACCTGCTGCTGAAGAAGCCCGCGGGCTGGGATGGCGATCACTTCGAGCGCCAGCTTTTCCTCTGCCGCCGCGCGATCGAAAAGCAGACGAAGGGCATCAACGGCTTCTACATGCCGACCTTCTCGAGCCGCCTGATTTCCTACAAGGGCCTCGCGATGCCATCCGCGCTGCGCGCCTTCTACGGGGACTTGCAGGACTCGGATTTCCAGACCGCGATCTCGCTGTATCACCAGCGCTTCTCGACGAATACTTTCCCCGCGTGGCCGCTCGGCCAGCCCTTCCGGATGATGTGCCACAATGGCGAGATCAATACCGTGGAAGGCAACCGCAACTGGATGGCCTCGCGCGAGGAATTCTTCTCGAACCCGATCTGGGGCGACGACATCGCGCTGCTGCACGACCTGATGAACGAGCACGAGTCGGACTCCGCCTCGCTCGACCACGCGCTGGAAGTGCTGGTGCTCTCCGGCCGCTCGCTGGAGCACGCCATGTGCATGCTGGTGCCGCCCGCCTACCGGAATGACGAGGACATCTCCGACGACGTCCGCGCCTTCTACCAGTACATCCGCTCCTTCTCCGAGCCATGGGACGGCCCCGCCGGTCTCGTCTACACGGACGGCACGAAGCTCTGCGCGTCGCTGGACCGCAACGGCCTGCGCCCCTCGCGCTACAAGATCACGGAAGACGGCCTGCTCTACATCGGCTCCGAAGCCGGTGCCGTCATCATCGACGACTCCCGTGTCATCCGGAAGGGCCGCCTCGGTCCGGGCCAGATGCTCTCCGTGGACACCGCCAACGGCACCGTCCGCAACGACCGCGAAATCAAGGAAGCTCTCGCCAAGCAGAAGCCCTACGGCCGCTGGATCGACGAGAACCGCCTGGAACTCCGCCGCTTCTGCTCGCCCGACGCACTCGCACCGTCCGAGGACTTCGCGGCGCTGGAGCTCTCGCGCCAGCAGGTCGCCCACGGCATCTCCTCGGAGGAGCTGGACATGGTCTTCCCGCCGATGCTGAAGGGCGCGCAGGAAGCCGTCTTCTCGATGGGTGACGACATCCCGCTCGCGGTGCTGTCCACGTATCCGCGCCTGCTTTTCACCTACTTCAAGCAGCGCTTCGCCCAGGTGACGAATCCGCCGATCGACCCGATCCGCGAGTGGGCCGTGATGAGCGCCGCCGCCGGTCTTGGCCCGGAGCGCAACCTCCTGGAGGAGACCCCGGAACACTGCCGCATCATCAATCTGGAGTCCGCGATCCTCTTCGAGCATCAGGTGGACCGCATCAAGCACCTCGAGGACGAGGGCTTCCCTGCCCGCGTGCTGGACATCACCTGGCCCGCGAGCACCGGCAAGGATGGCCTGAAGGCCCGCCTCGACGAGCTTTGCAAGGAAGCGGAGGACGCCGTCGATGGAGGCGTCAATATCATCATCCTCTCCGACCGTGGCACTTCCGCCAGCCGCGTGCCGATCCCCGCCGTCCTTGCAGTGGGAACGGTCCACCACCACCTGAACCGCATCCGCAAGCGCATGCGCGCCTCGCTGGTGCTGGAGTCCGGTGAAGTGCGCGACACCCACCAGATTTCCTGCGCCTTCGGCTTCGGCGTCACCGCGGTGTGCCCGTATCTCGGCTACGCCACCGTGCGCCAGCTCGTGGCCGCGGATTCCGGCAAGGGCAAGTTCGAGGGGATCAGCGCGGAGAAGGCCATGGCCAACTACGCCAAGGCGCTCGAAAAGGGCGTGCTCAAGATCATGTCGAAGATGGGCATCTCGGTGCTCAACTCCTACCAGGGCGCGCAGATCTTCGAAGCCATCGGCATCGGCAGCGAGGTCATCGACTACGCCTTCACCGGCGTGCAGTCGAAGGTCGGCGGCATCGGCTTCGCGGAGATCGCGGAAGAGTCGATCATCCGCCACAAGGCAGCCTTCGAGACCCAGCCTGCCGCCAGCGGCACGCTCGACCTCGGCGACCCGGGCTACAACCGCTTCCGCAAGTCCGGCGAGCGCCACGCTTGGACCACCGACGTCATCAAGAACTTCCACACCTTCGTGAAGAGCGGCAAGGCCGAGGACTACGAGGACTACGTGAAGGTGCAACTCGAGACCACCCCGGTGGCCATCAAGGACCTCTTCGAATTCGTCCCCGCCGCCTCCGGCCCGATCCCGATCGACGAGGTGGAGTCGGTGGAAAGCATCCGCCGCCGCTTCACCACGGCCGCGATGTCGCTCGGTGCGCTTTCGCCCGAGGCCCACGAAACACTCGCCATCGCCATGAACCGCATCGGCGGCAAGTCCGACTCCGGTGAAGGCGGCGAGGACCCGGTGCGCTACAAGCCCTGGGCAAACGGCGACTACGCCCGCTCGTGGATCAAGCAGGTGGCATCCGGTCGCTTCGGCGTCTCGGCCCACTACCTCGTCAATGCCGACGAGCTGGAAATCAAGATGGCGCAGGGAGCGAAGCCCGGCGAGGGCGGCCAGCTCCCCGGCCAGAAGGTGAATGCGCTCATCGCCCGCCTGCGCCACACGCAGCCCGGCGTGCAGCTCATCTCCCCGCCGCCGCACCACGACATCTACAGCATCGAGGACCTCGCGCAGCTCATCCACGACCTGAAGGAAGTGAACCCGCGCGCCCGCGTGACGGTGAAGCTCGTCGCCGAGACCGGCGTCGGCACCGTCGCCGCCGGTGTGGCAAAGGCCAGCGCGGACACCATCCTGATCTCCGGTCACGACGGTGGCACGGGTGCGTCCCCGCTCTCGTCCACGAAGCACGCGGGCTCGCCTTGGGAACTCGGCCTGTCCGAGGCCCAGCAAACGCTGCTCATCAATAATCTCCGCAGCCGCGTGATCGTCCGCACGGACGGTGGCCTGCGCAATGGCAAGGACATCGTCACCGCGGCGATCCTCGGTGCCGAGGAATACAACTTCGGCACCATCGCTATGATCGCCATGGGCTGCGTCTATGTCCGCAAGTGCCACCTGAACAACTGCCCGGTCGGCATCGCCACCACCGATCCGAAGTTCCGTGCGAAGTTCAAGGGCACGCCGGAAATGGTCATCAACTTCTTCAACGGCGTGGCCGGTGAAGCCCGCGAGATCATGGCGAAGCTCGGCGTCCGCACGCTGGACGAGCTGATCGGCCGCCCGGAATACCTGAAGCAGCGCGAAGTCCCCGGCCACCCGAAGGCGAACCTCATCGACCTTGGTGCCGTGTTGAAGGACGTGATCCCGGATCTCGCGAAGCACAATGGCGTCGCCCCCGAGTCCATCTCGCGCACCTGCACGCAGTATCGCAACGACGGCATCTCGAAGACCCCGCTGGACCTCCAGATCTTGCGCGACCTCGCGAAGGCGCTCGGCACCGGCGAGATCCCCGAGGAGACGCCCGAGTATGGCAAGGACGCCACCCCGGACACCGTCGCCGCGGCGATCAAGGCCCTGCCCGACCGCGCTCCGGTCGAGCTGAGCTACGATGTGGTGAATACCGACCGCAACATCGGCACGCGCCTTTCCGGCCGCATCGCCGAGCTGCACGGCGACCGTGGTTTCAACGGCCACACCGCCGTGACGCTGAAGCTGCGCGGCACCGCCGGCCAATCTCTCGGCACCTTCCTCGTCTCCGGCGTGAAGATCGAGCTGACCGGTGAGGCGAACGACTACACCGGCAAGGGCATGGCCGCTGGCGAGATCGTCGTGAAGGTATCCCCCGACGCGAAGTTTAACCCCGCCACAAACACCATCCTTGGCAACACCTCGTTGTATGGTGCGACTGGCGGTGCTCTTTACGGCAACGGCCGCGCCGGTGAGCGCTTCGCCGTCCGCAACTCCGGTGCCACCGCGGTGGTCGAGGGCGTGGGTGACCACGGCTGCGAATACATGACCAACGGCTCCGTCGCGATCCTCGGCAAGACCGGGAAGAACTTCGGCGCGGGCATGTCCGGCGGCACCGCCTACGTCTATGACGTGGACGGTCGCTTCTACTCGCGCATCAATCCGGAAATGGTCGTCTCTCTCCCCGTGCGCCGCGCCCAGGACGTCGCCGAGCTGAAGAAGCTGATCTCGGATCACGCCGAGAAGACCGGCAGCCCCCACGCCGCCGCCTTGCTGGCCGACTGGGACAACAGCCTGAAGAAATTCGTCCGCGTCATCGCCAAGGAACGCGCCGCCCTCGAAGCCGCCGAAGAGGCGCACGAGGCCGCCTCCGCCCGCTGACCCGTGGCCGCGGCATCCCCTGCCGCACTTCCTTCCAAGCCCCGGATGCCGCATCATGTAGCATCCGGGGTTTTCTCTTGGCAGTCATGCCGCCACTCCGCGCTTGCGCCCGGCCGCGCCAGCGCCTATTCCGCCCGTCCACATCATGGCCAGCACGCCCGTCATCAACCTCCGCAGGGGACACGCCGTCCGTCACAACAACGACGTCTGCGTCGTGATCTCCCACGAACTCAAGACGCCGCCGCGCATGGCATCCTACGTGGTGATGTCGATCCGTAGCGTCGCCACCAAGAAGGTCGCGAATCTCCGCCTGACCTCGAACGACTCGATGGACTCCGTGCTCCTCGAGCGCATCCCGCACGAGTATTCCTACAAGGACTCCAGCGGCTACCACTTCCTCCACAACGAGACCTACGACGATGTCGCCGTGCACGACGACATCATCGACTCCGTCCGCGACTACCTCATCGAGAGCAATACCTACACGCTGCTCTTCGCCGACGGCCTCGTCGCAGACATCGAGCTCCCGCCTTCGATGGAAATGATCGTCGCCGAGTCGCCGGAAGGCGTGAAGGGCGACTCCGCCAACAACGCCTACAAGTCCGCCACGATGGAAACCGGCCTGGTCGTCCAGGTGCCGCTCTTCATCAACCCGGGCGAAAAGCTCATCATCAAGACGGAAGACGGCAGCTACATCAGCCGCGCCTGATTCATCCTCTTTTGCGAAAGCCGGGCTCCTCACGGGGTCCGGCTTTTTTCGTGCCCGCGCCTTCCGGCAGGGCTACGCGATCACGGAATCGCAAAATCGGACACTCCGCCTATTATCCCCCTGTTCAGTCAATATATCAGGCTTCTGATCTCTTGAACTAGACATGGTGTTACCACCCCTCCGGCACGGACAGGCCGGAGGGGTGATCCCCTCTTCAGCCTTCACCGGTACCGCCATCCGTGGCGCTTCCCCGACAGAGAGGGAAAACGCCGACCTTGATCCACAGCCACGGGAACTCCGTCCCCGCACGCCCGCTGATCGGAATCCCTTCCTCAGCCGAGGCGGAAGGTGATCCGGGCCTTGGTCACGTCGTAGGGAGACATCTCCATCTTCACGCGGTCGCCGACGACCAGGCGGATGAAGCGCTTGCGCATCTTGCCGGAAATGTGGGCGAGCACCTCGTGGCCGCTGTGAAGCTGCACACGGAACTGCGTGCCGGCGAGAACCGACGTGATCGTACCTTCGACCTCGACGGACTTTTCCTCGCCGTCTGGTCCAAGCTTGCGGGGGCGCGGCGCATTCCGGTTACCGCGACGGCCACCGCCGCCACCTCGTCTGAATCCTCCTTGGGGCATATGATTGAAAAACCGCGTCTTGTGACGGGGCAGGCCGATTCATCCCTGATGCGCAGGCTGCATTCAACTGCAAAAACGCGCCGGGCTTGCCCCGGGTGCCCTCTCCCGCTAGAAGCCGCCCGACTTTTCATGGCCGGTTTCTTCAAATCCCTCTACAACAAGATCGCGAACAAGGCGGAGATCGACTGGGACGAGCTCGAGGCCGACCTGATCTCCGCCGACCTCGGACCAAAGCTCGCGATGACCATCGTGGCCGAGCTCCAGGACCTTGGTCGCCAGGTGTCCGCGGAGGACGTGATCGAGTCCGCCCGCCGCCATGTGGCGAACCGCCTACCCCCGGACTCGCCGCCGCTGCTGCCCCGCATGGATGGCAAGCCTTTCGTTTTCCTCGTGGTAGGGATCAATGGCGTCGGCAAGACGACCTCGTGCGCGAAGCTCGCCCACTGGCTGCAGCGCCGCGGCCAGCCGACCGTGCTCGCCGCCGCCGACACCTTCCGCGCCGCCGCCGTGGAGCAACTCGAGCGCTGGGGACAGCGCCTGAATATCCCGGTGGTGAAAGGCCAGCCGAATGCCGACCCTTCCTCCGTCTGCTTCAATGCCCATCAAAAGGCCATCGCCGACGGCTCGAAGTATCTGATCTGCGACACCGCCGGTCGCCTCCACACGCGCCACAACCTGATGGAGGAGCTTTCCAAGATCAAACGCACGCTGGCGAAGAACGACGAGACGGCCCCGCACCTGACGCTGCTGGTGGTGGACGCCACCACCGGCGCAAATGCGCTCCAGCAGGCGAAGGAATTCCACAAGGCCTGCCCGCTCGATGGAGTGATCGTCACGAAGATGGACGGCTCCGGAAAGGGCGGCGTGGCGGTTTCGATCTACGACCAGCTCGGCATCGCGCCGCGCTTCCTCGGCACGGGCGAGGAGCCGGAGCAGTTCGCGCTCTTCAGCAAGCAGAAGTTTGTCGAAGAGATGTTCTGAAGAGCGGGACTATCGTTCCAATCCGGCTGGCAGTTTCCTCTGTTCAGCCGGAGTGAAATCGTGGGACTCATAGTCCCATGCGCGTTGCCCTTCTCGTCTTGGCTTTCGTCGCGGGATCCGTTGGTTGCCGCAGGTCGGTGACCGTCACGACCTCGATGACGACTTCCACCGCGAATACCCTGACCCCGGGATTGGTGATCAATTCCGCAGGGAGCTGGTCCGCCACTCACTCGAAGGGCAGCGAGAGCCTGGATATCTCGGTCAGCGGAACCGACATCACCTGGACGCTCACGAGCACGGAAAATTTGCCCGGCGGAGCTTCATCGAGCGGCTCCGGCTCATCGGGCATCACCCTCACTTCGCCGAGCGATCCATGGTTCGTCTATGTCGATTCGCCTCAGGAACTGTGGTTCTTCAATGGCACGACGGAACTCACCTACAGCCTGTCCTCGAATGGCGGATCAAGCAGCGGCCCGGCGATCCACGCGGGAAAACTGCTCCCCATCAAAGAGAAGGTCCCAGCCGGCCTGGTCCCCCATCTGCCAGCCAATCTCCAGAAGCTTTTCCCGGCCACGGAACCCGAGGAACCACGCCCGAGCCTGTAAGTATTTCAATTTCCTTGGCATCGGCATACCGGGATTCTAGTCCCTCGCATCGACACGCCGCTTGCCATCACCGGACTCGGAGCCCTGTCAGGGCTTGGTGACGGCATCGCCGACCACATTTCCGCGGTCGATGCCGGGCGCACCTGCTTCCGTCCGCTCTCGGAGCTCCTTGGTGAAGACAGTCCGCACCGCGATCTCCCGGCGTCGTGGATCGAACCGCGGAAGCTTCTGGTCAGCCGGAAGTGGGCACCCGCCAGCATGGCGGCGCTGCATGTCGCGAGGCAGGCGATCGCCGAGGCCGGCTGGACTGCCGCCGACCTGGAAAGCGCCGCCCTCTTCCTCGGCACCAGCCGCGGCACGGCGGCAGGCTGGATCGACAAGTGGCCGGAGCGCCGCGCCTTCCCCCTCATGGCAGCCAGCAATTCGCTGCACAGCGAGCCGGCCGCCGCCATCAGCATCGAGCTGGGCATCCGCGGACCGTGGCAGGTACAGGCCAGCGGATGCGCCGCAGGTCTCGATGCCCTCGGCATGGCGTCCGTCTGGTTGTCCGCCGGACTCGCCGAACGAGCGCTGGTCGTCGCCGTCGATCTGCCTCTTTCCCCGTGCCTGCTGGATAGCTACGCCGCCACCGGCATCCTATCGAAGAACGGTCTGAATGACCCCTATTCACAAAACACCGCCGGCATCCTCCCCGCAGAGGCGGCGGCGGCCATGACTCTGGAAAGGCATGCCCACCCAGCCGCGCCGGCACTGGCAGGCTACCTCGCGAATGCCGATGCCGCCGACGCGATCGGCATGCCAGCGGGCGCACCGGGAGTGGCCCGGCTTCTGAAACAAGCCATCGGCAGATTCGGCATTCCCGCGGCGCTGTGCCCGCACGCCAGCGGCACCGCGAGCCATGCATCGCTGGAGCCCTCTGCCATCCGTGCCGCTTTGGGAGAAGGCGTCGTCCTTTGCCCGCTCAAGCCCGTGACCGGGCACGGCATCGGCGGCGGCGGACTGCTGGAGACGGCGATCCTCGCCGCTCACCTGCGCGAGTCCCGATTACCCCGCCCCCTGCCCCACCTGACCTGCCCGGCGGGCATGACCATGACGCCACCGGCGCTTTTCCCGGGCGCCACGGTTTTCAAACTCGCCTCCGCACTCGGGGGAAAGAACTCCCTCGTCGCCCTGCAAGCCCCACCATGAACGACCTGCGCCTCGAAGTTTCCATCGACGATCAACGCCTGCGCCTCTACCGCGGCGCGGAATTGGAACGCGAGTATCCCGTATCCACTGCAGCGAAAGGAGTCGGCTTCACCGAAGGCAGCTACCGCACCCCCACCGGACGCTTTGTCATCACCCAGAAGATCGGCGACGGGGAACCCTCCGGCACCATCTTCAAGAGCCGCAAGCCGATCGGCCTCTGGCAACCTGGCGAAGCCGCGGACAAGGACCTCGTGCTCACCCGCATCATCCGCATCAGCGGGCTCCAACCGGAGAGCGCGAATACCTTCGACCGCTTCATCTACTTCCACGGCACCAAC
The DNA here is from genome assembly GCF_025950085.1 of Luteolibacter flavescens. Taxonomy (NCBI): domain Bacteria; kingdom Pseudomonadati; phylum Verrucomicrobiota; class Verrucomicrobiia; order Verrucomicrobiales; family Verrucomicrobiaceae; genus Neoluteolibacter; species Neoluteolibacter flavescens. Next base: position 135,889 of record NZ_JAPDDS010000010.1, read on the forward strand.
CAGGAAGAGAAGCTTGGCACCCCCGCGAGCTGTGGCTGCATCCGGCTTTCGAATGCCGACATGATCGACCTGCATGACCGGATCGAACCCGGCATGCTCGTTGAGATCCTCCCGCCCGTCCGCAAGCGAGGGAAGCTCATCTTCTTCGACTGCGACTCCACCCTCTCGACCATCGAGGGCATCGACGAACTGGGCCGCGCCCGCGGGCCGGAGACATTCCGGATGGTGGAGCACCTGACGAACCAGGCCATGAATGGCGAGGTGCCGATCGGCGAGATCTTCGGCAGGCGCATGGAGATCATCCAGCCCGACAAGGATACGGCGGAAGTTGTCGCACAACTTTATCTCGACACCATGGTGCCCGGAATTGCCGGCGTGATCGCCACATTGAAGGCGGACGGCTGGACCCCTGTCATCTTGTCCGGCGGCTTCGCCCCGCTGATCCGCCCGCTCGCCGAGGCACTGGGGATCGCACATGTCGAGGCCGTGCCCCTTCATTTCCATGAGGACGGCAGCTACGCCGGATATGGCGAGGGCTATCCCACCACGCGGAACGGCGGCAAGCCGGAGGTGATCCGCGAGTGGAAGGATGCCATGCTCCCCGAAGTCACGGTCATGGTCGGCGATGGGATCTCTGACTTGGAATCGAAGCCCGAGGTGGACCTTTTCATCGGCTTCGGCGGGGTGATCGCACGCAAGGCCGTGGAGGAAGGAGCAGACGCTTGGCTAACCAATATGTCCGATTTTGGGAGTATTAAGCTTCCCAAAACCTCCTGATTCTAAAGCCTCCGTCCGTCGGTCCCGCCCGACACGTGGAGCACCCGCTGGAAAGGCAGGCTTCCAATTGTTAGAATGATCGCAAATCTGTTAGATTTGCCATTCCCCGGTGCTCACAGGGCATGACCCTGATGAACATCCACAAGACAGAGAATTTCCCACGTTCGTGGGATAAACTACGTCAAAATACGAACTCCCGGCCGGACACCACCCAGTCTTGAAACCCTTTCGCAACAAGGATTTACGGCCTTTTACGATTCATCTAACGACACATCGAACCCTACATGTCCGTTTTTGGGTGTGTCGTCATAGCATAGACACAGTAGTTTTACGAATATATGAACTTTTTGAGTCCATTGTTTCAAATTCGACTTGCGAGCAGACACCTTCGAGATTAATCCTCCGAAGTCATGAGCAACTCCAACGTCAACGCCGCAAAGGGCCGCCGTTACAGCACCAAGGAAAAAGCAGAGATCATCGCATTCGTGGATAAAGTGAACGCGGAGAAAGGTCGTGGTGGCCAGAGTGCCGCCTCGAAGAAATATAAGATCTCTCCACTTACCATCTCGAGTTGGATTCGCTCCGGCATCGGCGGCGGTACCCTCAGCGTTGCAGGCGCCGCTACCGCGGTCGCCGGCCCCATCGGGAAGAAGCTTTCCAAGCTCCAAGCCCTGCATGATCAGATCGCCAAGGCCGAGAAGGATCTTGGCAAGCTGAAGACCCAGTTCAACGCGCTGAAGTCGGCACTGTAAACTGGACCACCCACCAGAAGATCAAGCGACGCCCGCCGTTCCCGAGAACGGCGGGCTTTGTGTTTCCACACGTCGCGTTTTTCCCCCTCGCATGGCTGCTCCGCCGGTGGCAGGTTCGCGCCGGAATGTTCGAAGTTCGTGAGAAACCCCTGCTGGTCGAGCGCGCCCTGTTGGTGCGCCTTTATTTCGATCCGCGTGAAGCAGATGAGTCCGAGGCCCTGCTGGAGGAGCTGGGCGAACTCGTGTCCACGCTGGGGATAGGCGTGGTGGAGAAGGTGCTCGCGCGCAGCCGGGAGATGCACAAGAAGTTCCTCTGTGGCACCGGCAAGGCCGCGGAGATCGTCGAGCTGGCGAAGGCACATCAGTGCGACTGCATCGTCATCGACAACCAACTGGCTCCCTCCCAGCAGCGCGAGTGGGAGCGGGCGGCGGACCTGTGTGTGATCGACCGCGAGGAAGTCATCTTGGATATCTTCGCCCAGCGTGCGCAGACGAAGGAAGCACGTCTCCAAGTGGAACTCGCACGCATGCAATATGCACTCCCCCGTATGGCGAGGATGTGGGGTCACCTCGACCGCGAAGGTGGATCGGGGGGCGGCCAAGGCGGCGGTGCAGCCCGTGGCATGGGTGAAAAGCAGATCGAGGTGGACCGCCGGATGGCCCATGTCCGCATCGACCGCGCCCGCCGCGAACTGGAAGATGTGCGCAAGCAACGTGCGACCCAGCGCAAGGAACGCGAGCGCATGGAGACACCGCACGCCGCGATCGTCGGCTATACCAACGCCGGCAAGTCCACCCTGCTCAACCGCCTGAGCGGATCCGACGTGATGGCGAAGGACATGCTCTTCGCCACGCTCGACACCACCACCCGGAAGATCGAGCTACCCGACGGCCAGCCACTGCTGCTAACCGATACGGTCGGCTTCGTGCGCAACCTCCCTCACCGTCTGGTGGAAGCCTTCAAGGCGACGCTGGAAGAAGCCGTGCTCGCCGACTTCCTGATCCACGTGCTGGATGCCACGTCACCGGAGATAGAGCGTTTCCATGAGACGACCCTGCATGTGCTGGGAGAACTCGGCGCGGCGGACAAGACCACGGTCACAGTGCTCAACAAGATCGACAAGGTGACCGACCCGGACCGCCTGGCAGATCTGAAGCGCCTCTTCCCCGATGCCCTGCGGATCTCCGCTTTCACGGGCCTCGGAATGGAGGAGCTTCTCCAGAAGTGCTCCGACGTCCTCGCGGACCGGGTGCGACGCCACCGCTATCGCATCCCGCAGAGTCGGGCCGATCTGCTCGGCGTGCTCCACCGCGATGCCAAGGTGCTCTCCACCGAATACGAGGACAATGACATCCTCGTGACCGCAGTGGTGCCCGCCGCCATCGCGGGACGCCTGGAAGAGTTCGCCTTTTGAAGCTTTAATCGGGCTCCACCCAGGCGAGCGCCTTCAGGGCGGTGATCTCAAACTGGCGGTGCTTTTCGCTGCCATCGACCGATCGTATCGAGACGGTGGCGCGGAAGGCCTGGCTGGCGGCGTCCTTGATCTCCGCGACGAGCGGACTCTGGCGGTCGAGGTAGAAGTTCAGCGATTCAGGCAGATCCGGCGACGTCGTGCGGAAGTGGATCCACTTCTTCTCATCGCTGAAGCCGTGGAGATAATACCCGTCCACGGACAGGATCACGCGGACCTCGGAGGCCTCGCTCACCTTGCCGGAGAGCAAGTCATCCCACGATACGGAGTTCGTCCGGGCGTAACATTCGAAATCGACTTTCGCGCCACCGGGGTCCACCAGCACGGTCAGCATGCGGTTGGGAGAGTCGGCAATCTCGACGCCGTAGGATTCGAAGATGACATCCCCGGATGTCCCCGGCGTCATCGGATAGACGCCCGTGATCTGCTCTTTCGAACCCGGGCCGGTTTTGAAAAAGGCCTCCATCGCAGGTCCGACCTCGGCAGGATTCCGGACAAGCTCAAGGCGCTGCTGGTGGGTGGTCGCCTTTGTGAAGCGGTCGGCGATGACCGAAGGAATCGGCCCGTGCCATTTTTCCGGCGCTGCATCGGATCCCTCGCGATGCACCTCGGCCTGCACGCCACCTCCTACGACCGCATGCTTGCGACCCATGACCCAGAGACCGGTGATCGCGACGAGCAGCAGCACACCGATCAGGCCCGCGATCACCCACTCCTTGCTGACGTGGATGACGGTGCGCTGGCGGCGCTCCCCTCGTCTTCGCCGTGTCAGGGAAGCAGACTGGGTGATGGATCCGCGCCGGGCAGGAACCACCGGAGGTTCCGATCCGCGCGACACGTGGGTTGTAGCCTTGCGCCTGGGCGCAGGAATCCGAAATGGGGAGCCATCGGAGTGCATGGGGAGTAGTCGGGGGGAGCCGACTGCCGCATATTGCAGAAGGATTCCTGATCGACAAGGTCATTCCCCCACGCGAACTACAGGAATCTACTTACAATGTCATGGCAATCGCCCCCACGTCTCGTAGCCCTTCGGCAACAAGCTTGAGAGCCGGGTAGCGAACCGAATTCTTCATCAATCCGCAATTTCCTGCGAATTTGGCGTGGATGCCGCCGTAGGAGTGATGCCTCATGCTCGAAAACCCCCGTCTCTTCCTGATCCAAGCCGCCGCGATGACCGTCATCGCAGGAGCTGCCGGGCACGCCCAGACGACCACCGTCGAGGCCCGCTGGGAGAGCGAGGCACTGCCACTGCTGGAGACGTATTGCTACGACTGCCATGGCGACGGTATCAAGAAGGGCGAGCTGGCGATCGACAAATTCGGCTCGATCGCCGAGATGCAGCAGAACCGCGAGGTCTGGAAGCGCATCCGCGATCACATCAAGCACCGGCTGATGCCCCCGCTGGACGAGGACCAGCCAACTGTCGCCGAGCGCGAGAAGATGCTCGCGTGGATCGATGACGCGGTCTTCCCCGTCGATCCGAAGAACCCCGATCCCGGCCGAGTGACGCTGCGCCGGCTGAATCGCGTGGAATATCAGAACACGCTCCGCGACCTGCTCGGCACGGACGTGAACGTGATGGACCTGATCCCGCCGGATGACTCGGGCTACGGCTTCGACAACATCGGTGACGTGCTCACGCTTTCCCCCGCCCATCTGGAGCGCTATCTGGAAGCTGCCCGCGTGGCGCTGGATAAAACGATAAAGCCGGGCGTGATGCCGCCCGCCGAAACGAAGACGAATGGCCGCGACATGAAGGGCGACGGCAACCGCTCGGAAGAAGGCCACTACCTCTACATGGCGGGCAAGGCGGAGACGATCTATCGCCCGCTGAGGCCAGGGAAATACCGCGTGACCGTGAGGGCCTGCGGGACGCTCGGCGGCGACGGGCCGCCCATCATGGAGCTGCTGGCAGACGGCAAGAAGCTCCACGAGTGGAAGGTGGACGCCCCGATGGATCGACCGAAGGACTACACCCACGAGATCCAGATCGACGGAAAAGATCCGCTGCCCATCGCTGTCAATTTCACGAATGACTTCTGGGACGAGAACCACCCGGACCGCTCGCGCCGCGACCGGAACCTGATGGTGAATTCGGTGACCATCACCGGACCCCTCGACGGACCACCGCCTCAGAAGCCGCAGAGCCACCGCCGCATCTTCACCGAGCGGAAAGCGGGAGAGAGCGATCACGCCTATGCTCTCAAGGTGCTGGGCCAATTCGCACGCAAGGCCTTCCGCCGGCCGATTCGCGAGGGCGAGACGGAGCGATACCTCACACTCGTGGACATGGCGAAGGACGAGGGCATCGAGCACGGGGTGCGGCTGGCACTGGAGGCCATGCTCGTTTCACCGTCCTTCCTCTACCGCGAGGAGCCGCAGCCGGAGCCGGACAATGCGAAGAAGATCCACCTGGTGGACGAGCACGCCCTGGCCACGCGGCTGTCGTATTTCTTCTGGAGCAGCATGCCGGACCAGCGCCTGATGGATCTGGCGACGCGCGGGGAATTGCGGAAGAATCTGGATGGAGAGATCGACCGGCTGATCACCGACAAGCGCTCGCGGCAGTTCGTCTCGAACTTCACCGGCCAGTGGCTGCGGCTGCGCGACGTGCCGTCCTCGCTGCCCGCGAAGCGCGAGTTCCCGGACTTCAATCCCCGGCTGCGCGACTCGATGCGACGTGAGACGGAGATGCTTTTCTCACACGTGATCCAGCAGGACCTGCCGATGATTCGGCTGCTGGATGCGGACTTCACCTTCGTGAATGAAGACCTCGCCCGCCACTATGACATCCCGGACGTGAGCGGCGGGGACTTCCGGAAGGTGGAGCTGAAGGACAGCCGCCGCCATGGCATCCTCGGCCACGGATCGGTCCATCTCCTGACCTCCTATCCCCTTCGTACTTCGCCCGTGCTGCGCGGGAAGTATGTGCTCGAAAACCTGCTCGACACCGCCCCTCCCCCGCCGCCGCCGAATATCCCGCAGCTCGAGCCGCCGAGCAAACACGGCGAGCAGCGCAGCCTGCGCGAGCAACTGGAAAAGCATCGCGAGGATCCGTCCTGCGCCTCCTGCCATGCGCTGATGGACCCCATCGGCTTCGGCATGGAGAACTTCGATGCCTCCGGCGCATGGCGCGACCAGGATGGCGGCAAGCCCATTGATGCCTCCGGCGAACTCGCCGACGGGCAGAAATTCCACGGCGTCGAGGAGCTCCGCAAGGTGCTCGTCCAGGATCATCGCTCGGACTTCCACCGCTCGGTCGCGTCGAAAATGCTCACCTATGCGCTCGGCCGGGGGCTGGACTGGTATGACAAGCCCGCCCTCGACAAGATCGTCGCCGACACCGAAGCCGCCGGCGGCAGCTCGCGGGCGATGCTGCGCGCGATGATCGACTCCGTTCCTTTCCAGTATCGACGCGGCGACAAGTGATCGCCCGGTCCAGCATCCCGAATTTCAGATCCCATCTTCCAAGTTCATCGCCATGACCCAGCGCCGCACCTTCCTCAAAAGCATCGCCGCCACCCTCGCTGTCCCTGCATTCCCGTCGCTGGCCCAGGCCGCCGCGAAGAAAGTCGCCTCGCCGACGCGGATGGCCTACATCTACATCCCGAATGGCGTGAACCTCGACCTCTGGCGCCCCACCGGCACCGGGAAAGACTACACGATGTCCAAGACGCTCGAACCGCTCGCCGAACTGCGCGAGCACTTCTCCGTGCTGCGCGGGCTCGACCACGACAAGGCCTTCGCGAATGGCGACGGAGCCGGCGACCACGCGCGGGCAAACGCCACCTTCCTCACCGGCTGCCAGGCCCGCAAGACGGCCGGCGCGGACATCGAGTTGGGTGAGTCAGTCGACCAGATCGCCGCACGGCAGATCGGCCACATGACGCGGCTTTCCTCGCTGGAGCTTTCCACCGATCCCGCGCGGAGTTCCGGGCACTGCGACTCGGGCTACTCGTGCGCGTATCAGTTCAATCTCTCGTGGATCAATGACTCCACCCCTGCCCCGGCGGAGCGCGACCCGCGGCTGGTCTTTGAGAAGATGTTCGGCTCCGGCAACGAGAAGGAAGACTCACGCCGCCGCGCCTACCGGAAGAGTATCCTCGACTTTGTGATGGCGGATGCGAAGCGCCTCCAGACCCGGCTCGGCTCGACCGACCGCGGCAAGATGGAGGAATACCTGACCGCCGTGCGCGACGTGGAGCAGCGCATCGAGCGCGCGGAGAAATTCCGCGTCGAGGTGCCGGAGGACAAGCGCCCGAACGGCGTGCCGGAGACCTACGGCGAGCACATGCGGATGATGTTCGACCTGATGCACCTCGCCTTCCAGACGGACACGACGCGCATCTCCACCTTCCTGCTCGCGCATGACGGATCGAACCGCACCTTCCCGGAAATCGAGGTCCACTCCGCACACCACGAGCTCTCCCACCACCGCAGCCATGCGCAGACGCTGGAGAGCATCGGGAAGATCGACCGCTTTTACGTCGAACAGCTTGCCTATTTCCTGAAGAAGATGCGCGACACTCCGGATGGCGAGGGCTCGCTGCTCGACCACTCGATGATCGTCTATGGCGGCGGCATCGCGGATGGCAACCGCCACAATCACGACGACCTGCCCGTGCTGCTCGCCGGCAGAGGCAACGGCACCCTCAATCCCGGCCGCGTGATCGAGGCTCCGAAGGGCACGCCAATGACGAATCTGTATCTCTCGCTGCTCGACCGCATGGGAGCGAAAGCCCAGCGCATCGGTGACTCGAATGGTGTGTTCGAGAAGGTGTGAACCTCCATTCGTAGCAGAAGGGCTGCTCGTGGTAGAATAGCCGCTCGTAGCAGAAGGACTGCGTCCTTCTGGCTGGGGGCGGGTCGAAGGAAGATTCGCGGGTGGCTCCGTGGTGCGGACCTCGCCCCGCCGTAGCGACGCAGTCGCCACGCTACGAAACGAAAGCATGAAAACGAGCGCGGCATGGGAGCAGAGGCGACCCTCTATCCCGTAGCAGAAGGGCTGCGCCCTTCTGGCTGGGCGCGGGTCGAAGGGAGATTCGCGGATGGCTCCTTGGTGCGGACCTCACCCCGCCGTAGCGATGCAGTCGCCACGCTACGAAGCAAAGGCATCAAGACGAGCGCCGCATAGGAGCTGAGGCGAACCTCTATTCGTAGCAGAAGGGCTGCGCCCTTCTGGCTGGGCGCGGGTCGAAGGGAGATTCGCAGGTGGCTCCGTGGTGCGGACCTCGCCCCGCCGTAGCGACGCAGTCGCCACGCTACGAAGCAAAGGCATCAAGACGAGCGCCGCATGGGAGCAGAGGCAACCCTCTATCCCGTAGCAGAAGGGCTGCGCCCTTCTGGCTGGGCGCGGGCCGAAGGGATGTTCGCGGGTGGCTCCGTGGTGCGGACCTCGCCCCGCCGTAGCGACGCAGTCGCTACGCTACGAAGCCTGCGCTACGAAAGCCCTCTCACTCCACCTTGTCCACTTCCACCGTCACCGTCATCTTGCAGTGGCCGGTGCCGTGGTAGGTGCCACGGACGGGAGCGACGTCGTCGTAGTCACGGCCGACCGCGACCTTGATGTATCGCTCGTCGGCCAATGTCTCATTCGTCGGATCGAAGCCGATCCAGCCGACGCCCGGGAAGAATACTTCCGGCCACGCGTGCGATGCCTGCGCGCCGACGAGATGATCGCGCGGACCATTGTAAAGATAGCCGGAGGCATAGCGCGCCGGGATGCCGATGGCGCGGCACAGCCCGAGCATCACGTGCGTGAAGTCCTGGCAAACCCCGCGGCGCAAGGCAAAGGCCTCCTCGATATGGGTATTCACATGCGTGGAGCCCGCCTCATAGCGGAACTCGCGGTGGACCCAGTGCATGATCGCCACGGCCTGCTCGAAGACCGGCTCGATGCCAGCCGTGATGTCGAGCGCCTGCCGCCAGATCTGCGGGTGGCGGAAAACAAAGCGGCTGTCCTGCAGGTAGGCCCATGTCCGCTCCGGGATGTCCCCGCCCCGATACTCGTGGATCAGCGCCTGCTGTGACGCCTGCGGAATGATGAGCGGAAGATTCTGGATGCGGATGCGGCTCTCGATTTCCAGCCGCCGGTGATCCCCCGGCACCTCGAAGTGATGCGTCACATTCTCGAAGAGATCGTGAAACCGCCGCACCCGCGTGGCGGGCAGGACCCTCACGACCGCGGAGAGTGTGCGCTGGAATGGAAAGGTCCGCGGCTCCAGATGGAGCGTGTTCAGGCTGTCCCGCACCGGCGCATCGTACTCGAAGACGGTGCGGTGGAGGACTTTGAAGATAGGGCCGGGCTGCAACGGTTGTCCCATGGGAGGTCCGGCGGTAGGCGCAGGATTCGGGCCAGATTCGAGGAACGTGTTCAAACGGGCGGCGGGCGGGTGACGCCGCGGCTATTGCTGCTGCTGGGACATTTGCCAAGCCACAACCGCCGAAACACTGGCAGCAGGGATCGGCGGCCGGGCATCCGTGATGTCCGGGAAGACGTACGCGCGGAAGAGCCCGTCGCCGATCTCGTTGAAGCGCGTCTGCGCGTCATCGAGGTAGCCGTGCAGCCCGCTTTCCAGAACCTCCTCGGCAGATCCGTAGGCCAGCTCCGCCAGCATCCGCCCGGCGACGCGCTCGGCACCATTCGTGTAGGTGCCTCGTGGCGAGCCGGAGATGCGGTGCAGGTTCCGGTCGATGCGGTCCACGCAGTAGCGGACCGAGCGCGGGAAGTTGTTCGAGAACATCAACAGGTCCAGCACGCTCTTCGCCGAGGGCTGGCCGAGATGCTCGGCGCGGAAGGCCCCGAGCGCCCCGCAGGAGCGCAGGATGGCTGTCCAATGGAAGGTCGCGGCTCCATTCCCATCCTCCACCTCCGGCAGGAAGCTGGTGATGTCGAGGAAGCGGGTCGTCTTGTCCGCGCGCTCCAGATGGCGACCGAGGTCCATGAATTCCCAGGACTCGCTGCGCGCGATCGATGCGGCGGCGATGCCGTGGAAGGTGAAGGTCGCCCGGCGGATCGTCTCGTAGTAGCGGGTCGGGTCGGTCGTGAGCAGGTTCTCGCCGGCCCGGGAGTTGATAAAAAGATACAATCCATTCAACTCCTCCCACAGCTCTTCCGAGAGCTGGTCACGCACCATGCGCGCATTTTCGCGGGCCTGGGCGATGGAGGAGACGATGCTATTCGGATTCTTCCGGTCATCGGTGAGGAAGCGGATGACCTCCCCGCTGCTGGCGTCGCTGTAGAGCTCGCCGAAAAGCTCGTCATCCCCGGTAGCGAGGATGATCGGCTTCCAGAAGGCCCGCAGGCGTTCGCTGTCGAGGCGCTCGTGGTCCAGCAGGAGCTGGCCGTTCACCTCGATCAGGCGGGAGAGATTGTCGGCCCGCTCGATGTAGCGGACCATCCAGTAGAGGCTATTGGCAACGCGGGAAAGCATGACGGAAGTTATTTCAAGACCCAGGTATCCTTCGAGCCGCCGCCCTGCGACGAATTCACGACCAGCGAGCCTTTCCGCAAGGCCACGCGGGTGAGGCCGCCGGGGACGATCTTCACGTCGTCGCCGTAGATGATGTAGGGGCGCAGGTCGATGTGGCGCCCCTCCATGGACCCCTCGCACCAGGTGGGCGAGCGGGACAGCGAAACCACCGGCTGGGCGATGAAGTTCCGCGGGTCTTCGATGATCTTCTCTTTGAACTTGGCGATCTCCTCCTGCGTGGCGGAGGGGCCCATGAGCATGCCGTAACCGCCGGATTCATTCGCCGCCTTCACGACCAGCTCCGGCAGGTGCTCAAGGATGTACTTCCGGTCGCTGTCCTCGGAGGCGAGGTAGGTCGGCACGTTCGGCAGGATGGGATCCTGGCCGAGGTAGTATTCGATGATCTTCGGGACGAAGTAGTAGATGACCTTGTCGTCCGCCACGCCGGTGCCGACGGCATTCGCCAGCGCGACATTGCCGGCCTGGTAGGCGCGCATGATGCCGGGCACGCCGAGCACCGAGTCCTTCCTGAAGACCGTGGGGTCGAGGAAGTCGTCATCGATGCGGCGGTAGATCACGTCCACGCGGACGAGGCCCTTCGTGGTGCGCATGTAGACGAAGTCGTCCATCACCACGAGATCGCGGCCCTCCACGATCTCGATGCCCATCTCGCGGGCGAGATAGCAGTGCTCGAAGTAGGCGCTATTGTAGCAGCCCGGCGTGAGCAGCACGCAGACCGGCTCCCCCTCGCGATGCGGGGAGACGTGGTGAAGCATGTTCAGCAACTCGCGCGGGTAGGAATCCACCGGCCGCACGCCGAGCGACTCGAAGAGACCGGGAAACGCGCGCTTCAGCGCATTGCGGTTTTCCAGCAGGTAGGACGCGCCGGAGGGGCAGCGGCCATTGTCCTCCAGCACGAAGTAGGTCCCATCCGCCCCGCGGATCAGGTCGCTGCCGCAGATGTGGATGTAGATGTCCTTCGGCACGTTCATGCCGCGGAATTCCGGGCGGTAGTGCTTCGCCTCCTCGATGTAGAAGCGCGGGATGACACCGTCGCGCAGGATGTGCTGCTCGTGGTAGATATCGTGCAGGAAGAGATTCAGCGCGATGATCCGCTGCGTGAGCCCGGCCTCGAGATGCTCCCATTCATTCGCCGGGATGACGCGCGGCACGGGATCGAAGGGGAAGATCCGCTCGGTGCCCCGGTCGTCGTGATAGACGTTGAAGGTCACCCCTTGCCTCAGGAAATGCTGATCGCAGGACGCGCGGCGGGCCTCGAAATCCTCCGCCGGGTAGCTTGAGAAGCGATTCAGCAGCGTCCGGTAGTGGGGCCGGACTGCACCGCTCTCATCGAACATTTCATCGAAAAATCCATTGGCCTCGTAGGCGTCAAACATGCGCGTTCTTGGGGTAGGCATCGTCCTAGCAGGCCACGGGCCAACTCGGCACGCTATCCTGAATGATGCACCCTAAGCGCAGATAGGACGGGGCGTAAAGCGGGCAAATGAAGCACCTCCAGGCTGCCCGGTGCGGAGACAACGCCTATTCGTCCCGATCTTCGCTCCAGAACCCAAGAAGAGCACCCTCAATGTAAGGTCGCTCATACAGATAGTCCGGCTCTTCGAAAATGAATCGAAGGTATTCCCTTACGGCCTCCCTCTGATGAGCCGACAACGATGCGAACTGCCCTTTGTTGTAGTCGCTCAAGTGGGTCAGGCTGAAGTCTAGATGGAACCCGTATTCACCCTTCAGGTCCGCGATCAAATATGCAGGAAGATGAAACCGCATCCCCTCCGCATCAAAGAAGCTGAGGCTGCTATGGCAGGCATTCAACCGACAGGAGGAAATCCGAGTCCAATCCTCGATTTCATCTTCCAGCCGCAGCTTGGCGCAAGCTTCCTCGTCCTCACCACCATCAAGGCCCTGTGCTTCTTCAAGTCCCACGCCATTCCCCAGCGCCACCCCACAAAAGGCTTCGCGAATTTTTTCACAAATGGATTCTGCCTTCTTGCCCATCGCTACTAGTCCACTGGCTCACCCGACAAATCCCCGGGCCTTCATCTCGTCAATGTCCGCTTGTGTGGGGAACCGCTCCATCTGAATATCGAAAAATTCATTGGCCCCGCGAGCGCCAAACATGCGCGCTCTTGAGGCCGCTACCTTCATCGCAGGCCACGAGACAACCTGGCACGCTATCCTGAAGGATGCAGGTTAGGCGCAGATAGGACGGGGCGTAAAGCGGGCAAATTTGCGCCCAGCGAACAGCCTCCTACTTACTCCTCCTCGCCCGAATCCGGGCTAACAGCCGTTGCCCCTCCGACGACCGCTGATGCTCCGCGAGAAATCCCTCAAGCTCGCTCACCTTCCGAGGTGGACGATACCCCACGGAACAACCACACCCCGCGAAGGCGAATCCGCGCTCGTAGAGTGCCGAAATGATATCCCATCCCTCCTCGTCATTCATCCGGGGTGCCCTGAAGTCCAATCCCATGGCACCCATGCGATTGCCACATTGAGGACAAGGCGAGACGCTTTCCAAATACAGATCGCAAATCGCCTGGTAGGTGGTGCCCACCTCGGCCTCAACCGCGGCTTTCTGGTCCGTCCAGTTGAATTTGAGCAACTTGGAATACGCATGGACCAAGCCTCGTTGCTCCGCCCACTCCGCAATCGGTAGCTTTTTGAAGGCTTTCCTACAGACGAAGCAAGCGAAGTGTGACTTGTACTCCTTGAAAGCGTAGCGGCACATGGCGAAGGCAGATTACACCGCCTTCTCGATCACCGCATACGCGTTGTGGTTGTGGATCGACTCGAAATTCTCGGCTTCGACCTTGTACCACTCGATGTCCGCGTGGGCGTTCGAGCGTGAGGCGACGTTGCGCACGAGGTCTTCGACGAAGACCGGATTGTCGTAGGCGCGCTCGGTGACGGCCTTTTCGTCGGGGCGCTTGAGCAGGCTGTAGAGCTCGCAGCTCGCGGAGCGCTCGACGAGCTCGATGAGGTCCTCGATCCACACCGGCTCCTTACAGCGCACGGAGTAGGTCACCACGCCGCGCTGGTTGTGCGCGCCGCGGTCGCTGATCTGCTTCGAGCACGGACAGAGGGTCGCGACAGGCACCATGACGGTGACGATGAAGTCGAGCGGGCCACCTTGCACCGCCTCCACCTCGAAGCGGACCTCGTAGTCCATCAGCCCCACCTGGCCGGTGACCGGCGCGGGCTTGCTGCGGAAGAAAGGGAACTGGAACTCCACGTGTGCCTTCCGCGCATCCAAGCGCTTGAGCAGCTCGCGCGGCAGGCCGGCCATCGAGCGGACGTCGAGGCAGCCACCGTGGGAATTCAGCACCTCCACGAAGCGGCTCATGTGGGTGCCCTTGTAGTGGTGCGGCAGGTCGACGGCGAGCGCCACGGTCGCGACGGTGCGCTGGGTCGAGCCGCCCTTGTCACGCACTTCCACCGGGAAGCGCAGGCCTTTCACGCCGACGCGGTCGATGGCGAGATTGCGGTCGTCCCGCTCGTTCTGGGTATCCTTCAGTTCCTTCATTGGGGCCGGAAACAAAAGAAGCCCGCCCGGTTCAGGGGCAGGCTTCCGGTAAAGCGTTGCTTTCGGGAACGCCCGATTACTGCATCAGGTTGACAGCGCGGGAGCGCTTGATCTGACGGGTGATCTTGCGGTGAAGCTTGGCCGAAACACCGGTCACGCGACGAGGCAGGATCTTGCCGGTCTCCGAAGTGAACTTCGAAAGGAGATCGGGATTCAGGAAATGGACCTCGGCCGCCGGGATGTCGTGCCGGCGGGTGGTCATTTTGCGGTTCGACTTGCGGAAGCGGATCCGGCGTTCGACGGTCTTCGGTTCGGTCATGGGAATCTAGATTAGCGGAGTTCGCGGTGGACGGTGCGGCGCTGGAGATTCGGATTGAACTTGACCTTCTCCAAGCGACCCGGGGTGCGCAGGCTTTTCTTGTTGCGCGTGGTCACGTAGCGCGAAGGCGGCTTGCCTTCGGCACGGGCTTCCGTGCATTCGAGGATGATAATTTCGCGAGGCATTTTGCGGCGGGAAGTTGGGGCGCGAACGCTAATTTAGTCGTCGTCCTCGTCAAGCGAAACCGACTCAGAATCGTCATCATCCGCATAATTTCCGCCGGAGAAGCCGACTTCATTGGACGGACGGAAGCGGCGATTGCCATATTCCTTCTCCCACTGGGCCTGGCACTCGACGGTCAGACGGGCGAAAGGAATCGCCTCCAGGCGAGCCTGGGGGATGCTTTTGCCGGACATTTCGCAGACGCCATAGACGCCGCGGTCGATGCGGCGGAGGGCCTGCTCGATCTCGTAGAGGGCGTCCTGCTCCTTCGCCAGCACGCTGAGGGCGAAGTCGCGGTCATAGGCATCGCTGCCGGCGTCGCCCTGGTGCATGCCGCTGCCGGAGGCCTCGCTGCCCTCGGGGGCATTGCGGATCTCGCCGGTCATGCCGGACATGGCGTCCACCAGCTCGTCGCGGAGGTCGAGAAGACGCTGGCGCTGCGTGAGGACAAAGCCGCTGATCTTCACCGGACCGGCAGGAGGCTTGATCTCCACGACCTCGTCGGCGGATTCGGTTTCGGCGGCGGGCTTCTTCGCTTCAGCCTTTGGCGAAGCCTTCTCGGACTTCTTCGCGGGCTTGGCGGTTTCCGCCTTCTTCGCAGGTTGCTTCTTTTCGGCCATGTCGATTGGGGTCTCTTGAAATCTTCGGTAAATCCGTAATAACGCCCGGTCCTGAAAAATCGGGCGCGGTCGATTAGCGCTTCTCTTCTACTCCTGCAAGTTGAAATTTTATCGGCGGACCAAGGGTTTATGCATATTTATTCGGGATCGCTTCCTGACCGAATTTTTCCGTGCAGGGTTACACTCTTTCCCGCTAGAAAACCGCCTGAGTTCACGTTTTTCACCTCATGCCTCGCGTCACCATCACCGTCGCCGACCGGACCCCGCAGCCCTACCGCTTCCTGCTTGATCGCATGAAGGTCAATATGGGGCGCGGCAGCGAGAACGACATCGTGATCGATGACGGCTCGGTCTCCGTGCGCCACGCGGTGATGGAGCGGATCGATGGCGGTTACCAGCTCCGCGATGTGGGCTCGACGAACGGCATCAAGCTGGAGGGCATCCAGAAGGAAATTATTCCCCTGCGTCACGGGCTCTCCGTGAAAATCGGCGATGTCGCCTTCGACTTCACCCTGACGGAGGAGGAGCGCGAGGCGCTGGCCCGCGAGAAGCCGCCGGAGGAATCCCCCATCATCAAGGAAGATCCCTCCGCCGCTGCTGCCGGTGGTGGCCCGCGCAAGGCCGCCAATGCCCCGGGAGCCGGTCCGCAGCGCGTGATCGTCCAGTCCTCGCAGCCCAGCGCGGCGGCGAGCTTTTTCATGACCTTGATCTTCCTCGTCCTCGCGGCGGGTGCCTTCTACGTGGGTCTGACCGTGCGCCACGAAAAGGAGACGGGCGGCAACCTGCTCGAGGCCATCAAGTCCGGGCGCGCCAACGCCCCCGCCCTGCCGGAGAACCTGGTTCCCGCGGGCGAAAAGGCAGCCGAGTAAGCGCAAAGCGCACCTCACTCGGCCTCGTCCACCGTCTCGTCCCGCTGGTAGATCGGGAGCTGGCGGTAGGGCACCGTGAAGGCGAGCACCATCATGCAGGTGCCATAGACGCGGCCGGCCTCCCGGCTGTTCCATGAGCCGTCGTCGGTCTGCTTTTTCAAGTAGGTGTCATACATCCAGGTCGCGTACTCGCTCCAGTAGCGCCCGCCGATCTGGAAGGTGCCCTGCGCGTTGTAGTAGTTCCCGTAGAATTCGAACTGGTCGCCCGGCAGGTCGCGAAAGGTCTTCATGACGTAGTCCGCGGCCTTCACCGTCTCCGGGGTGCCATGCTTCCCGCAGAGCTCCAGGCAGAGGAGGCCCATGCCGGTGAGGGAGCGGGCGTGGTCGGAGTTGTTCATGTAGCCAAAGGCCCCCTCCTTCTCGTGCTGGTGGCGGCCGACGTAGTTGATCGCATCGGTGATCGCCTGATCCGGCACCGCAGCGCCATTCAGCTTCGCCGAGCGCAGCGCCATGAGCGCCCAGCCGCTGCACGAGGTGTCGCTGTCCGATGAGCCTGGGTGATAACGCCAGCCGCCCTGATGGCGGTCGTCCTTCTTCACCGCCTGCGCCTTCAGGATCAGGCTGAGCGCGGGGGGCAGCGCCGCGGCGATCTTCTTCTGCCGCTCCGGATCGACCATGCCGCTGACTTCCGAAAGAAAGAGCGTGGCGATATTGTGGGCATACATCGGACCGCTGCCGGCATTGCCCTTCACGAAAAGCCCGTCCTCGCGCTGGTTCCGGAGCACGAAGTCGATGCTCTTATTCAGCGCCTCGGCATACGGCCCCTCGGTAGGCAGGTGACCCTTTGAGAGGAAGGCCATGCCCGCGAGCGCCGGGATACCGGTGGAGTCGCCATAGCTCTCTGGAAAGGAGCCGTCCGCCTTCTGGACGCGCGCGAGGTATTCCAAGGCCGACTCGACCGCGGGATCGACGCGTTCCCGCCACTCGGCGAAGACGGGATCCGCCACCTCCGCCGAGACGACGGCGGGACCTGCGAAACAGAGCATCAGGGAAATCAGACGGGCTTTCATTCGTCGGTCATCGCTTCGAAGTATTTCTTCACCAGCCCGCGGTATTCCTCGGGCACGCCGCCGGCCGCCGCGCCGCCGACATCGGACTTCAGGTTGGCCTGGATCTTCTCCCAATCCTCGGCGCTGATCCCGAGCTTCGCCAGCTCAGGCGGCACCCCGGGATCGGCCTCGGGAGTGCGAAGGCCTTCCTCGGGCTTCTCGCCCGGCTGGCCACCGGGCATGCCGGGCTGGGGTTGGCCAGGTTGGCTTTGTCCCGCCGGGCCTTGCCCCTGCATCTGCTGGCGGGCGGACTGTGCCGCCTTTGCCATGGCCTCGGCGGCCTGCGCCGCTTGATTCGCGGACTGGCTAGCCTGACCCTGCTCGGAGGCGCGGGATGCGGACTGGAAGGCCTCCGCGAGATCCCCCGGCGTCAACGGCGCACGATGTTGCTCCGGCTGCTGCCCCCTCGCCTGCCCGGCGGCACGGTCGAACTCCTCCGCGGCACGTCCCAGGGCATCGGCGCTACGCTGAAGATTGGCCGCCGATTGCTGGTGCTGCCCGGCTGCTTCTTGGGGCTTGCCCTCGCTGCCTTTTTGCGCGGCGGACTGCGCCTGCTCGCCGCCTTGGCGAGAGGTATCCCGGGCCTCATTCATGTGGCCCGACCCCTCGGCCTGCGGCATTCCGGCAATCGCTTCGGAAAGCCCTTTCGCCTCGTCTGCCTGAAGCTGTTGGAGTCCTTGCAAAGCCTCGGCGGTCTTCCCTTCAGCCAAGGCATCCAGGGCCTGCGCCACCTTCTCCTGACGCCCGGCAAGCGCCTCGACGCCCGCCTTCATCTCTGCCTGCTCGGACTGACCCTGCTCGGGCTGACCTTGCTCGGGCTGACCTTGCTCGGGCTGGCCTTGCTCGGGCTGGCCTTGCTCGGGCTGGCCTTGCTCGGGCTGGCCTTGCTCGGACTGGCCTTGCTCGGACTGGCCTTGCTCGGACTGGCCTTGCTCGGAGTCGGCCACAGCTTCCTTCATCGCCGCTGCAGCTTCCTTCGCGGCTTCGGCCGCGGATTTGTCATCGCCTTTGGAAAGCGCGTCCTTTGCCTGTTCGGTCGCTGCCACCGCCTGAGGAAGGAGGTCCGCAGCTTCGTTGCGTTGCTCGCGCGCTTCGGCAAGCTGGCCTGCCGCCTCCTCGGCAATCTTCGCCTGCTCCTTTGCCAAGGCATCACGCAGCGCTTCCGGCGATTCCGCGGATGCCTGCTTCGTTTGTTCTTCAAGGCCCTTCTGAGACTCGCTCAATGCCTGGGCCTCCGCAGCGAGTTCCCGGGCTTCCGCGGCCTGGGCCTCCAGCACCTCGGCGCGCGCCTGGGGCTGCTCGCGCAATTGCTGGCGCAGTTGCTCCTCCACCCCGCGCTGGCGATCCTGCCACGCCTGATCCATCGCTGCCTCCTGTTGGGCCGCTGCCTGCTTCTCTGCCTGACGCGCGAGTTCGCGCTGCTGCTGGGCAAGCTCCTGGAAGCGGGCCAGCTCTTCGACCTTCTGACGATCACGATCCATCTCCTCGCGCGCCTTCTCCAGATTCTTGATCGCGGCCTCCGCCTGCTCGCGGGCGTGATCCAGCTTCTCCTCGCGACGCTGCTGGCCGTCCTGCAAGGGAGCGCTCTCCAGTTCCTGACGGGCTTGCGCCAGTTGCTCCGATGCCTGTCTTACTTCGTCCGCCTTCGTCGCGTGGACGCTCTCCTGCATCTGCGCGGCGAGCTTCTGCAAATCCTCCTGCGCCTTGGCCAAACTCTCGCGCGCCTCTTCGAAATGCTTCAGCGCATCCTTGCTGAGTTCTTCCTTTTGCATCTCGCCGCGATGCCAGTCCATCCGATCCTTCGCCTCGCGCGCCTGACGCATCGCCGACTCGATCTTCTCGCGCGCGCCATCGTGCTCCGCGCGCAATTCCTGACGGGCGAGCGATTCCGCACTCTGGTCGATCTTCAGCAGCAGCCACTCGGAATGCCCCACGCCCGGTCCATCGAGACCCTTCGGCCGCGCATCTTCGGCACGCACCCGCAGGCGGAGTTCCCTCGCACCCGGCGAGGCCTCCAACAATTCGCCCACCGCCACCTCGCTCTCGCCACGATAGCGCGCGGGCTTCGCGCCGCCGCCAAGCTTGTCCGGCAGCTCCCGCGAAAGGCGGCGGACATCCTTGTCGCCTGCCTTCACGTCCAATTGGAGCGCGGCCACCCCGAAGTCCTCCGTGACCTCGTAGCGCAGGCCCAGCACTTCATCCGGCCGCACGCGCAACTCCGTCGCCACCGGACTGAGCCAACGCACCGACGGAGAAAAATCCTCCAGCACCCGCACCGGGAAACGCAGTGCCTCCATCTCCCTGCCAAGACGATGCTTCAGCTTCACCACCGCTTCGCCGGAGCCCTCCTCCTTCAGATCCCAAGCCAAGGCCACACGACCTCCGGATGCGGACTTTTCCACCGATCCATCGGCCACGTGCTTGCCGTCGATCTCCAGCCACGCGGCTTCGACAGCGGTATTCAGCGCACCGGTCAATTCCACCTTCGTCCCCCTCACCGCCTCGACGCCACGGCCGAGCGGAGCTTCATCGGGCAACAGTCCGGTATACTCCGGAAATGACAATTTCACCCGAGGCTCCGGGATCGTTGGCAGCGGCCACACGGTCACCTCGTAGGCGTCACTTTCACCACGACCCGCCCGCACCCGGTAGCGGAAGCTCTCGCCACGCACGGGATCGAGCCGATAGCTCCAGCCCGTGCCGGCAGGCATCATCGGCTGGGTGATTTCATTGCCATCGGGCATCGTCATCACCGCTTCGAGCTGCGTGGCCGGGCCGTCATAGCTGGCCGTCATCTCCAGGGCATCGCCTTCCAGCAGTTCGATGTCCTTTGGCTCGACCGTGAACTTCACCGCCGCCGCATTCCCCAGCGTGCTGAAAGGTGCCACCGCGCGAACGGCGAGACGCGCCGCTTCCTTCGGCCACACGAGAAAGAGCAGCAGCAGCATCGCCGCGAAGGCGATCGCCGGGCGCGCCCATTTCCTCGACGCGCCGACGGCCTTCAGCTCGGCGCGGGCATCCACCTTGTCCACGTCCTCGCCTGCCGTGCGCGCGAGTTCTTCCAGCAGGCTTTCCGAGACCCCGCCGGGACTGCCGGACAGCTCCAGCACGGTGCTCATGCGCTCCTCGATCTCCGGGTGCCGACCCTCGATCCACCGCGCCACCTGGATGAGGCCGATCTTTCTCAAGAGGGGCCGCAGGCCGAAAAACGCGGCGACCAATGTGCCCAGCACCCACGCGCCAAACATCGCCCAGCGCGCGATCTGCGGCAGCGGCGCTAGGAAATGATCGACCGCCATCATCAGCAGCAGCCCGCCGAGCATGACCGTCGCGATGACCAGCGCGCCGCGCGTCCACTGTGCGCGGCGGATGCTCGACCGCACTGCCTCCAGCCGCCGTCCGATCTCCCGTCTTGCTTCGTCCGTGCTCATGACATGGCTCCTTTCTTCATGGCAGTCCACCGCCGCGGCGGATCACCCATTCGGCTGCCAGCAGCAGGGCGAAGAGGCCCAGCACCAGCGCATTGTCCCACAGTGGCGTCTCCCGCAGCTCCTTGCGAGCGTCGCCTTCCTTTAAAAAGAGTCCCGTCAGGTCACCGGCCTTCGCGGGATCGACGACCTTGCCGCCCGAGAGCTGGGCCATCGTCTCCAGCAGCGGACGATTCAGCGTCGTCTCCGCCAGCTCCACCGGCCCGCGCGAACCGACCACACGGAAGCCCGCACTGACGGCACCGCTCCCCTCCTCCGCGGACAAGCGGTCGGCCTGTGCGCCGCGCAGCCTCACCTCGTAGCGGCCCGGCGCGGCCAGCGGCGCCATCTCCGCCTCGTGCAGTCCATTCGACCCCGCGACGGCTGCCAGCGGCACGCTCGATACCACCTCGCCATCGCGCAGCAGCTCGGCCTTCAAATCATCATCGACCACCGGGCTCAGCTCGGCATCGCGAAGCCGGGCCGTCACCTTGATGCGGTCATCCGCCGTGTAGGTCAGTTGGTCGGTACCGAGCCGCACGCGCGACCCACCGGCACGCAGCACCGGCCCCGCACCCCAGCAGACGAGATTTCCCCAGAAGCGGTGGTGGTAAAGATCGCCCGCACCCTCGCGCAGCCGCCAGGTCCGGTCGGTCAGCAGCAGCGCCACCTTCCCCTTTCCCGTCTGGCGCGTCACCAGCAGCGCGGATGCAGCCTCCAGCTCGCGGCGCTTCGCGAGGGCGTCGAGGGCCGCGGTCAGTCCCTCGCCGCCAGCGATCGCCTGCCCCTCACCGCCGGCATTCGCCGTGAGCAGGACTTCCGCTCCCTCCTTCAGACTGCGGATCGGCTGCCGCCAGGAGATCTCGGGGAAGTCCGCCCACACCGCTTCATTCGCGGTCTCGCCGGTCGCCTGCTGCATCACCGGATGCGACCGGCCCTCCGCCGTGAGGGAAAAGCGGAACGGCTCCCCGCCCGCCGAGTAGAAATTACGATGACCCTCGTAGGTCTCCACCGGCACGAGGCCGCGGCCGGCCTGCGAGGAAATCGCATGCGGCATGTATTGGGGACCGGCCACCATCACCAGCAGTGCCGCGCGCTCCTTCACGCAGCCGTCGAGGATCTGCCACTGCCGCTCGTCCAGTGCATCCGGCGCGATGTCGCCGAGGATGATCACGTCGAATTTCCGCCACTCCGCCTCGTCCTTCGGCAGGCGAGTTGCCTGCGCTTCGCCGAAGGGCCGCGAGACCGATGCAGGGACCAGCTCGTCCTGCTGGCCCTCGATCCGGTCCGGATGCAGCAGCACGTATTGCAGGTGCACCGACTTGTCGCGGCCGTAGAAGAGATTCCGCAAGTAGCGGAATTCCCAGCGCGGCGAGCTTTCCACGATCAGGACGTTTGTCCGCGCGTCGGTGATCGAGGTCTCGAATTCCCACGCGTTGTTGTCGGCGAAACGCTCGCCCTCCAGCGCCGCGATCTCGATGCGGAATCCACCGACCCCGCCCTCCTCCGGCACGGTGGTGAAGCGGACCTCCTCGCGGTGGTGCTCCTGTGGGATGGAAAGCTCGCGCTCCTCGATCTGCTCGTCCCCGCGCATCAGCCGCACCTTTGCCTGCTTTCCCTTGTAGCCGTCGAATTTCAGAGCGGCAGTCACCCGCATCTTGTCGCCGAGGTGGATCGCCTCCGGAGCCCGGACCTCAAGGATGGAGGCATCGCGCGGCGGCTCGGCGCTGCCCGTGGCCACCACGCCGATGGGTGCGTCGAGGATGCCGAAGCGCCGCGACACATCCTCCACCCGGCCCGGGCGATTGTGGCGTCCGTCGCTGACCAGGATCACGCCTGCCAGATCGTCCGGCGGCACCTGCTCCAGCACGGTCCCCAGCGCGGCGGACAAGTCGGTGGCATCGCCCCAACCCTCAGCCTCGCCTTCACCCGCCGATCTCACGCTGCGCGCCGCGCGGACGGTGCGCACCTTCATTGATTCGGAAAGCTGCTTCACGATGCCCGCCTGCTCCAGCCCGCGCTCGCCCAGCTCCAGCCGGGTCGCATCCGCACCATCGTCGCGCAGGTGCATGGAGGCCGAGTCATCCAGCACCACCACCACCTCGCGATTCCGGTCGCGCTCCACCATCCGCACCCACACCGGCTCGACGAGGATCCACCCCAGCACCGCCAGCGCTGCCAGACGCAACGCCACCACCATGCGACCCCGCCGCGGGGCCACGGCTCCCGCTTCGTAGCGGTAAAGCCCGAGCACCAGCTCCACCGCCAAGGCACCCGCCAGAGCCACGACCCACAGCGGCCACTCCGGCGACAACCGCACGAGCTTCCCCAAGCCATGGAGCAGCCCCCACAGGGCCAGAAAGACCACCGGCACCCTGACCAGAGACCTCATTCCGCGCCCCCGCCTCCCCGTTTTTGCTCCATCAACGCCATTCCCGGACTCAACGCCACGGATTCCTTCGCTATTTCAAGGAATTCTCCCATAGATGCCCGATGCAAAAGAGCGGCAATCTCTCATCGCGTCGACCGAAGCTCGCCGGATCGGAGAAGTCGGACACTGGACATCCCGACAGAGGCACTCCGATTTGTTGATTCCGAACAACCGGTGGAGCCTCCATTCATAAAGAGGCGTTTCCCAGCTTCAAGAGAAGCACTCACTCGGATCAAACCAGCGGAAATACAACCTGAGATACTCTTTCAAACGATCCTCGGAAATATCTTCGGGCATCTTCAGCGACAGAATAGCGTATTCTAAAGGAGGGTTAAAATCAGTGTATCTTGTAACCCGCCGAAGTGACCCATCCACAATGATCACGGCCAGTCCATTCCACTCAGCGACACCCTCATCGCTTGTCACCACCTGACGAAACGCCGAGCTCACCAGATCGAACCGCCTTGAGGACACCAGCCATACATTATGCATTAACGGCTTGGCCAGCAATCTCAGAGGCACCCAAGTCGCTGCATACCTGAGGCGGTTCCATATGCCCATCATCTTGGTCCACGACTAATGTAGAGCAGATCTGACCGTCAAACTACAAAGCCTCACTTGCACGTCCTTCAGAGCTACCACGACTGTGAAGCTAACAAATGGCTTCAGCGGGCTGCCTCGCTGCCCTTTTCCCGGAAGTGCCGTGGCGTCATGCCGATCTGCTTGCCGAAGCAGCGGGTGAAGTAGCTGCCGTCGGCGAAGCCGCATTGGAGGGCGATCTCGGTCACGGACTTGTCGGTGGTTTGCAAAAGGTGGGCGGCCTTTTTCACCCGCACGCGCTGGAGCTGGGCCGAGGGGGTGAGGCCGGTGATGCGGTGGAAGATTCGGTGGAAATTCCGGTGCGACATGCCCACGCGACGCGCGAGTTCGAGGTGATCGAGCGGCTCCGCGAAGTTTTGCTCCAGGTAGTCCAGCGCGCGCTCGATGTTCATGATCTTCTCCGAGACCAGCTTCGGCTTGTAGAATCGCCAGCGGGATAGAAGCCCGACGAGATTCATGAAGTGCGCCATGGCCATGAACTGGCAGCCGCGATCCCGCGGCAGCGGCTCGGAATTCTCCACGGAAGTCTGCTTCCGGTCCTGGTAGCGGACGGCCCGGCGGCGGGTCGGACCGGGGTGCAGCTCCTTCTCGATCGCACGGGAGAGCTTCTGCACCTCCTCCAGCCGGGCGAGGTCGAGATGCATCACGCGATAGCCCTCGCCATTTGTCCGCGCGTAGAAGAGATCCTGGTAGCCGGGCAGCTCGCCCACGTCGAATTCCACATTCCCCAGCAGGGAGGGATCGTAGGTGACATTGACGACCTTGAGATTCCGCGTGTTGCGATAGCCGTGCGGGATCGCTCCGTGCAGGGCGAAGACGTCGCCCGCCTTCAGGGGATATTCGCGCCCCGCCACCAGCTTGAAGGCGGTACCGCTGAGGATGAGGGTGATCTCGCAGAAGTCGTGCGTGATCTCCGGATAGTCCGGATGATTGTCCCAGATCGACACATCGAGCGGGAAGTCCGGAGTGCGGAAGACCAGTTCACGCTCAAATACGGCTGTATCGGACATGGCAGGCAGAGGACACGAGGCGGCAATTCTTTGATTGCTTAATACTCATCATTGGGCACCACGGGAACCCAAAAATTGGCAAAGGAGTCTTGTATTGGAGGAGCTGCTTTTTCACGGAGCCAGCCGAATCGAGAAACGGGAAAGTCACATAAGCAGGGATTAATTCCTCACGGCGTGGAGAATTCGGGGACCCACGCTCACACCAAGGCCCACCACCTCACATCGTGCTTCTCGCAACAATTTGGCAATGGAGTCCTAATTTTTGGCCCGGATCTCATGGAATCCCATGACACGGGCCCGGTAGGCTGACGGCAGGATGGGGATTGGTTTGCGATCCCCACGTTCCCCCATCACCAAAAAAATTCCCGGATCACCCGATGAAGCCAAACCGTTCAGCACTCAGCATCACCCTTGCCCTCGGATGCTTGCTTGCCCCCGCCACCAGCACGGCGGCACTCGTCCTCATCAATGGCAATTTCCAAGACACCACCGGACTCGGCGTGACCTCTCCGAATACCTGGCTCAACGGGATCCCGACCGGTTGGTCGGGAGTCACCAACAGCTACACCGTCGGCACGAACAACGGAGGAACCAACTGGATTGCGAACCTCGACCAGGTCTCCAGCACCTCCGGCGGCTTCCGGCCGCTCTACCAGGATCTGGGAACTCTGGATGAAACCTCCACGATCTCGATGACCTTCACCGTTCTCCAGCCTTGGAACGCAAATCTCGCCCGGGCCGGTGCCGCCATCTGGAGCAATGCCTTCACGACCACCCTCGATACGCTGTCCGACCTCACACCCGGCACCTACACCCTGACCGCGGAAAACGTGGCGGCGGGCACCGCGATCCGGATCGGCTTCTGGAGGTCCCGGCTGAACAACGCCCCCGGCATTGACGACGTGTCCATCACGGTCACGCCGGTTCCCGAGCCGCAACTACCCCTGCTCGTCACCTTTCTTACGGCACCCATGCTGCTTCTCCGCAAGCGCCGCCGATTCGCCTGATCCCACGACTCTCCACTTCCTGCCTGCGTTCACCATCTCCTGTCCTTCTCGGTCACTTCCATGATCCCAACCAGCCCTCGTTTCAGTTTCATCCTCGGTTCCGGCCTAGCCCTTCCCCTGCTCACCGGCGCACTGGAAGCTGCGGACTTCACCGCCGAGCAATGGAGGGTGGCGGAAATCCCGCTCACCAGCGCCATCGCTTACCCGGACCCTTTCCAGGATGTCGAGGTGACGGCGACCTTCACGGGACCCGGCGGACAGATCATCACGCGTCCGGCCTTCTGGGATGGAGGGAATACCTGGCGGGTGCGCTTCGCCCCGACGGCCACCGGCGAGTGGACCATGACGACCACCTGCACCGACGCGGGAAACAGCGGGCTGCAGGGCATCACCCGCAGCGTCCAGTGCGATGCCTACACCGGCACGCTGCCACTTTACCAACGCGGCTTCGTCAAGGTCGCGCCGAGCGGGCGCTACTTCACGTATGCGGACGGCACGCCCTTCTTCTACCTCGGGGACACGCACTGGATCTTCATCCATGAGCGCTTCTCGACGTCGAATGTCCCGGGAGTCCCGTCGCAGTTCAAATACACCGTGGACAAGCGCGTGGATCAGGGATTCACCGTCTTCCAGTCGGAGTCCATCCACGTGCCCCACGGAGAAGGAGCGCACGACGACCCGTCCGAGGAGCCGCATGCGGATTTCACGGATGGCTTCACCGCGGCAGACCTGCCGGGCTTGGAAAACATGGACCGCAAGTTCGCCTACGTCGCGGACAAGGGCCTGCTGCATGCCCATGCGGGGATCACCTGGGCACAAGACCCTGCGAACCCGGTCTTCACGGAAGATTACATGGGACGTCTCGGTCGCTACTGGGCGGCCCGTTTCGGGGCCTACCCGGTCCTGTGGACCGTGGCACAGGAGATCGATCCCTACATGTATGGCGCTTTCAATGCGACCACCATCCAGCGGTGGTTCGCAGGAGCGCAGGGCATGACGGAGCATGACGGCTATGGCCATCCCCTCGGAGCGCACATGGAGAACATGGGAAGCATCGCGTCCGATCCCAGGCGCTCGACGTGGTCGGCCAAACCCTACCACAAGTGGTGGCCGGTGCAGATGCAGGGGGATCTCAGCGGTCATACAGGACCGCGGAATTTCTACAACAGCACCCCTGCCAAGCCGGTGGTGCTTTACGAGGGACCCTACGATCATTTCTGGACGGACACGAAGGGCGCGCGCGGTGCGGGCTACAAGGCCTTCCAGTGGGGCATGTGCGGCTATGGCTACGGTGCCGCGGGCGTGTGGAATGACATCTACGCCCTGGGCGACTATGGCACCGCCTACCAGATGCCCGCCCGCTACATGGACTGGCATACCGGGGCAAATCTACCCGCCGGCCAGCAGATGACCTACCTGAGGAACTTCTACACCTCGCTGGAGTGGTGGAAGCTCGTGCCGCGCTTCGACGATGCGGCCTGGTCGGCTTTTGTGGAGCCCGCCCGTTCGCTTCTTTCCTCCGATGGGGACAAGACCTTCGTGGTCTACTTCTTCGGCAGCGGCACCACCACCGGCACGCTCCGCGGCATGGCCGCCACGACCTACGAAGCATCGTGGTTCGATCCCCGGACAGGTGCCACCACGAAGATCGGCGGCGTGACTCCGGTCAACGGCCAGTGGAACCTGCCCGCGCGTCCGGACGCGGAAGACTGGGTGCTGCTCGTGAAGCAGGCTCCTGCCACGGTGATGCCCTCCCCTGCTGCGGGCGCGAATGCCTCGGCATCGCAGAAGACGGTCTCCTGGACCACCCCGGGGATGCCTTCCAACCTTTCCTATGAGGTGCGCTTCGGCGATGCCACGCGCTACGACATCACGCGCCCGCACTCGAATCTCTACCTGATCACCCCGCCCGGAGGCACCACGGCCACCACCTGGCCGCTGCCTTCATCGCTGGTGCCCGGCACCAATTACTACTGGATGCTCTCCGTGACGGACCCGGCCACGTCCAGCACCACGGACTATACCTTCTACTTCACCACGGTCGGAGGGGCCGCAACGGTGCCGGTGCCAAATGGCAGCTTTGAAATCCCAGGGCAGCTCGAAGGCCAGAACTGGGCGCGTGTCTCCCCGGCATGGAATCCGGGGGTGGTGGCGAACGGCTATCAGCAGAACAACCTGAACTCGCCGGCCAGCGCGCACATGTCCGCTACCAGCGCGAACGGCGGAAACTGGTTCGCGCTGATCAATGCGAATGTTGGCAAGATCAGCCAGAGCCTGAACACGATGGTCAGTGTCGGAGACACCGTGTCGGTGACATTCCAAGGCGGACGCGGAAGGACCGGCGTATCCACCGCGGCGGGCGGCACCTTCAACGCCTCCCTCGTCGTGGGCACCACGAAATACACGATCCCCGTGAACACCAGCCTGCAGGCGAACAACGCCTGGCAGCCCTACACGATCACCCAGACCGTCACCAATGGCGGCCCGCTCGGCATCGAATTCAGCGCCGTGAGCGGCGACCCGTGGCTGGACAACATCGGCGCCGTCACCATCACCCCCGCTCCCGTTTACTCGGTCACGCTGGACGGGCCAGCGGAAGGCCAGCGCTACCTCAGCGGCAGCGAAGTCACGGCGACCGCCACCGTGGCAAACGGCACCGGCCCCTACACGGTCAGCTACGAGCTCAGCCGCGACGGCGGCGCATGGACCGACGCGGGCAGCAGCTCCGCGGCTCCCTACACGGCAAACTTCGGTGCGCTTGCGAATGGCTCCTATCAGTTGCGTGCCACCGTGACGGACCGAGGTGCGGCCAATGCCACGCTCACCTCGATGCAACGGTCATTCATCGTTTCGCCGGTACGCTTGATCCCGGTGGAGAACGGCAGCTTCGAGACGACGGGGACCCTCACCACCAATTCGTGGGCCCGCATCGCTCCCGGCTGGAATCCGGGAACCACTGCCGCGGCTGGCTACCAACAGAACAGCGCGGCCGATACGAATTCGCGCCACCTCTCGCACACCAGTCCCGGCGGCGGCGTGTGGTTCGCGCTGATGAATGCGAACACGATCTCGATCACCCGCGACCTCGGCTCCACGGTGGAGGCGGGCGACACGCTGGCGATGAACTTCTACGCAGGCAGAGGTTCCGCGGGCCTGTCCACTGCTCCGGGCGGCGTCTTCAAGGCGGAGTTCATCGTGGGCACCACCGTGTATGACATGGTCGTGGACACGACCACGCAGGGTTACGACACGTGGCAGCTCCACACGCTCGCGAAAACCATCGAGAACGGCGGCAACCTCTCCATCCGCTTCACCGCGGTGAGCGGCGATCCGTGGCTGGACAACATCAGCGCCGTGAGCGTGACGAAGGCAGGCAGCGGAGCATCCTACGATGCCTGGATTTCCGGCCAAGAAGGCGTGGCCATGGAAGACCGCGGCTTCTCCGGAGATGCCGACAAGGATGGTGTCGCCAACGGCCTCGTCTGGCTCCTCGGCGGCGACAGCGTGCTTTCCGGAGGCCTCCAGCTTGCGCCCACCGGAGTGGCAAATCCCGATGGCACCCTGACCCTCACCTTCAATTGCCTGGGACCCGCCAGCCGCGGACCGGCCACCGTGGCGGTGCAGTATAGCGACGACAACCAGGCCTGGCAGACCGCAGCGGTGCCCGACATCAGCAGCACGGTCAATGGAGTGGAGTTCACGGTGGAAGGCACCGACCTCCTTCACGTGACCGCGAAGATCCCGCCGGTCCACAATGGCGATCCCCGGCTCTTCGGCCGGGTGACCGCCGCCATGCCGGAATGACCCGCGAGGGTCAGGCCCCTCCCCTCAGGATTTCCAGCGGCGAGTGGTGACACACGCCGCGACTGAGGGCGAGGCCGCCGATGACGGAGATGCCGGTGGCCGCGACGAAGGCCCCGGCGACCACCGTGAGATCGGGCCAGGGAGATCCCTGGAAAACGAACTTCGCCAGCGCGGCATTTCCCACGACGGCCAGCACGACGCCGGTCAACGCGGACAGCACGCCGAGCGCGGCATACTCGATCACGAGGATGGTCCGCACCTGCTTCGCGGAGGCACCGAGCGTCCGCAGCAGCACGCTTTCCCGCAGTCGCACGTCGCGGCCATTGAGCATTGTGCCGATGACGATGGGAAGACCTGCGAGCACGGTGAATCCGGCAAGCACCGAAACGACCGTCGAGATCTTCGAGAGGATATCGCGCACCGTCTCAAGGATGAGCGTGAGGTCGATGGCGGTGACGTTCGCGAAGTCGGCCACCAGCGACCGCTGCAATTCGCCGGAGGCGGCCTGAGTCGGCGTCTTGGTGGTGACGACGTGGAAGCCCGGAGCGTCCTCCAACACGCCCGGCGGGAAGACCATGAAGAAGTTCAGGTTGAAGCGGCTCCAGTCCACCTTCCGCAGGCTGGTGATGCGCGCCTTCACTGGCACGCCCTGCACGTCCAGAGTCAGTTCATCGCCGATCCCCACCTTCATGTCGCCGGCGATCTTTTCCTCAAGCGACAGCGGCACCGGCTGGTCCGGGTCCGGAATCGAGGAGTGCCACTCGCCCGCGACGAGCGTCTCGGTGGCATTCATCTCGGCACGATAGGTCGAGCGGAATTCACGACGGGAAATCCATCGCGGCAAGCCGGGGACATCGCGCACGGCCACGCCGCGGATCGCCTCGATGCGCATGGTCACCATCGGCGCGCTCTCCAGCACGGGAAGGCCCTGCTTTTCCACGGTCTCGCGCACCCCGGCCACCTGGTCCGGCTGCACGTCGATAAGGTAGAGATTCGGGCTCTCCGCGTTTTGCGTGAGATTCATCCGCTCGCGGATCAGGCTGCCGGTCAGCAGCACCGTCACGAGCAGGAAGGTGCCGAGCCCCAGCGAAAGCAGGAAGAGCAAGGTCTGGTTGCGGGGGCGATGGAGATTCGAAAGCCCCTGCCGCAGCAGGTAGGGCATCCGGGAATTCACCGAGCGCCGGGTCACGACGATGAGCAGCTTCGCCACGCCGACGAGCACCGCGAAGGCCACGGCGAGACCACCCACCAGCGACAGCGCCCGCTTCCACTCCGGGTCATTGGTCAGGGCCAGCACCACCAGCAGGCCCAGCAGCAGCGCATACACGGGGAGCGCCCGCAGGGTATTCCCCTCCAGCGTCGCCCCACCCCGCAGCGTGGCAGCCGGGGAAATGCGGCGGATTTTCAACAGCGGCAGCAGGGCGAATCCGCAGCACACGGCAAAGCCCGCCGCAGTCGTGCGGGCGACCACCGCCCATTCCGGAGCCGCCTTCACCGAGATCGGCAGCTCACCCTCGAAGAATGACAGCGTCCCGGTCTGCAGGATGATCCCCAGCCCGGCTCCGACCACCGCGCCCAGCAGCCCGAGCGCCGCTGCCTGCACGAAGTAGATCGCAAAGGCGACCTGCCCCGGACAACCGAGGCAGCGCAAGATCGCCACCGTGGGAACGCGGCGCACCACGTGGGCATGCACCGCGCCCGCCACGCCGATCGCCCCGAGCACCAGCGCCGCGAGGGCTAGGATGCCGAGGAAGCGTTGGAAATGCTCCAGCGCGTCGCCGAGGTTTTCCCGGCGGTCGGCCGGGGTCTCCAGACGCCACGGGGTATCGGGGAAAGCCTGCCGGATGGTCTCCTTCAGGTCCCCGGCTGCATCCGGGATCTCCAGATGCACCTGGTGGCTCGACATGCTGTTCTTCGAAAGCAGGCCGGTGGCTTCGATATCGCCGAGCCGGACGTAGGCCTCCGGGGCGAAGCCGCTGAAGCGGCTGCTCTTTGGCGCGGGCTTCGTCACCGAGCCGAGGATGGGCAGGCGCAGGCCGCCCAGCTCGACCTCGTCACCGGGCTTCGCGCCGAATTGGTCCAGCAGCGCCGGCTCCAGCAGGATGCCGGGGCCCTCCTTCAGCTTCTGCCAGCCACCGGCGGGATTTGTCTCCACCTCGCCGTAGTAGGGATAGCCGCCCTCGATCCCGCGCACCTGCACCATCCGGGTGCCGCCGCCGGAAAGGAATTTCAGCATCGAGGGAAAGGACGTCTCCCGGCTGACCGACTGCGCCATCGTTTTCAGGCGGGTGAGGTCTTCCGCGGACACCGGCTGGCGGGAGGAAATCTGCAAGTCCGAGCCCAGCAGCGCCTTCGCCTGGGTCTCGATGCCCGTCTGCACGCTGGCCTTCAGCGAGTGGATCGCCGTCAGCGCCGCGATGCCCGAGACGATCGCCAGCGAGAAAATCAGCAGCCGCCCGCGCTGCGACCGGCTGTCCCGCCATGCCATGCGCCACGTCCAGGGATGAAAAAGTGCGGCGAGGAAAAATCTGGGGAGCGAGCGGGAACCGGAACTCATGCGGATGGTGGCAGCAAAATCTGCCCCATCTTTGCATCAGGCGGCGATTTGACAAACAGGAGCTTTGAACTTCCGCCCTCCGGCCCCACTTCGCGGCACCGGCTTCCGGCCAATCCTTCCTTGCGCCATCGCGAGGGTATGGCCATGGTCTGATCGAATCGGACCTCGATTCCATCATCATGGAACCGCTTATCATCCTTTCCAATCTCGGCCGGGTGCGAGCCCTGGCATTCCGGGCTGCGGGCGACGACCCGCGGCAACAAGACCATCTCAGCGAAATCCCGAACAGCCGGGTGGAACTGCGACCCCAGTCCGTCACGAAGGTCGTGACCGACCAAGCAGGACGCGCTCCGCAAAGCGGCCCAGTGGGTCTTGCGGGCGGGATGTCCTTCGGGGAAATGCACGGCTTGGAGACGGAACTCGAAAAGCAGGCGCTCGCGAGGATCGCGATGGAGATTGGCGACCGTGTCGCGGAGGAAGGCAATCCCCGCTGGCACCTCGTGGCGCCCGCCACCATCCTGCCCGCACTCCAGAAAGCGCTCCCCGCGGAAGCAAGGAAGACCCTCGCCAGCACCTCGACCGGTGACCTGACGAAGCTGCCGATCGCCAAGCTGGAGGCCCACCTGATGCACGGCAGCGCGTCGAAGTGAGCCCACTGTCTCGTCCGCTTTCGTGGGCGGATTGACACCTCGGGATGGGGCGGGCTTGATCCGTCCCATGCCTGAGCGCTTCACCGGTGGTTTCTTCCAGACAAATGGTTATCTGCTGAAAACCCCGGGAGATTCCTACATCCTCGTCGATGCCCCGATGGGAGTCGCTGCATGGCTGAGGGCGAAAAACATCGTCCCCGCGGCCTTGCTGCTGACCCACCAGCACATTGATCATATCGACGATGCGTCTGAGGTGGCAGCGATGGGCGTGAAAGTGCATGCGTTTTCACCCCATTCGGCCGAGCTGACCTTGGAGACCCTGCTCCAGAATCTGGGGATGCAGGTGCGCGTCCAGCCTTTCACCGTCGATGAGGTGCTGGAAGGCCGGAAGTCATTGGAAATCGATGGCTTGCGCATCGATCTTGCCCACGTTCCGGGTCACTCCGCGGACAGCGTGACCTTTTTCCTGCCGGACCAAGGAGAGCTCTTTTCCGGCGACACGCTGATGGCCAGCGGCTTGGGGAGATCGGACTTCCCGGGTGGCGACGGCAGGTTGCTGATCGATGGAATTCGGGAGAAGCTTCTGGCTCTTCCATTGGATACGAAGGTCTTCCCCGGCCACGGTCCCGCCACCACGATCGGCGCGGAACGTGCTGGAAACCCGTATTGTGGCGACTGAACGGGAACGAAAGACCCGTCCGGTGGCGCTTTCCTCCCGCGAGAAATCCGCTGGAAATCCGGGTCTCATCCTGCGAGTTTCGTAAAGCCGATGAATCAACCGACGTTTACAGCCTGAATCCATGGCAGATGAACCGAAAGCGCCGGTGGAAATCCCGATCCCGGAATCCCTCCGGCGGCAGCTCGACCAATTCCGCCGCCGCCTGTGGAGAAACAAGATCTCCGAGGCGCTGCTGGCCGGATTGTTCGGCCTTGTCGCGTCCTTCCTCATCGTCTTCGCGCTGGACCGCGTGTGGCAGACCCCCGGTCCGGTCCGTCTCGGCATCCTGATCGGCGGCACCTCGCTCGCCGCGATTTTCGCCCCCCTCTGGCTGCACCGCTGGGTGTGGAGACACCGCCGGGAGAACCAGCTTGCCCGCCTGATCGCCAAGAAGTATCCAGGCCTTGGCGACCGGCTTCTCGGCGTGGTGGAACTGCAGGGCCAGAAGGAAAACGCCGACACCCTCTCACCCCGCCTGCGTGCCGCGGCGATGGAGCAGGTCGCGGCCGAGGCCGAGCGGCGGAAGCTGGACGAGGCTCTTCCATCTTCCCGCAGCAAGACCTGGGGGCTGGCCGTGGTGTCCGTATTCGCTCTGGCCGCAGGTGGCTTCATGCTCGCACCGAAGGCCGGATGGAGCTCGCTGAAGCGCTGGCTGATGCCGCTTTCCACGTCCCCGCGCTATACCTTCACCTCCCTGGAAAACGTGCCGGTGGAGTTGACCGTCCCACAGGGCGAGGCATTCCGGCTGAGCCTGACGCTGGGCGCGGACTCCGAGTGGACCCCGGAAAACGGCACGGCCCGCTACGGACGGCAGGACCCGGTGGCGGCGATCCGTGAGGACAAGAGCTACCACTTCGACTTCCCCGCCCAGCAGGACCCGGGTGTGATCAAGGTGGAGATCGGCGACGCGAAGCACTCGATCAAGATCATCCCCCATCTCCGGCCCGCGATCCGCAAGGTCTTCGCAAACGTCAGCTACCCGGACTACCTCCAGCTCCCCGCCCGTGAGGTCGATCTCGGCTCCGGCGTGCTGACCTCGGTGCAGGGCAGCAAGGTGAGCATCACCGCGGACGCCACCCGCGATCTGAAGTCAGCGACCTACGGCCCCCTTACCCGCGAGCAGGCGGTGGTGGGCGAAGGCGGCACGATGAGCATTTCCGGCACCTCCGCGCAGACCCCGCCGCTGGAGCTGGGTGAGAATGGTTTCACGGTGCCGATTTCCTGGACCGACACGCTGGGCCTGGCCGGTCAGGACGGCTTCGAGGTCCGCGTCGACTCGCTGCCCGATGGCGCTCCCGGCATCTATATCCAGGGAGTAGCCCGCCAGCACGCGATGCTGCCGGACGAGACCATCGATTTCCAAGTGGCCTCTGAAGACGACTTCGGCCTCCGCCGGATTGGACTGGAGTGGAAGGGTGAATTCACCCGCGCCACCGACGAGACTCCCGCTACCGGCGAGATGAAAATCGTGGACGGCGGACCGACCAGCAATCGCCTGTCGGGTGACGTGGCCTTCTCCCCCGCAACGCACAACATCGTGCCGCAAAAGCTGACCCTCCGCGCATGGGCGGAGGACTATCTGCCGGGGCGCCCGCGGGCCTACTCGGAGCCGGTCACGCTTTTCATCCTCACGCTGGATGAGCACGCCCAGATGTTGAAGACGCAGTTCGACCGCTCGATCAGCGAGCTGGAAGACCTGGCCCGCCGCGAACGCGATCTCTTCGAGGAAAACCAGCGCCTTGAGATGCTGGACGATGCGAAGCTCCAGGAGGAAGACGCACAGAAGCGGCTGCAGGCCCAGCAGGAGGCCGAGCGCCAACAGACCGAGCGCATGCAGGACCTCGCCGAGAAGATGGAGAAGCTCTTCAAGGACAGCGCCCGCAACGAGAGCATCGACAAGGAGACGATGAAGAAGATGGCGGATGCCATGCAGTCGATGAAGGAGCTTTCCCAGCAGGACATGCCGGAGATCGAGAAGAAGCTCGGCGACGCTCAGGACCAGAAGAACTCCGAGGAAAAGGCCAAGGAGGACGTGAAGGAGGCGGTGGAGCAGCAAAAAGAAGCTCTGGAGAAAATGCAGGACGCCGTGGACAAGGCCAACGACGCCAACGAGCGCTTCGAGGCCAGCACCTTCGTCAACCGCCTCAAGAAAGCTGCCACCGAAGAGACCGGCATCGCCACCACGGTCATCGAGCCTTCCTTCTACGAGCGCACCGCCGGCATGCGGGTGAGCGAGCTGGACCCGTCGGATTCCGGCAAGCTGGTGGACATCGTCCGCCAGCAGTCGAACACCACCTCGGATGTCCGCTGGATCCAGGAGGACCTCTCCCACTTCCACGCCCGGACGAACAAGGAAGCCTACCGCAAGGTGCTGGAGGCGATGGCCGAGTCACGCATCGACGTGCAGCTCGAAGACGTCCGCCGTGTGCTGGAGGCCAACCAGGGTGCTCTCGCCTGGGAAGGATCGAGCAAGGCCGCCGCCAAGCTCAACGAGTGGGCGAAGCTGCTCGAAGGAGAGAAGGAAGACGGCGGTGGTGGTGAAGGCGGCGGCGACAGCGGCGGCCAGGACCCCGACGAAGATTTCGAATTCATGCTGCGCGTGATGAAGATGATCCAGCAGGAGCAGGACATTCGCGCGCGCACCCGCTCACTGGAAACCCTGCGCCGCTCCTACGAGGCCCAACCCGCCAAGCCATGATGAAAACGACCATCGCGCTTTTGCTCGCCCTGCCCGTCCTTTGCCTCGCTGATGAAGAGGCGGATCTCGCGGCAAAGATCGCCGAGCATCAGGAAGGAGCGAACAAGCTTTCCGAACGCCAGGACGAGCTCGCCGCCGACGTGCAGCAGCTCATCATCGAGCAGACGAATCCCAAGGTGATCGAGCTGCTAGAGGGCGTCGAGGAGGCGATGGACGAGGCGTCCGCGCTCCTGCTCGAGTTCGACACCGGCGGCATCACCATCGCCGCCGAGACGGACGTCATCGAAAAGATCTTCGAGGCGGCGAAAGAGCGCCAGAAGCAATCCGGCAACCAGCAGGGCCAAGCCAGCGGGGCGATGCTCGAAATGATGCAGGAGATGATGGGGCAGGGTAAGCCGCAGGAAAAACCGGGCGATCCGCAGCAAGGCGACAAGCCGGGCGATCAAGGCGGTGAAGGCCAGACGGGCAACTCCGATTCCGCGAACTCTGCCGACGCCGGGACCTCCGGCACCAAATTCGAGGAACGCCGTGTTCCAAAGTCTTCCGGCAAGGCGGGCCAAGGCCTGCCACGGGAGTTCCAGGATGCCTTGGACGCCTACAACCGCGCCGCCGAGAAACTCGCGAAATGAGGTTTATTTTTCCGCTTCTGATGATGGCCACCGCATTGCCGGTAGTGGCCCAGAATTTGCCGCGCCGTCCCGACGATCCGATCCCGCCGCAGGTGGACGCGATGTACGAGCGGGGACTGGCCTACCTTGCGAAAAGCCAGAACGCGCGCGGGTCATGGGACGATAGCATGGGCAGCGAGCCCGGCGTGGTCGCGCTGTGCGTGGTCGCCTTCCTCGCCCATGGAGAGGACCCGAACCACGGGCCCTATGCGAAGAACATCTCGAAGGGCATCGACTATCTACTCTCCCAGCAGAACTCGACCAACGGCTACATCGGCAACAGCATGTACAACCACGGCTTCGCCACGCTCGCGCTGGCCGAGGCCTATGGATGCGTCGAGAATCCGAAGATCGCCCCTGCCCTGCAGAAATCCGTCGAACTCATCCTGAGCGCGCAGAAGCGGAACAACTCGAAGGCGTGGCGCTACACACCGGACAGCACGGATTCCGACACCACCGTTTCCGGCTGCCAGCTTGTCGCGCTCTACGCCGCGAGAAATGCGGGCCTGCCCGTCCCGGAAGAAGCACTGAAGAGCGGCCTGGCCTACATGGCGCGCTGCCGCGGCAGCGACGGTGGCTACGGCTACACCTCCGCCAGCGGCCCGAAGCCGACGCTCACCGCGATCGGCGTGCTGTGCCTCGCCCTCGCGAAGGACAAGGAAGGCAAGGGCTTCCAGTCGTCCCTGGACTATCTCAAGAAGAACCTGAACTACCGCGACCGTCACTACCCGTACTACTTCGAGTATTACATGTCACAGGCGCTCTTCCACGCCGAGCCGGAGACGTGGAATGATTGGAATGCGCAGAATATCCGCTACCTTTCCACCATCCAGTCGCGGGATGGCTCGTGGCCGGGGAACAAGGGCCAGTCCTTCAATACCGCCGGTTCCCTGCTCTCGCTCGCACTGAACTACCGATTCCTGCCGATCTACGAGAAATGATCCGACCCCTCGTCATCGCCGCCCTGTTCGCCGCGCCGCTGGCCGCGGAGGAAGCCGTGCCCGCTACCGATCTGCTGCGCTTCACGAATGGCAACCAGATCGACGGCCGCTTCTCCGGCATGGACTCGGGCGGCGTGATCACGTGGACGCGCCCTGACGTGGCGACGCCGATGCCCTTCCAGCGGGACAAGGTCCGGCAGGTGGTGCTGCGGAATGCGCATCCCCTCTCGGCGATGTCCGACCCCTGCCATGTGACCCTGGTCAATGGCGACCGGTTCCCCGGCAAGGTCGTCGCGGCGGATGACAAGACGGTGACGATCGATACCACCTCGGCGGGCACCATGGTGCTGCCGCGGGACGCCGTCGCGGTGATCTCGCCAAATCCCTTTGGCGGCCGCCTGCTCTATGCCGGTCCCTTCGATGAGAAGGGCTGGAATGTCGTCCATCTGGACGGACCTGCCGCGGAGCCTGATCCCTTCGCCGGAAACCTGCGCGCCCCTCTCACCCCGAAGGCGGACGAGGAAGAGGCGGGCAAGCCATCGTGGGTCCACACGGGCGCCTCGTGGTATTCGAAGGGCGGCGCAACGGACGCGATCACGCTGGATGCGAATCTTCCGGACCAAGCCCTGCTCCGCTTCAAGCTCGGCTGGCGCAGCCGCCCGAGCCTTTCCGTGGCATTTCATGCGGACCTCGAAACCCCGGCTCCGAAGGACAAGAAGGACGGTGAAGAGGAAGAGCAACCGCGGCTGAACTTCGGCGGCATGCAGCAGCTTGCCCGGCTTTTCGGCACCAGCTACGTGATCAATTTCCAATCCGGCTATCCCTATCTCCAGCGGACTTGGTTCAATGACGAGGGCCAGCCACAGACCGAGCGGGTGCGGAATGGCACCACCTCCGTGCGTCTGCCGGACACCGGCGAGGCGATCTTCGAGATCCGTTGCGACCGCAAGCACGGCACCATCACCGTTCACGTCGATGGGGAGTTCGTAGTGCAGTGGAATGTCTCCGAGGATGCCGGTCGCATCGCCGGGGAGGCCAAGGCGGAAGGCCAGGGTTCCTATCAGGCACCCGGCGGCGGGATCGGCTTCATGGTCCCGGGGACTTCCGCCGCGGTACGCGTCTCGGACATCATCCTGGCGGAGTGGAATGGCATGACCGACTCTGCCCGTAGCATGGAGAGCGATCACCGGGACATCGCACTGCTTTCAAACGGCACCGACCGTTTCTCGGGGCAGGTGATCGCCATCCGCAACGGGGTCATGGAGATCGATGCCAGCTACGGCCCGCTCAAGGTGCCGATGAATGAGGTCGCCGAGATCCACTTCGCCCGCGACCAGCGCCGCAAGGTGGAAGAGGCCGCGTCCTCGGAAATCGCGGTCCATCTGCAACCCGTGGGCCGTGTCAGCGGGGTGCCGCTCGCCTCGGCGAATGGCCGGATCCAGCTTGAGTCCACCCTCGCCGGAAAGATCGATCTCGATCTCTCCCCTGCTGTCATCCTTGAGTTTCAGACTGGTGGCGGCTTTCTTGACGACTGGGACGACGAACCGTAACGACCTCCCTCCCCTTTTCGTGATCCGCTCAGCATCCATCCTCGCGCTCCTGCTCCTGCCCGCCCTTGCGGACGAGGTGATCCTTTCCGATGACTCGCGGCTGAATGGCACCGTGACCGCGCTGTCGGACAGCGGACAAGTGCTGCTCCAGAGCGATCTCGCATTCGAGCCATTCCAAGTCCGTGCCGACCGTCTGCGCCGGGTGGTCTTCACGGACACCAGCCCGCGGGAGGACCAGCACGATTGCATGCTGACGCTCGCGAATGGCGATCAATTTCCCGGGGACCTCAGCGCCATCGATGACAGCTCGGTGACGGTCCGCACGGACTTCGCCGGCGAGCTGCGCATCCCGCGGGAATCCGTCGGCACGGTGCAACTCGGGATGCGCCCCCGCAAGATCATCTACCAGGGTCCGGAGAGCGATGCCGGGTGGACCATCAAGAACGGCTGGCGCTACGACACCAACCGCTTCGCCGCTGACTCGAACGGCACCGTTTTCCGCGAGTTCGATATCCCCGGCTCGTTCGCCGTGAAATTCCGCCTCACCTGGCGGAACGCTCCGAATATCCAAGCCTACTTCGCCTGCGACAGCTTCGAGACCACGGGCAAGGCGAACCGCTACTACATCCAGCTCAACTCGAACGGCTTCGAGCTGAAGCGGCAGGACGCGATCGGCAACAATGGCGCCTTCTACTCGATGGCCTCGATTCCCCGCGACAGCCCGGAGCAGCAGAAGTCCGCCGTGGAGGTGGAACTGCTGGTGGACCGCCACGTTGGCGAGGTCCACATCCTGCTCGATGGCGAGGAAGTCGGGAAATACAAGGACCCGGCGAAGACCGCACCTGGCGGGCAGGGCATCATGTTCCGCAGCCTCATCGGAGGGGATGACATGCAGACCGTCTCCCGCATCGAGGTCCGCGAGTGGGACCCCTCTGCCACCCGCCACGGGAGCGAGGAGCGCGGCGACACCACCCGCGACGTCCTCATCACCCGCAGCTCCGACCGGGGCACGGGGAAGATCCTTTCAATGACCAACACGGGAGAAGGTCGCTCCGTCCAATACAAGGGACCGCATCATCCCGAGGCGGTCGAGCTACCGCTGGATGAGATCTCCACGATGTTCTTCGCCCGGCCGGATGGAACGGAAAGCGATGCAGCCAAGACACCCCTAACCCTCGGTCTCCGTGGACGGGGCTACCTGGGAGTGAGTGGCTGCACCTTCAATGGCGACCAGATCGTGGCCAAGCATCCCCTGCTCGGCGAAATGGTGATCCGTCGCGATGCCGTGGCAAACCTGCAGCGGAAAGCGGAGAAGCCCAAGGTGAAGGAAGAAGAAGCCGAGGCACAACCGGAGGAGGAAGAATGATCATCATGAAACCCGCCGCCGCACTGCTGCTCCTGGCAAGCTGCCTGCCACTCGCTGCCCAGGAGACGGAGATCATCTGCGTCGATGGCAGCCGCATCCGCGGCTCGCTGCTCGGCGTGGAGGTGGATCGTCTCCAGTTCGAAGCCGATTTCCTCGCGGTCCCCGTGCCCCTGCGTCTGGAGAAGGTCGTGGAGGTCAGCCTTCCGGTGAACCGCGGGGATTCAAAGGGAGACCACATCGCCACGCTCACGCTCACGAATGGCGACGTCCTTAGCGGCGAACTGACCGGGATCGACGAGCAGTCCATCAAGCTCCGCACCTGGTATGCTGGCGAGATGACTTTCCGCCGGGTGATGGTGGACAAGCTGGAGATCAAGGACCGCATTGATCTCGTTTACAGCGGACCGGACAGCCTGCAGGGCTGGACGCAGAGCGACCCCGGCATCTGGAGCTTCGAGCGCGGCTGGCTGCGGGCAAAGGGAGCCGGCAGCATCGCGAGAAATCTCAAGCTCCCGACCAAGACACGCTTCGCCTTCGACCTCTCGTGGAGATCGAATCCGCGCTTCAACTTCCTCTTCTACTCGGACGACATCGCGGGAACGAGCCCGAACAATGCCTACGAGCTGATCGTCCAGGGCGGCCGCTACATCCAGCTCCACAAGCGCTGGGCAAAGGATGGCAAGTCCGGCAGCAACTCGCTTCCCGGCTTTGCCAACGTGCCCGAACTCCTGAACAAGGAGCGGTGCCGGTTCGAAATCCTCGTGGACCGGAAATCAGGGCTGATCCGCCTGCTGGTAAACGGCCGCGTCGTCCAGGACTGGACGGACCCCGAGCCCGATGCCGGCATCTCCGGCGGTGGCATGCATTTCAGCACGCAGGACAGTGTGCAACTCCGCGTCTCGCGCATCGAGGTGACCGCGTGGAACGGTGAGCTGGAGGGCAAGCCGCCGGAGCAGGACGACGGCTTCATGGAGGAGGAGATCATTCCCCAGCCGGAAGCGGAAGCTCCCGCCGACCCCACCCGCATCCGCCTCCGCAACAACGACCAGATCGCCGGTGAAATGCTCGGCATCGCCGAGGGCAAGGTGAAGCTGAAGACATCCTTCGGCGACGTGAGCCTGCCGGTGTCCCGCCTCCGCACCTTCGCGCTGCACACGAAGGAGCAGCGGGAGAACTGGGATCTCTATCAGGTGCCGAAGCGCTACAATGGCGACGTGCGCGCGTGGTTCCCCGACGGAAGTTGCATCACCTTCAAGCTGGAAGGCGCGGCGAATGGCAAGCTGGAGGGCAGCGCGCAGGCCTTTGGCAAGGCGAGCTTCGAGCAAAAGGCTTTCACCCGCATCGAGTTCAATCTTTACGAGCCGGACTTCGACGAACTTCGCAATCGCGGCGACATGTGGTAGCGTCACGGCGCTTCCCATGAGAATCCCGCAACTCACACCGGCCACGCTGGCCGGACTCCTGAATGGCATCCGTCCGCCAGTGGTGATCGATGTTCGTCTCGATGACGACTTCCGCTGCTGCAAGATCCCGGGCGCGCTGAACAACTGCGTCTTCGAAGTCGCCTTCACCGAACGCATGCCCGCGGTGGCACCGGACCTCTCCGCGCCGGTCTGCCTCTATGGCGCGGGAGACGGGAGCATGGAAAGCCGCATGGCTGCGGAGAAGCTGCTCCGCCTCGGCTATACTTCCGTGCAGGAATTGAGCGGAGGGATCGCGGGATGGCGTGACGCCAGCATGCCGGTCGAGGAGAGCCCCGCGGCACCGGCTCCGGTGCTTTTCGACGGACGCTATCGCATCGATCTCGCCGAGAGCCGCATCCAGTGGACCGGCCGCAATCTGCTCAATCATCACACCGGTCGCATCGGCCTGAAATCGGGCGAAATCATCATCGAGGATGGCCGCCTCGCCGGAGGGAGCTTCGTCATCGCCATGACGGACATCACTTGCCACGACCTCGCGGGAAACACCCTGCACGACGTGTTGATCCGTCACCTGTGCGACCACGATTTCTTCGATACCGGGCTGTATCCCGAGGCTCGCTTCGAGATCACCGGCTCGGAACCGATGGAGGGAGCCGGGGCCGGCGCGCCGAATCTTCACGTGCACGGACAGCTCACTCTGAAGGACACGACAGCACCGCTCGACTTCCTCGCCAGCGCCGGGGTCACACCCGACGGCAAGGCCGCGGCACAGGCGACGCTCGCCTTCGACCGCACGCTCTGGAAGGTGCTCTACGGCTCCGGCAAGTGGTTCCACCACCTCGGCGGCCATCTCGTGAACGACATGATCGAGCTGCAACTCCGCATCGTCGCGGAGTGACCGGTCAGACGTTCCGGCCGAGATACTTCACCACAGCCTCGGTGCGGGTGCGGACGTGGAGCTTCGCATAGATATTGTGAAGGTGGGTGCGCACGGTCTCCACGCCGATGCCGAGGTCCCATGCGATTTCCTTGTAGAGCCCGCCCTTCACCAGCAGCTCCAGGATCTGCTTCTCGCGCGGGGTCAGGTTGTGGTTCTCGTTCTTCGAGGGTGGCGTGGCCTGGAAGTGCTGCACCACCTTTCGAGCGATCGCCCCGGACATCGGCGAGCCACCGGAAAGGAGCTCATCGAGCGAATCGAGCAGCTTCAGCGGGGCGTCGCGTTTCAGCAGGTAGCCCGAGGCTCCGGCGGAGAGCGCGTTGAAGATGCGGTCGTTGTTGTCATAGACCGTCACCATCAGCACCTGCGCGTCGGGGTGCAGTTCCTTCAGCTTCGCCACACAGGCGATGCCGGACCTACCGGGGAGCTGGATATCCATCAGCACGACTTCCGGGCAAACGGAGGACATCCCCTCGATCGCGGACTCGGCGTCGGGATAAACTCCTGTGAGTTGCCACTTCGGCGACGCGGCGAGGATCTCGGCCAGGCTTTCACGCAGGAGTTCATCGTCCTCGACGAGGGCGACGGTGTGAATCTCGGGGTCCATGGGTCAGGTCGGGGTTTTCGGGAGCCGGCAGATGATGACGATACAAGTGCCGCGGCTCGGTGACGAGTCAATCGCGTAGCTGCCGCCGATTTCACGGATGCGTGCCGGCGTATTGCCGAGGCCGCGACCTCCCCTATCCGCCTTCGGATCGAAGCCGCAGCCGGTGTCGCGGATGGTGATCGTGATCCTGTCGTCGTCGCACTCCATCGACAGGAAGACCTCGCAGGCACCGGCATGCTGGAGGACATTGTGAAGCGACTCCTTCACCGCGAGCGAAAGATGATGCCGGAACTCCGCACCCAGCGGCCGGGCAGGCAAAGTGGACGGGATTTCCAGCCGACAGCGCACCGGGGAATCCCGGAACATCTCCTCCGCGAGCCTCGTCAGATGGGAGGCCAGATGATCGAGCGTGTCGTGCGCGGGATCGACCGCCCAGACCAGATCGTCCAGCGCCACCACCATCTCACGCGCGGCATCGGTCATCTTGTCGAGATGGCGGTGCGCCTTCGCGGGATCGATGTCGATGTCCCGCCTGGCGAGGGCTGCGGTCATGTTCAGTACGGTGACCCTAGTACCCAGGTCGTCGTGGAGATCCCGGGCGATGCGGATGCGATCGCGCTCGAGGGCATTCTGGGAGCGCAGCAGCTCGACGCGACGCTTTGCCATCAGGCGCAGCCGCGCGACAACGCCTGCCGCCACCAGTGCAACCAGCCCCGCCGCAAGCACCGGCCCGAACCACGAGCGTCGCCAGAAGGGCGGCTCGATCACGATGGGCAGCGAGATGCCGTCGCCAAGCGGATCATTCTCCCCCGCCAACCCGACAACGCGGAAAGTGTAGTTTCCCGGCGGGACATTCACATAGGTCGCGCGATGGAGACTGCCGCTGCTCACATTGTAGGCCTCCTGCCATGAGAGCACGAAGACGCCGCCCGCACCGGGGGAAATCGGCTGCACCGAGGACCATTCGCCATGCCGCTGCTGGTCGCCATCCACAA
The DNA here is from genome assembly GCF_025950085.1 of Luteolibacter flavescens. Classification (NCBI taxonomy): domain Bacteria; kingdom Pseudomonadati; phylum Verrucomicrobiota; class Verrucomicrobiia; order Verrucomicrobiales; family Verrucomicrobiaceae; genus Neoluteolibacter; species Neoluteolibacter flavescens. Next base: position 180,475 of record NZ_JAPDDS010000010.1, read on the forward strand.
GGGCGAGCGATCCCGCCCCGGACCTGAAGACCACGCGCGCGATGGCCGGGTCGCTGCCATCGCGGTGCCAGCCCACCGGCACGCCCGCGGCCCGTGCGGTGGTCTCATTCAGCTCCACGCTGCCATTCTTCCACAGCGACGTATCCGGCTCCCCGGGCAAGGTCAGTGCGAGACGGTCCAGCGTCACGAAGCCGGTGGTATCCGGCGATCCGGAATTGAGCGACAGCCGCAGCGATACCGCATCCTCCGGGATATAGACCGGCTCGACGCGGCGGATCATGGCTGAGTCCTCCAGCGTGGTTTCCCAGCCATCGCTGGTGCCGATGAATGGAAAGCGGCTCTGCGAGATCACGCGACCGTCCTTGTCGAGCGCTTGGCATACGAGGCCCATCCCGCGCTCGGTCTCTTGCCAACGGTCGTCGATGCCTTCGAGCTGGCAGCGCAGCTTGATCGCTCCGCCGGGATTGTCCGGGCCAAAGCCGAAGTCGAAGTCGAGACGGTGCAGCCCCGGAGGAAGGACCAGCGCACCACCATTGGCCGCGGGAAACATCTCGGGCGAGGAATCGACCAGCACCTCCTCCAGGCGCAACCGGGAGTCGGGACGATGTGCCTCGTCGCTGCGATGCTCGACCACCAGCTCCGGGCTGATGCGGCTGGATGGATCGACGAAAAAGAAGTCGCTGGGATGCCGCGCCACGCCGCTGATGCGGACTTCATCGATCAAGCCGGGGAATGGTTCGGCCTCCGCATTGCCATCGAAGGCACGGGCCTCGTTCCCGATCGCGAAGTCTCCGGTGCCGCCCGAGAAGCCCGTGGACAAGGTGCCGCTGCCGATGCGGTTCGCTTCTGTTAGATCCGGGCCCAGCTTCGTCCAGTAGAGCTTCAGGTTGTTCGGCACGCCTTCATTGCCATCGTAGGAAACGGCGGCGTGGAACCAATGCGTCGTATCGATCGCATGCGGGCCGCTGGTTGGGATGGTGGCAAGCGCCAAGCCCCCCGCCCCGCCGTGTGGCAGTGGGATGAAGGACAGGAAGCCTTCCTTCTCGATGCGGAAGTTGAAGCTGCGGTCGTCGCCATCCCCGTCCATCGAGATCAGCCCGCAGGCCACGACGCCCGCCTCGTGGGGCAGGATGTCGAACCTCACGATGGCCTCGTAGGTGAAGGCACCGTCCGGCCCGAAGTAGCGGAAGTCCTCGGGAGCATTGTCCCGCGGACCGCTGTCGATGTGAGGTCGCGCGAGCAGGATCGCGCCACGGAGATCCGGAGCACCGGGCTCTCCGCCAGCATTCGCATGGAAGGACATGGCCTTGCCGAGTCCCGGCAGCGATGAGTGTGCGGCAGAGGCTCCGTTCAGCAGGCCCTCCATCGGATGCGGGTAGGCACCGGCATCCGCGAAGGGCGCGCCGTCCTCATCGAATTGCCACAGGTGCAGCGTGTGGGCGTCCGGCACATTCGGCGAAAACTCCTGAGCCACACCGGGCAATGCCAGGCAAAGCGAAAGTAGCGCGCGGAGGATCACGAGGCAGGTCTATCATGGCAGCCGCGCCATTGCGAGCGCTCGCCATGAGTCATCCGGACAATTCCGAGGCATCACTTCTTCAATGATATCTCCCAACTCCCCGGGCCGATGCCCAGCACCGTCCGGCCTCGCTCCTTGCGGAGCACGCGCGTCGGTGCGGTCTTGCCCGCCGAGGTGAGCGCCGCCTCGCCAGGATGAGGGAGATGAAACTCCGCCGCCGTGCCAGCGGGCACGACCAGCTTCGCCGACCACGCCGACGCATCCTTTCCCTTCAGCTCCAGAATGACCGGCCCCTTCGGAGTTGGCAGCTTCAGCTTCGCCTCCTCCAGCCCGCCCGTCTGCGGTCGCACGCGGAAGCGCTTGAAGCCGGGCTCCAGCGGCTCGATTCCCATTAGACCGCGCGGGATCAGATTTGATGGCGCGGCACCCCACGCGTGGTTCCAGTCGAGATTCGGCTTCAGCGAAGGGTCCCACGCCTCAAGCGTCATGGTCGATCCCACCTTCTCGCTCATGTTCCGCCACGAGCGCATGTCGCTCGATGTCAGCAGCGCCAGTGCGAAGTCCCCCTCGCCTGCTTCGTAGAGCCCCTCCAGCAGGAATTGCGCTCCATAGACGCTGCACGTCATCCCTTTCAGCTTCAGGAAGGCGGCCACGGATGCGACGCGATCCTCCGGCACCAGCCCGAGTGCCAGCGGGAAGAAATTCGCATGCGCGGAGGCGTGGCTACTACGGTTGCCGGACTTCGGATCGAGCCCGTCGATGTAGCAACCCTGGCCCTCATCCCAGAGCTTCTCGTTCACCGCCAGGTGCGTCGCCTTCGCCATCGCTGCGAATTCCCTCGCATCGGCATCCTTGCCGAGGTGCGTCGCGATTTTCTCAAGCAGCACCAGCGAACGATAGTGGAAGGCGGTGACCACGATCTTCACCGTCGGCGACATGTCATAGCCATCGCGCTCGCCCGCGGGCCAATCGACGATGTCGGTGATCTCACCCTGATTCCACCCCTCGAACAATCCGTCGGCAGTCCGGCGCTCGATCATCGCGCGGCCCTTCAGCGTCTCATAGTGCTTCCGCAGCGAGCGATCGTCGCCGGACCAGAGGAAGTCGTGCCACGCGAGGATCACCGACTGCAGCCGCCACTCGGTGGGCCACGTCGGCTTCTCCAGCAGATACTCGTGGGTCAGGCGCGCGGTGTCGTAGCGGGCATCGAGGCAGTAGTGGCCGAGCTGGTTGATCAGCACGTCCGCCTCGTAGGGCTTCCGCTCGCGGTCGCCATCCACATACAGGCCCATGAAGGTGGTGGCCTTGATGCTGTGCTTGCACAGGTCCCACACGGCATCGAGCTGCGGGCTGGAGGACTGGAATGCGGACGCCTTTTCATCGAAGGGCACGGCCCACGAGACTCGCTTGATCTGGTCGGCGGAGAACGATGGCGGAGCGCCTTCGATCTCCACGTAACGGAATGGCATCATCTCCGGCGCCCCTTTTGGCAAGCTGAGCCAGCCTTCCTTCATCCAGCCCGGAGGCTTCCAGGAAAGCTCGGGCTGCACCGCCGTGCGCGCCTTCAAAACAACGTCGCCACCTTGATATCGCACCGTGCCGGATGGCTTCCGATTCAGCGTGGATGGCCCGGCCAACGCCTCGCCCATGTGGACCGAGATTTTCGTGCCCGCCCTGGCATCCGGCGAAGTGATCTCCACCGTGCCAAAGGTCGCCTTGCCGAAGTCGATGAACCAACGCCCGTCGGCCTGCTTCTCCGCCTTCACCGGCTCGTCCCTCGTCGCCACCACCGGGCTGCGCTCCTGAGCCGTGAGGCAGGTGCAGGAGATCGTAAGGACAATGGCGAGGGGACGAAGCATGACGGGACTGGGAAGGGACGCTTAGAAATACAACTGCCACGAGCCGGGAAATTGCATGTATTTCGCCAATCCTGTCAGCCACGCTTGGCCGAGTCTGCCCCGAATCGCCCCTTCCCCAAAAATGGGGAGCAGCGGGAATCCCGCCGCGGCCGGATTTCCACCGGGCTCTAACACTGAATAATCAAGCTTTGCCAAGCGGAGCGAAACCCTCATAGTGCGGCCCATGCAATCGCGCTGGCTTCTCCTTCCCGCAGCATCCCTTTCCCTTTTCCTCGCCGCCTGCTCCAGTGGAACCGGCCCTCTGGCCAGTAACAACCCAGCGGGCACCGGCCCCTTCGACAGCCGCGGCAACTACATCGAGGCCTGGGCTGACAATCCTTCCGCCTGGCGGAAGGGCAACACCCAAGTGGCCGAGGCCCAGCCGGATCGCCCGGCCGCGACCGACATCCCGATCTCGCCGTCGATGATCGCGGTGAACGAGACGCCAAAGCCGGCGCTTTCCAACAGCTCGACCCCGGTCGTCTTCAAGAAGCCGACCCCGTCCGTGACCACCCCGAAGCCGAAGCCTTCCACCGCCGTCGCGAAGGTGACGCCGAAGGCCAAGGCCCCGACCACCGTGGCGAAGAATACCCCGAAGGCATCCGTCAAGAAGCAGGTCGTGGTGAAGCCGAAGTCCACGCGCCACACCGTGCGCTCGGGTGACAATCTCTACAACATTGCCAAGCGCTACGGCACGAGCGTCGGAGCCATCCAGAAGGCGAACGGCGTGAAGGGCGCGATGATCCGCCCGGGCCAGGCGCTGGTGATTCCCCGCTGATCAGGCGGTGGCAATGTGGCCCGCTTTCACGGCAAAGCGGGCCATTTCCCCCAAGGCTGCCGATTCATCCAGCCACCCGAGGTGCGTGGTGGTGATCCACTTTTGCGCGGCTGCGGGTAGCACGCGCATGACGGCATTCCGGCGGCCGGGATCGAGTTCGCCGAAGACGTCGTCGATGAGATAGACCGGGAGGTTGCCACGCACGGCGGCGAGGGCTTCGCCTTGGGCGAGCTTCAGCGCAAGCGCGAGCGTGCGTTGCTGGCCCTCGCTGGCGAATTCACCGGCGGGCAGGCCATTGATGGACAGCAGCAGGTCGTCCCGATGCGGGCCGACGAAGCTCTGGCGCTGCCGCCGCTCCCGCTCGCGGGCCTGCTCCAGCGCGAGCCGCAGGTCGTGCCCGCCCGCAGGACGATATTCCAAGCCGAGCACCTCGTCCTTTCCGCTCACCTCGCGCTGCGAAATGGCGGCCCGAGGCGAAATGAGATCCACCAGCCGCGTGCGGGCCTCGACGAGCAGCGTGCCCTCGGAAATCATGACCTCCTCGTAGGAGCGGATCTCGTCCTCACGGGGACGCGGGTCCTTCAGCAGGAGATTCTTCGCCTTCAGCGCGCGGCGGTAGCGGGCCAGTGCGGTGCGGTAGCCGGGCTCGACCTGCGAGCCGATGAAGTCGAGGTAATGCCGGCGCGTCTCCGCCGAGCCGCGGACGAGCTCCAGGTCCTCATTCCCCATCCAGACGATCAGTCCGCCATCCGCGAGGTAGCCGCCTCCGCTCTCCCGGGATTCGCCATCCACGGTGAGGTCGAATGCCCGCTGCCAGCGCACCCGGCGCTCCTGTTCCCAGGCCTCGCCGGCGATGCCGAAGCCCCCAGCCCCGCCCATGCGGCACATTGCGGGCAGCTTCCGCGTGCGCGGCGAGTGCAGGCGGACCAGCACGCAGACAGCCTCCAGGATCGAGGTTTTTCCCTGGGCATTGTCCCCGGTGAAAAGCGCACCACCCTCCGGGATCTCCAGCGCGAGGCTGGAAAAGCAGCGGAAATCGACGGCGCGCAGCGTGCGGATCACGCCGCCCAGCTAGCCGGGGGATGGCCCCCTGCCGCAAGGGCAAAGGCGACTGTCTCCGGTGGTTCCGCGAATACCCGCTAACGACTCGACCGGCGTTTCCCGTGCCGATTTCCATCTGCCCGATGGCGGCTTCTGCCCTTGAAATGCGGGATTGCCCGTGCATCCTCGCCGCCCGTTCATGGCAGGGCCTCGTTTTCAAGCACTCACCGGTTTCCGCGACTTTCTCCCGAAAGACACCGCGGCCCGCAATTATTTGTTCGAAATCTGGCGCTCCGTCGCCCGCCGCTACGGCTTCGTCGAATACGAAACGCCAATCCTGGAGGACACCGCGCTCTACCTGAAGAAGTCAGGCGGCGAACTCTCCACCCAGCTCTACCGCTTCGAGGACCAAGGTGGCCGCGACGTGACCCTGCGCCCGGAAGTAACCCCCTCCATGGCGCGCTTGGTCGCCCAACATCAACGGGACTTCCCGAAGCCGATCAAGTGGTTCGAGATCGGACAGTGCTTCCGCTACGAGCGCCCTCAAAAGGGTCGCGGTCGGGAGTTCTTCCAGTTCAACGTCGACATCGTCGGTGAGGCAGGCCCACAGGCGGATGCCGAGCTCATCTCGCTGGCGATCGATACCATGCTCACCTTCGGCTTCCAGAAGGGCGACTTCATCGTGCGAGTCTCCGACCGCCAGGCATGGGTGAACTTCGCCACACAACGCGGAGTGACCGAAAAAGGCATCACCGATTTCCTCCAGATCATCGACAAGCTGGAGCGCGAGAAGCCCGACGTCACCGCTGAGAAGCTGGGCGCGCTGGGCCTCTCGACGGACGAGGTGAATGCCTTCATCGCAAATCCGGAGAACGCCTCGGCGGCCTTCGAAACGATCCGCGAGGAACTGACCGCCCGCGGCCTCGGTGACTATCTCTCGCTCGATCTCTCGATTGTACGAGGACTGGCGTACTACACGGGCGTCGTCTTCGAGGTCTTTGACTCGAGGAAGAGCATGCGCGCCGTCGCCGGCGGCGGTCGCTACGACACGCTGATCGAGACGATTTCCGACGGCGGCGTGGCCATGCCCGCGACCGGCTTCGCGATGGGTGACTACGTGATCCGCAATCTCATTGAGGAGACCCCTCACACGGAGCTGCAGATGGCGGCGTGGCTTCAGCGGAATGCCGCGGCCTGCGACATCTACCTGGTGCTCGCCGATGACTCGAAGCGCTCCGCAGCCCTTGAGATTCTCAGCGACCTCCGCAATGCCGGCATCTCCTGCGACCTCCCCTTCTCCGCCGCGAAGGTGAACAAGCAATTCCAGAATGCGGAGCGCAGCGGCGCCCGCTTCGCCCTCGTCATCGGCAGCGAATTCCCCGAGCTCAAGCTGAAGAACCTGTCCTTCCGCAGCGAGGAAACCTGCCACGTCCTAGGCCTCGCCGACTGGCTCACCGAACGCCTCAAGCAACCCGACGGCCCGCTCCTTGCCTGATGAGTCAGGACCGGGATGGATAGGATGGATGGGATGAAGAACCTGGACGAACAAACCGCAGCGATCATCGGCATCTCCTATGAGGTGATGAACGATGTGGGCTGCGGTTTTCGCGAAAAGGCCTACGAACGAGGCATGATTCGCGAGTTCCAGCTCCAGACCATCCCTTACGATCAGCAGCGTCAGTTCCCGCTCTTCTACAAGGACACGCAGATCGACATCCTCATCCCCGACCTCATCGTTTTCGACCAAATCATCGTGGACACGAAAACGATCAAGACGATCACCGAGCGGGAACTGGCCCAGATGCTCAGCTATCTGAAAGCGACCAAACTACCGCTCGGTCTCATCATCAATTTCGGCAATCCAAAGGTGGAGATCGAACGAGTCCATCCCCTCCGCTGATCCGGCCTGCCTTTATCCCATCCATCCTATCCATCCCGGTCCCAATCTTTTTCCGACCATGCGCACGCACCATTGCAACGAACTCCGCTCCTCACACATCGGTGAAACCGCCACCTTGATCGGCTGGGTCAATACCGTGCGAGATCAGGGCGGTGTGATCTTCGTGGACCTGCGCGACCGCGAGGGCGTCACGCAGTGCGTCTTCCGCCCGGAGGAGAGCCCGGAGGCGGCCGAGGCGAGCCACAAGCTCCGCGGCGAGGACGTGGTCCAAGTCATCGGCAAGGTGGCGAAGCGCCTCGAGGGCACCGTCAATGACAAGCTCGGCACCGGCGAGATCGAGATCGTGGCCACCCAGTTGATCGTGGTGAACAAGGCCGACGTGCTCCCCTTCCAGCTCGACAAGGAACTCTCCAACGAGGACATCCGCATGCGCTACCGCTACCTCGATATCCGCCGCCCGCGGATGTCGCAGAACCTGCGCACGCGCCACCGCGTCACGAAGACGACCCGCGATTACCTCGACGAAAACGGCTTCTGCGAGATCGAGACGCCCATCCTCTCGAAGTCCACGCCGGAAGGCGCGCGCGACTTCCTGGTGCCGTCGCGCCTCCAGCCCGGCTCCTTCTACGCGCTGCCCCAGGCTCCGCAGCAGTACAAGCAGCTCCTGATGGTCGGCGGGATGGAGAAATATTTCCAGATCGCCAAGTGCTTCCGTGACGAAGACCTGCGCGCCGACCGCCAGCCGGAGTTCACACAGATCGACATCGAGGCATCCTTCGTCAATCAAGACGACATCATCGGCCTCGTGGAAGGACTACTCGGCCGAGTCTTCAAGGAAGCCCGTGGCTCGGACATCCCGAAGAGCTTCGACCGCATCACCTATGCGGACGCGATGAACACCTACGGCTCCGACAAGCCGGACCGCCGCTTCGGCTACCATCTCACCGACCTCTGCGACGTCTTCGCAAACTCGTCCTTCAAGGTCTTCTCCGGCGCGCTCGCATCGGGCGGCACCATCAAGGCTATCAACGCAAAGGGCTTCTCCGACATCTCCACCGGCCAGGTGAAGACGCTGGAGCAGATCGCCATGCAAGCCGGGGCCAAGGGCCTCGCCTACATCCAGGTCCGCGGCGAGACCGTGGACACATGGCGCTCGCCCATCACGAAGTTCCTCTCGCCCGAGGAAATCGAAGGCCTGAAGCAGAAGCTCAACATCGAGACCGGTGATCTGGTCCTCTTCGCCGCCGGTGGCTGGGATCAATCCTGCGACATCCTCGGCCGCGTCCGCCTCGCCTGCGCCGAAATGCAGAACCTGCTCGAAGGAAACGAGGAGCTGAATTTCCTCTGGGTGACCGAGTTCCCGCTGCTCGCGAAGGATGAGGAGACCGGTGGCTTCGTCGCCGTGCACCACCCCTTCACCCGTCCGCTGAAGGAAGACGAGGAGCGCTTCATGACCGAAGGCCCCTCCACCGATCTCCGCGCGCAGGCCTACGACGTGGTGCTGAATGGCTACGAACTCGGCGGCGGCTCGATCCGTATCCACGAGGGCCCGCTCCAGTCCGCCATGTTCAAGGCGCTCGGCATTTCCGAGGAAACCGCTGCCGAGGAGTTCGGCCACATCCTCGACGCATTCCGCTTCGGCGCCCCGCCGCACGGAGGCCTCGCCCTCGGCCTTGACCGCCTCGTCATGCTGATCTGCAACGAGCAGTCGATCCGCGAGGTCATGGCCTTCCCGAAGAACAACAAGGGCAGCGACCTCATGAGCCAGTCGCCCGCCGAGGTCGATCCGAAGCAACTCCGCGACCTGCGCATCCAGGCGGTGAAGAAGACTGTCGCTCCATCTGCTGCTGCAGCGCAGGAATAAGCCTCTCATCTACATTCCAAGGGAATGGTCCGAGCCTCCAAAAGAACGGCCGGGCCACTCCCGAAGAACGAGCGCCTTCTTCTGCATGTGGTGGGCGGAGCGTGTTTGGCGATTGGATTGCTCCTACCCGCCATGATCATGCCCCGCTCGCTGACCGGCTATCTCCGGACACAAGACGAAGTCTCTGTGGAGGCCAAGATTGAGGCTCTTGATCTTGTAGCAGGAAGGAAGCAACGCTCCATCCAAATCCGATATTCTTACCATTATTTGGGCAAAGATTATGAGTATTCGGGGACAGAGGTGGCATTATTTGGCAAGCGTGAGGACTTCTATTCCCGGCTACGCTATGCTTATAGGACCGAGCGATCTATCCGGGTGTGGATCGATCCTGAAGAGCCGTCGTTTTCGGTGATTGAGCGGGATTGGCATTGGCCAACAATGATCACTGGCTTCGGCTTCTGCGGTGGATTCTCGGTGATGGGTGGCACCTTGATCCGCTTTGCACGGCGTGGATTACGGCGAAGCTGAGCACCTGATCTCAAGCCGCCACCTCCTGCAACTGGCTACTCGAATTGCATCACCTCGCGCAGAGGTTCCGATTTGAGGTAATCCCTCAAGCGCACCTCCATATCGGAGATCTCGGCTCCGCCGTATTTCATCTGTGCGGAGATGACGTAAACCTGCGAACCAATCGCGAAGCCACGCCTCACCGGCGGGGTCCCATCGCGTGCATTGTCCTTCGGACCGGCTGGTGCATTCAACTCGACCACACGGTTCGCTGCGGCGTCATCATCTGAAAATGCTTCCTCGCGCAGCATATACACAAAGCGAGGCCCCCTGGGATCGCCAACTGTCTCGGTGCTGAGGATCGTTTGTGTCCTGATGTTTTCGGGAGGAATCCGCGGCTTCTTACCCGGCAGCAATTGAGCAGAAGATCTTGTGTATTCCTTGAATCCCCAAGACGTCAAAGCGGAGTCCTCAACCGGGAGGCGGGTGCCGACAACCTTGTGAGGATCACCACGGTGTTCGCTCCAAATTTCGCTGAGAAGGACCTCTGCCAGTGGCGAGAGATCACAGATCACCTCTCCATCGTCCGACTTGATCAGGACCTCACCGCAGCCCAGGCACACCAGCATCCATCGTACCTGCCCATCGCCACCCAGCTTCACAGCGAAGTCCGCGTGGTAGCCGCCACACATCTTGGGACCGCCATACGGAGTGAACGAATCCTGACGCGATAGCACCCGGGCCATCTTCTCCTTAAGATCCGGAGCCAGCATCTCCTGCTGTTCATGAAACCGGTACCCTAGAATCGAGCGGTTCGGCGACTCCCACAGTTGGCGAACGAAAGCATCCTTGTTTCCATAGGGATGGGCGAGCCCCTGATAGACCTCTTGAATCTCCGGATCACCTGCTGGAAGCAAGGTCTCCAATTGCCTGAAATCCCTATCGAACGAGGGCTGATGAGCTGTCCCGGCAAACCTCAAAAGAGCGACCACCCGGCCATCGATCAACAAGATTGCAGCCAGCAGCGTGAAGATGCCGCCAGTAATCCAAGCAAGTTTCCGTCGCCGCCCCATTTGACCAGCCATTCATCCCGATCAAGCCACGGGCGTCACCACTATTCTCCGTCGCCTCGGGAGGAGGCTACAAATTGTGACCCGTGACGGGTAAAATTCCTGATGGATGGAGCGCGAAGATGAGGCACATTGGGATGAATCCGAAGTTTTTTCCATGACCACTCTGCCCCAAGAATATCTGACAACGGTCTTCCAGCTCGGAATCCGGCCGATGCCCTTGCCGGAACGGCTTGCTATCATCACCGCTTGGAATCCGATGGACCGGCTCAATACCACCAACGAGAACCTGCGGGTGGACGAGGCCCTGCGCAGGACGCTGGAGCTGAAGGCGCGGCCTTACTTCCGGGCCACCGGTTGCTCGCCGGATCTGGCCCATCGAGAGCCGGGCTGGGGCGTGGAGATGCCGAAGGCGGACGCCATCGCGCTTGGCAAACGCTTCAGCCAACGCGCGATCTGGTGGATCGAGAACGGCGAACTGCTCCTCGTGGACTGCTCGGATGGAGAAGAGACCGCCGTGGGCGATTTCCAGCTCCGGATCGTGGGCGGATAAGCGAGACTGCGAATCGACTCAGCGGGCGCCTGCCTTCTTCAATTCGGCGACCGCTTCGTCGAGACGCTTGCGCGTAGCGACGAGTTGGGCATTCACCTCCTTGAGCTTTGAGTCGCGCGCGGCAATCGCCTCATCGCGTTTTTGCAGCGCTTCGTCGCGGAGCTTCAGGGCCTCGTCCCGCTCCTTCACGGCGGCTTCCCAAGTGACGATCATCGCCCGGGCTTCTTCGAGGCCGGCGGCGAATTTCGCGATCTCCTCGTTCTTGATTACGAGTTCCTTCTCCGCAGCCTCGGCGGCTTGGCGGATGGAGTCCACGGAATCCTTCAGCCCTTGGATATCCGAGCGGAGCTGCGTGATCTGCTGCTCGGCCTCGGTCCGCGCGTTTTTCTCCAGGATCTCGCGGGTCCTGGTCTCGCCGAGGTCACGCTCGAGTCCCTGACCCTCAAGCCACTGGATGAAGATGAAGCCGACGAGCACGACGCAGCCGACGGCATTGACGATGGGAAGCACTTTCGGGTTCACGGCTCCTTATGCTTCGTTTCAAAGCTGACCTTCTCCACGCCGGCGGCGCGTGCGGCATCGATCACGGCAATGGAATGCTTGAGATCGCTATCTTCATCGCCACCGATGAGCACCTTCGTATCCTCCGTCGGCGGCAGAGCGAGCAGGCGCTGGGTGATCTCCGAGGGCGTCACGATCTCCGCATCCCAAGTGATCACACCGTGGGAATCGATCGCGAGGTGGATCGGCGGCGTTTTGTTGTCCGCCACGGATGATGTGGAAGACGGCAGCTTGAGATTCACCCGGTGGATCTGGGTCATGCTCAGGCTCACCATCATGAAGCTGGCGAGCAGGAAGAACATGATGTCGATCAGAGGCACCACCTCGATCCGCGCATCGTCCTCGTGGTCGTCGCCACCGCCCTGGAGTTTGACCGGCATCGGTGGGGCTCAGCGCTGGTTGAGGTGGTTCTGGGCTGCGTAGGCCTCGAGGTCGTGGCCGTGGGCCTTCGCCGACTGGACCAGCAGCTCAGCATGGTTGATCCATGCCTCGAAGTTGCCGCGCAGGGTCGAGACGCGCTTGCGGAAGAAATTGTAGGGAAGCAGGCAGCCGATGGCGATGAAGAGACCGGCCGCGGTGGCGATGAGCGCTTCGGCGATACCGCCGGTCACCTTTGTCACCCCGAGGGCCTCGTCACCCAGCGAGGCGAAGGAGCCCATGAGACCCACCACCGTGCCGAGCAGTCCGAGCAGCGGTGCGAGCGTGATGATGGTGCCGAGGACCCACATGCGGGCCTCCGAGCGCTCGATCCACTTCGTGGCATGGAGCTGCATCGCAGCGAGCATGGAGGTGTGGGCGTGGGAGATGCCTTCGTTCAGATTGTGCAGGAAGGGATCCGACATCTGCTGGCCGAGCTGCCAGGCGGTGCCGAAGTCCCCGGTGCCGAGCGCCTCGCGAGCCCGCTCCTGGGCATCACTGCGGATCGAGCGGCGAAGGGTGATCCACCAGTAGCTTCTTTCTAACAACACGCACAGGGCCAGGAAGAAGGTAGCCGTGATGGGCCACATGATCCAGCCCCCCTCTTTGAACGTGTGGAGGACGATATTCGCGCTCAGCATTGATCAATTCAGTTGGAAAACAATCGGTCGGGAAGCAGTCGCCCGCACACCGGGGCGGAACTTCCAGCGACGCACGGCAGCCAGCGCCGCCTCGTTGAAGATGGGATTCGTGCTGCTGCTCACGCGGGTATTCACCACGTAGCCGCGCTCGTCCACCGTGAAGGTCACCGTGACGCGGCCCTGGAGTCCTGCGGAACGCGCGGATGCGGGGTAGGTCGGCTTTGGCATGCGGCCACCGGCCCAGCGGTCCGCGCCGACGGGGCTGTCGCCCGATCCCTGCGCGGTTCCATTGCCGGTGCCCGTGCCACGACCGCTCTGGCCATTGGCGCTGCCGCCGTTCGTCTTGCGACCCGCGGTGGTGCGGTTGGTGGAGGTCTTCGGGCGGTTGTTCGCGGGCTTTGCAGCGGGCTGCTTCGGCCGCTCGGTGCCATCCGGGCTGGTCTTCTGCGGCAGGTCGGGAATGTCCGGCAGCGGCTCGAGGTCGGCCATCTCCGGGATGTCCGGCATTTCAGGGATCTCGGGGACTTCCGGCACCTCCGGGATTTCGGGAATCTCGGCCGTCGCGGAATCCTCCGCCATGGCATCGTCCGCAGACTCCTCGGCGGCCGGTGGAGCGGAGCCCATGGCCATCGGCGTGATCGCCACTTCCGTCTCATCGGAAAGGATCACCAGCAGCTCGGGCAAGCGCTCGGCCACCTTGATCACACAGGCAACCGAACTCGCCCCGGCCACCGTCAGCCATGCGGCGAGGGTACCAATGTTGAGGGCGTAAAGTAGAGGGCTCATGGCAACCATTAATGAGAATCAGTCGCAAGAGGAGCCTGCACCCCTCCCCCGGCGAGTGTCAAATGTGAAGACCGGAAACTTTCGTCACGATCCGTGGTTCTTGATCGCCTGCCGAAAATCCCGAAGCTGCGGGAAATGGCGCGCGAATACACGCTGAACCGGCGGACCTCCGGACCTGCATCCGGCATCGACTACCGGGCGGAATTGAATGACGAGCAATACGCCGCGGTGACCTCGCCGCCGGGAGCCTCGCTCGTCATCGCCGGTGCCGGCTCCGGCAAGACGCGCACGCTCACCTACCGCGTGGCCTACCTGCTCGACCACGAGGTGGAGGCGCGGAACATCCTGCTGCTGACCTTCACGAACAAGGCTGCGCGGGAGATGACCGAGCGCGTCCGCACGCTGGTGCCTCACGATGTCTCGGCACTGTGGAGCGGCACCTTCCACTCGATCGGCAATCGCATCCTGCGCCGCCACGCGGAGGTGCTGGGATTCACGAAGTCCTTCTCCATCCTCGACCGCGACGACCAGAAGTCGCTGCTCGGCGGCGTGATCGCCAGCCTCGACATCGACACGAAGGTGCGGCGCTTCCCGAAGGCCGACGTGCTCGCGTCGATCTTCAGCCTCGTGGAGAATACGCCCGACACGCTCGATGACCTCCTGCGGACCCGGTATCCCTACTTCGACGACTGGTCGTCCGAGATCCACAAGGCCTACGAGCGCTACGGCAAGCGGAAGCTGGAGACGAACTCGATGGACTTCGACGACCTGCTCGTCCTCACGCTGAAGCTTTTCCAAAAGGACGAGGAATTGCTCGCGCTCTATCAGAAGCGCTTCCGCCACATCTTGGTGGACGAGTATCAGGACACGAATGCCGTCCAGAGCGAACTGATCGACCTGCTCTCCGCCGGCGGCGCGAGCGTGATGGCGGTGGGCGATGACGCGCAGTCGATCTACTCGTGGCGCGGGGCGGACATGGGGAATATCCTCAGCTTCCCGAAGCGGCACGAAGGCTGCCGCGTCTACAAGATCGAGACGAACTACCGCAGCGTCCCGGAGATCCTCGACCTCTCGAATGCGGCCATCCGCGCGAATACCGCGCGCTTTGACAAGGACCTCAAGTCATCGCGCGCCGATGCCGGGCTGAAGCCCGCACTGGTGCCGCTGGAGGACCCGGCCACGCAGGCGGCATTCGTCGCGCAGCGCATGCTGGAACTGCGCGACGAAGGCATCCCGCTGGAGGAGATGGCGGTGCTCTACCGCGCGCATTTCCAGTCGCTGGAGATCCAGATGGAACTCACCCACCGCGGCATCCCCTTTGCCATCACCAGCGGTCTCCGTTTCTTCGAGCAGGCGCACATCAAGGACGTCTCCGCCTTCATGCGCTTCGTCACGAACCGCCGCGACGAAACGAGCTTCAAGCGACTGGTGCTGCTGCTGCCGGGTATCGGCGCAGCGGGCGCCGACAAGCTGTGGCGGGATTGGCAAAAGACCGGCTACGCGGAAAGCGAGGAGCTGCCCGTGTGGTCCGATGTGCTCGGCACGCTGAAGCCGCCGAAGAAAGCGGCGAAGCACTGGGAACAGCTCGGCTACACGCTGGACGAACTCACGCCGCACGGGGAATTCGCCCGTCCGTCCGAGATGGTCTTCAGCATCCTCGAAGGCCTCTACGCGGAATTCCTCCAGGCTTCCTACGACAACTACGAAAACCGCCGTAGCGACATCGAGCAGCTCATGGCCTACGGGGGCAACTTCGATGACGTGCTCGACTTCCTCTCGCAGCTCTCCCTGCTCGGCGCCGCCGATGGCGAGCCCACCGGCGACCGCTCGGAGAAGGACGACGAGAAGGTGACGCTGTCCTCCATCCACCAGGCGAAGGGCCTGGAGTGGAAGGTCGTCTTCCTCATCTGGCTCACCGACGGGCAATTCCCGAACGGCCGCATCCTCGAAGCCGACGACGCGGACCAACTGGAAGAAGAGCGCCGCCTTTTCTACGTCGCGATCACGCGTGCGAAGGACGAGCTGTATCTCACCTACCCTTTCATCAATCCGAAGTCGTACACGGGCGACGTGATCCAGCGGCCATCGCGATTCCTCGATGACTTCCCGCGCTCGCTCGTCGAGGAGTGGAAGGTGGGATCGAGCTGGGCGGACGAACCTTTCTAACAGAGGCCGCCCGCTCCCCGGCTGGCGCTTACTCCAGGCTATCGATCACCGCGCGGACGGCCTTTGCCGCCTCGCGGAATTGCTCCGCCTCCACTTCGTTGAGATCCGGCTGGAGGAAACGCTCGATGCCCCTCTTGCCCACCACGACGGGCAGGCTGAGGCACACGTCCTTCACGCCGAGATAGCCGTCGACGAGCACGCTGAGAGGCACGGTGCGCTTCTCGTCGAGCAGGATCGCCTCGATGATGTAGGCCGCGGATTGGCCGATCGCGTAGCAGGTGTTTCCCTTCTTGCGGAAGACCTCGATGCCGAGGTGCTTCGCCCTTTCGCACAGCGCGCGGCGCTCGGGGCTGTCGTCGATCTTCTCGCCACCGGCCTGCGCGACACTCATCGCGGGGAACTGATGCTCGCCGTGCTCGCCGAGGATGTAGGCGCGCAGGTCGTCCGGATGGATCTCAATCATCGCGGAGAGCAATTCGCGGAAGCGGATGGAATCCACCAGCGTGCCGGTCCCCATCACGCGCTCGCGGGGGAAGCCGGTGAGCTGCAGCGCCTGCCAGGTGATTACATCGACGGGATTGGTCACGAGGACCAGCTTGCACTGCGGGGCCACCTCCGCGATGCGGGGCAGCATCTTCTTCATCAGCTCCGCATTGTCGTGGGCCAGCACGTTGCGGTCGAAGAATCCGGGCAGCATCGGCACCGAGGCGCAGACCGCCACGACCTCGCTGTCCGCGGCATCGTCGATGTCCCCGGCGCGCACCTTCACGGGCACCTGCTGGAAAGCCTGCGCGTGCATGAGGTCGATGGCCTCGCCCTCCGCCTTGTCACGATTCGAACCCACCAGCACCACCTCGCGCGCGACGCCGCGGAGCACGAGCGTGTAGGCTAGCACCATCCCGACTTTGCCGGGGCCAACGATTGTTACTTTCATGACAGCCTTCTGCCGCGAAGGCCGGGGCGTCTTCAAGATCTCTCGTGCTCCCCCGCTTTACTTGTCCGAATCCGCCGGTGCCGCCCCGCGTTTCCGTCAAGACGGAAGGGCCGATCACGGGTAGCGTGCAATTCCATGAACATCGGCATCCCGAAGGAGATCAAAGCACAAGAGCACCGCGTATCCATGGTCCCCGGCTCGGTCGCGGAACTCGTGAAGCACGGTCACCGTGTCTTCGTGGAAGCCGGTGCCGGCGCGGGCTCCAGCTACAGCGACGAGCAGTACCTCGCCATGGGCGCGGAGATCCTGCCGGATGCGGATGCGATCTTCTCCGCCGCCGAGATGATCGTGAAGGTGAAGGAGCCGCAGCCCGAGGAAATCGCGCGCCTGCAACCTCATCACCTGCTCTTCACCTACCTCCACCTCGCGGCGAGCAAGCCGCTCACGGAAGCACTGGTCGCCACCGGCTGCACCGCACTCGCGTATGAGACGCTCGAGGTGAACCGCCGTCTGCCGCTGCTCGAGCCGATGAGCGAGATCGCCGGCCGCATGTCTTCCATCGTGGGCTCGTATCACCTCGCGAAGCACAATGGCGGCCGCGGCACGCTACTCGGCGGCGTTCCCGGCGTGGCCCCCGGTCGCGTGGTCGTCATCGGTGGTGGCACCGCCGGTGTGAATGCGGCCCGCGTGGCCACCGGGATCGGCGCGGACGTCACCATCCTCGAGGTCGATTTCGAGCGCATGCGCTTCCTCGACATCACCATGAGCGGCACGCACACGGTCTACTCCAGCGAGGCAAATCTCGCGGAGCTGCTTCCACGCGTGGACCTCGTCATCGGTGCCGTGCTCGTGCCCGGAGCGAAGGCCCCGAAGCTCATCACCCGCGACATGCTGAAGCTGATGCAGCCGGGCAGCGTCTTCGTGGACATCGCCGTGGACCAGGGCGGCTGCGCGGAGACGACGCGCCCGACGACCCACCACGCACCGACCTTCGTCGAGGAAGACGTGATCCACTACTGCGTGGCCAACATGCCGGGTGCCTACGCCCGCACGGCGACCCAGGCACTGAACAACGTGACCCAACGCTGGATCACCCTGCTCGCCGACAAGGGCGTGGCCGGTGCCTGCCGCGTCCGCAAGGAAGTGCTCGGTGCCGTGAACTGCAGCGGCGGCAAGCTCACCATCCTGCCCGTCGGCGAGGCCCACGGCATGGAAGTGGCCGACCCGGCTGAAGTGCTCGGAGTCTGACCGGGTGCGCGGGATTTATCCCGCCCGTCCAAAGACAACCGACGACAAATTTTGTGATGCATGACCCGGATCATGCATCACTTTTTCGTTACGCAGCACGTCACCGACGCACAGCACGATCAGAGTTTCTCCGGCTCCTGAAGAAGCTGCGCCACGCGACCCAGCAAGACACCCGCACCACCGCCATCGACCACGCGATGGTCAAAGGTGACCACGAGTTCGGCTTCGGTCACCGGAATGAAGGTCTCCACCTGATCGCTCCACACCGGTTTCTTCACACCGGCACCGAGGCCCAGAATGAGCGTTTCATTTGGCAGCGGGATCGGCGTGCCGGACGTGAGGCCAAAGGTGCCGAAGTTCGTGACGGTCGCGATGCCGCCGCGGAGATCGTCATCGGAAAGACGACGGCGACGACCGCGCTCGACCATCTCGGCATACTCGGTCGTGAGTTCGGAAAGGGATTTCCGATCCACCTTCCGCAGGACCGGCACGACCACGCCATCGTCCACCTGGACCGCCACGCCGATGTCAAAGGCGCGGGGATGCACGACCTTCTGGCCGATCAGGAAGCCGGCGGTCGCAGGCTCCTCGACAAGGGCGAGGGCAAAGGCACGCAGGACGTAGAGAGTGAGGCCCGGCTTCGGGTCCTGGTTGCGGCGGTGCTCGAGCACGCGGTCGAGCTTCACCGGCAGGCCCACCGTCGCGAGCGGACGCGTCCAACTCCGGCGCATCGCATCGGCCACGGCCATGCGCATCGGCGAGGCATTGCTGCTCGGCCAAGTCTCGATGTAGTCGAGGAATTTTTCAAGGTCCTCCACCGTGACGCGGCCACCCGTGCCGGTGCCGACGATCGCGGAGATGTCCGCCTCGCGCAGCCCCATGTCATTCATGCGGGCACGCATGCGCGGGGAAATGTAGTGGGCTCCCATGGTGCCGGTCGGCACGGCCAGGCCCTTCACGCTCGGCACCACGGCGGGCGATTCCTCGTAGGAATCATCGTCGAGGGCGAAGTGCAGGTTCTTCTCCTGCTGCTGCGGCGAGGTGGCCTCGGCGGTGCGGCGGTCGGCGGCGGCCTCGATGCTCTCGACACCGGTGCGCGTGAGTTCCTCGTCGGTGACGTCCAGCAGGCCGAGCAAGGTCCCGACCGAGTAGGTCTCGCCTTCCCGGGCCATGATCTCCTTCACCGTGCCGCGGCAGAGCGTGGTCACCCCCATGGTCGCCTTGCTGGTCTCCACTTCGATGACCTCCTGGTCCGTCTGCACCGTATCGCCGGGCGCGATGCCGATGCGAACGACGGTCGCCTCGGCAATCGATTCACCGAGCTGCGGCATGAGGATGGGAACGGTGGGCATGACTAGTTTTAGAAGGAAAGCAGCTCTCGCAGGGCGATGCAGATCGTCTCGGGAGTCGGGCGATGGGCCGCCCAGAGTTTCGGATGATACGGCACCGGCGTGTCGCGGGAGTTCAGGCGGCGCGGCGGCGCATCGAGCAGGTGGAAGCCATCCGCGCAGACACGCGAGACGACTTCCGCGGTAACACCACCCCACGGGAAGGCCTCGCCGAGCGCGAGCAGGCGGCCGGTGCGGGCGACGCTCGCGAGCACGGTGTCGATATCCAGCGGCTTCACCGAGCGAAGATCGACCACCTCGATTTCCCAGCCGCCCTGCTCTTTCAGCCGGTCGGCGGCGCGCACGGCCTCGTGCACCATGGCGCTGTAGGCCACGACGGTGGCGTGCTTGCCGGGGCGCGTGATGCGGGCCTTGCCGATGGGCAGGTGATCGCCATTGATACGCGGGGCCTTCAGCCAGCGGTAGAGGAACTTGTGCTCGCAGTAAATGACCGGGTCATCCAGCGCCACGGAGTCCAGCAGCATGTGATAGGCGTCCGAGACGGTCGCCGGCGTCACCACGATCAGGCCGGGGTAGTGCGCGTAGAGCGCCTCCATGCTCTGGCTGTGGAAGGGCCCGGACCCGGGCGTACCGCCGGAGGGCAGGCGCACGGTCAGCGGGATGGGCACTCCTGTCCGGTAAAAGCTCGTCGCGGCCTGGTTGACGATCTGGTTGAAAGCGATCGAGGAGAAATCCGCGAACTGCATTTCAATGATCGGCCGCATGCCCTCGATGGCAGCGCCCACGGCCATGCCGATCATGGCGTCCTCGCTGATCGGCGAGTCCAGCACGCGGCCGGGGAATTCCTCCGCGAGACCCTTGGTCGCCTTGAAGGCTCCCCCGAATTTCGAAATGTCCTGTCCGTAGAGGAAGACCCGCGGGTCCTCGCGCAGCAGCTTCTCCTGCGCCTCACGGATCGCATCGACGTACGTCACGCTCATTCGTCAAATCCCCCTTCCGGTTGGCGTGGAGCACGCGTTCCAGTCTTCATCCCACGGGTCCGGTGTCGGCTCCTGCTGGGCCTGAGCGACGGCGGCCTGCACCTCATCGGTGAAGTCCTGCTTCCAGCGCTCGATCTCGTCCACCGTGGCAAATCCAGCCTCGATCAACTGGACGATGCCCGTCTCGATGCAGTCGCGTCCGAGGTGGCTGTCTTTCAAAACGGGCGGCACATAGCTGCCGTCATCGTGCTCGCCGTGGCCGCTCAGGCGTAGCAGGCGGGCCACCACCATCTGCGGGCCATGGCCTTCGCGGGCGAGCCTTACGGCATTCCCGATGACCTGCGCGCAGGCCAGCACGTCGGTGCC
The DNA here is from genome assembly GCF_025950085.1 of Luteolibacter flavescens. Classification (NCBI taxonomy): domain Bacteria; kingdom Pseudomonadati; phylum Verrucomicrobiota; class Verrucomicrobiia; order Verrucomicrobiales; family Verrucomicrobiaceae; genus Neoluteolibacter; species Neoluteolibacter flavescens. The sequence continues at coordinate 201,053 of NZ_JAPDDS010000010.1, forward strand.
ATCCACGGAATGCGCCCCGACTCCGTAGCCCTTTGCGCGGTCCAGCAGGTCCTCGCAGGCGAATTGCCGGTCGGTTGGCGTCGAGTAGGCAAATTGGTTGTTCCCCACGATGACGACCATCGGCAGGCGCTCGACCGCCGCCATATTCAGCCCCTCGTGGTAGGCTCCGGTGGAGGTGGCACCGTCGCCGACGCAGGTCGCGCCGACCACGCCATCCAACTCTCCCTTCAACCGGCGGGCCATCAGCATGCCTCCGACGACGGAAACCGCCGCGCCGAGGTGGGAAATCATGGCCGGCATGCCATCCTGCGGGCGACCGCGGTGGATATTGCCGTCGCGACCCTTCATCGGGCCCATCACGGAGCCGAGGTAGGTGCGGGTGCAGTCGATGAGCGGCTCGCCAAAGGCCGTGCGCCCGGCCTGATCGCGGATCAGGGCGGCGAAAATGTCCCGCCCCTGAACGAGCGAGGCCCCGAGCGAGGCGCTGACGGCTTCCTGGCCCTTGCCGAGGTAGACGCCGCCGACGATCTTGCCGGCCTTATAGAGGCTGGACAGCTTGTTTTCAAGGAGTCGCGCCCGAAGCATCGCCCTGAAGACGTCGCGGACATAGTCGCGATCCAACTCCACGGCAGTCCTCTGGGCTTCCTCGGTCTCCGGCACGGGCGAAGGCTAAACAGGCGACCCGAAGGCCCGCAACCGCTTTCCGGCAGGTGGGGCAGAGATTGCAAAACGATGCGCAACGCGAGGGTGGCGAATATTGACGAAATTTGCCACCGGACGTATTGATCTGGCCCATGGCGAGCAGCATCAACCTCTCACTCACGGATGAACTCCGCGCCTTTGTGGACCGGAGTTGCGGGGACGGCACCGACTACGCTACCCCCAGCGAGTTCTTGCGCGATGTCCTGAGGGAAAAGAAGCGCCGCATCGAAGCCGCGGACTTGAGGGACGCGATCATCGAAGGCTACCGGGACGTGACCGAGGGACGGACGCTGGAATTCAAGGGCAACCTGAAAAGCATGATGGCCGAGGCAAGAAAGCGCGAACGCGAGGACTGGAAGTAAAGGCATGCCCTACCTCGCCCTCTCCCGCCGTGCCCTGCTCGATCTCGCCGAGATCGAACAGTATTCCACCGAGACTTGGGGAAAGAAGGTGGCCACGAGCTATCTGGGCGAAATTGAAGACGCCCTGAATCGCCTCAAGGAGAATCCCGGGCTGCTCCGATCAAGGCCCGAGCTTTCCGACCATCTGAAATTTTACCGCGTGGGTCGGCACCTGCTTGTCTGTGCGCAGGAAGGCGAGAACATCTATGTCCTGACGCTGAAGCACGGTGCAATGGATCTGCCGGAAAGGCTTGCTGAAATGGAGCCCGAGATGGCGAAGGAAGCCGAATTGCTCCATCAGGCATTCCTCCGCTCGCGGAAAGTTTGAAGTTTCACGCCCATGCCCAAGTCCTCCGCCTTTCCCCGCATCCGCGCCGAGGTGATCCGGCTGGTCGCCTTGATCCCCGAGGGCCGCTTCACGACCTACGGGTCGATCGCGCTGCATATGAATTGCAATCCCCGCCACGTGGCCCAATCGCTGAGCGGCCTGACCGAGGAGGAGGCCCGGGATCTGCCCTGGCACCGCGTGGTAGCCGCTGACGCACGCATCAGCCGCTCCATGGATCCGGAGCTCGCGGCAAAACAAAAGGCCCTGCTGGGAAAAGAAGGCATGAAGGTCAACGCGCGGGGTTTCATCCAAGACTCCGACGATCATTTCCACGTCGTGGGCATCCGCAGGGACATCCGGTGGAAAGACTGACACTCGCACGTGAGCCTGAAAGCCATCACCATCGCTGACGACGATTCACTCGTCGGCCACTTGGATCCCGGTCCGGTGGACCTACTCCTTTGTCTCGGAGACTTGTGGGACATGTCCCTTGAGAAGGCCCATGCCCGCTACCAGCCCGAGGCAGCATTCGGCGTGAAAGGAAACCACGATTCGGACGCCCCCTTCCCCTCCCTCATCCAGCCCGTGCACTGCACCGTGAAGCGAATCGGCGATCTCACCATCGGTGGTTTCAACGGTAGCTGGCGCTACAAGCCGCGTGGCCATCACCTCTTTGACTAGGACGAAGTGACACGGATGCTGGCGGATTTCCCGAGTGTGGACATTTTCATCGCCCACAATTCACCCGCTGGCATCCACGAAAGAGACGACCATGTCCATCAGGGCTTCGACGCTTTCCTGAAATACATCGAGACTTCCCGCCCGCGATACTTCCTCCACGGTCACCAGCACTTGCGGCAGACCACGATGATCGGTGACACTCGGGTCATCGGGGTTCTTGGTGAAGAAGTGATCGAGGTCGAGTACCCCCCCCTTGCTATGCCGAAGATCTCCCAAGAAGACTATGAGCCGATGAAGGCATTCTTCATCGCTTGGATGGAGCGCTTTCCCATTTCCATCCAGCCTCCACCGGGACACCAGCCCATCGACATTCTCAAGAAGTTGGAAGAAATGGGCATGGCCAAGGCGAGACTTGGACTGGGACAAGCTATCGGGGACACACTCGAACAAGCTTTGTATTTGCCAGCATCCGAGATCGAGTCGATCGACCGGGACTTCTCAGCCCGCGATATCATCACGCTTTCCCAGCTTCTGGCGAAATACTCCCGAAAGCCACGAAGAACCGGCGATACCTATTAAACTTCGCCTTTCCCCCGCGTGCATGCGCCATTCCGCATTGCCGGGGATCGGGCTGCGGCTCATAACCCCGCCCGTCCTCCAGACCTACCCTGATGAAACCGACTCTCCTTGTTCTCGCTGCCGGCATGGGCTCCCGCTACGGCGGACTGAAGCAGATGGACCCGATGGGCCCGAGTGGCGAAACCGTGCTCGATTACTCGGTCTTCGACGCGATCCGCGCCGGCTTCGGCAAGGTCGTCTTCATCATCCGCGAGGATTTCGCCGAGGCCTTCAAGAGCAGCGTGGGCGCGCGTTTCGCGGGCAAGATCGAGGTGGACTACGCCTTCCAAAAGCTGGATGACCTCCCGGAAGGCTTCACCATTCCCGAGGGCCGCACGAAGCCCTGGGGCACCGCCCATGCCGTGCGCGCCGCGCGCCACGTGGTCAGCGGCCCCTTCGCCGTGATCAATGCGGACGACTTCTACGGCGCGGACGCCTATCAGGTCATTGCCCGCTGGTTCGCCTCGGATACCGGCGAGGCCGGAAAGGACCACTACTCGATGGTCGGCTACCCGCTGAAAAACACTCTCTCCGAACACGGCTCCGTGAACCGCGGCATCTGCCAGACCGACGCGCTCGGCCTGCTGACCGACGTGGAGGAAGTCGTGGACATCGCCCGCGATGAGGACGGCATCGTCCGCGGCACCGCCCTCGACGGCAGCCGCCGCGAGATCGCCGACGTCTGCCCGGTCTCGATGAATTTCTGGGGCTTCACCGAGAAGTTCTTCGAGCAGATCGAGGAGCACTTCACCGCCTTCCTCACGGAAAAGGGCGGCGAGCAAAAGTCCGAGTGCTACATCCCCACCGTGGTCGATGACTTCATCCGCCAGGAGCGCGCCGACTGCCGAGTGCTCGACACCACGTCCTCGTGGTTCGGAGTCACCTATCCGGATGACAAGCCGCACGTGGTCGAGTCCATCGCGAAGCTCGTGGCCGCCGGGGACTACCCCAGCCCGCTCGGCTGAAGTCCGGATCAGAGCTGATAGAATCAAGGTGGCAGGCCACACCGGGTGCCCATTCGACCCCGGAAAATCTGCCACCTGCTTCACTCTGCCATTGACCATCCCGCCCCGGCTGATACCACTGCTGGGTCGCAAGCAATCGCACGAAGGATCAAGGAGTTACACCAACCAACTCCGCCCTTCCCGCCTCGACGCCGGCTTAGCTCAGTTGGTAGAGCAGTTGATTTGTAATCATCAGGTCACCAGTTCGAGTCTGGTAGCCGGCTCCAGGGTGACAATCGTGTCAGCCGGTTCTCCCGGAGCTTTTGCACTTGTCGCGCTGCGGACGTGCTTCCGAGCATGAGTGCATGCATCGGGTATTTCGATTTCCCTCACGGGGCCTCCTTCTCGCCTCGCTGGCAGCCGCGGTCGCTTGCCATGCCGTGAACGCCGCGGAGCCGAAACCCGGCGGACCGCTGGAGACCACCGCCAGCCGCGGAGTGACGGCAAGAGATCCCTCGACGATCGTAAAGCACGGCGACACCTACTGGACCTTCTTCACCGGTCGCGGCGTGCCATCCCTGCACTCGAAGGACCTCGTCACCTGGGAGCGCGGGCCGCGCGTGCTGGAGAAGCCCCCGGAATGGATCGCGAAGGAGGTGCCGAAGAACGACGGCATCTACTGGGCACCGGACGTGATGAAGGTGGGCGACCAGTATCTCCTCTACTACTCGGTCTCCAGCTTCGGCGCGATGCACTCGGCCATCGGGCTGGCGACGAATCCGACGCTCGATCCGAAGAGCCCGGACTTCCGCTGGACCGACCACGGGCCCGTGGTGCAATCGCGCGACGGTGGCGATTTCAATACCATCGACCCGTCCATCTTCCTCGATGACGATGGTAAGCTGTGGCTTTCCTTCGGCTCGCAATGGAGCGGCCTGAAGCTGGTGGAACTCGATCCGAAATCCGGGAAGCGCCTCAAGCCGGACGAGCCGATGACCCCGCTCGCGGCTGGCCAATCGATCGAGGCCCCGTGGATCTACAAGCGGAAGGGCCACTACTATCTCTTCCTGAATCGAGGGAACTGCTGCGCGGGTGTGAACAGCACCTACCACATCACGGTCGGCCGCAGCGAAGACATCAAGGGCCCCTACGTCGCGAAGGACGGCTCGCTGATGATCGATGGCGGCGGCACGCTCGTGCTGGACAAGAAGATCGGCACGCTCACCGGTCCCGGCCATGCCGGCATCGTGGAGAAGGACGGCAAGAGCTGGTTCAGTTGCCACTTCGAGGCGGACGATCGCATGGAGGGGAAGGCCACGCTGGGCGTGATGCCGATCCGCTGGAGCGAGGACGGCTGGCCGGAAGTCCTCCCGCCGGACGCGACCAAGTGACCCGCCATGCCCGGGGCCGACATCAATCAGGTGCGGCAACATCTGGACCGCCTCTACCGCGAGGAGTCCGGCCGCATCCTCGCGACATTGATCCGCCTGCTCGGCGACTTCGATGTGGCGGAGGACGTGATGCACGACGCCTTTGCCAAAGCCCTGCAACGATGGCCCAGCGACGGTATTCCGGCAAATGGTCGCGCTTGGCTGGTTTCCGCGGGACGCAATCAGGCGATCGACGCGCTACGCCGCCGGGCACGATTCGATGCATCACAGGAAAAGATCGCCGATGAGATCTTCGCGTCCACGGGGAGGCAGGAGGAGAGCGTGGAAGACGACCGGCTGCGGCTGATCTTTACCTGCTGTCATCCTGCGCTGGCTCCGGAGGGGCGGGCGGCACTGACGCTGCGCGAAGTCTGCGGACTGACCACCGAGGAAATCGCCCGTGCTTTCCTGACGACTCCACCGGCCCTCGCGCAGAGGATCGTGAGGGCGAAGGCGAAGATTCGCGATGCGAGGCTGCCCTATCAGGTGCCCTCGCCGGAGGAGCTGCCAGCGCGCCTGCCTCCGGTGCTGCAGGTGATCTATCTGGTCTTCAATGAAGGCTACTACGCCACCTCCGGTGCCTCATTGACCCGCGCGGATCTTTCGGCGGAGGCCATCCGTCTCGGTCGTCTGCTGCACACGCTGCTGCCGGAGCCAGAGGTGATAGGCTTGCTCGGGCTGATGCTCCTGCAAGAGTCACGGCGGGCAGCCCGCACATCGGACGATGGCGAGTTGATCCTGTTAGAGAATCAGGACCGCTCGCTCTGGGATGGCAGGCTGATCACCGAGGGGATCGCGCTGGTCGAGCAGGCGCTCACCTCGCGACGCTTCGGCCCTTACACGCTGCAGGGCGCCATCGCCGCGGTGCATGCCGAGGCACCGGACGCGGCCTCGACCGATTGGCCGCAGATCGTGGCGCTCTACACGCTGCTCGCGAAGGCAGCCCCCTCCCCCGTGGTGGAGCTGAATCGAGCTGTGGCAGTGGCGATGCGCGATGGCCCGGAGGCCGGGCTGGAATTGATCGATGCCCTGCTCTCCCGCGGAGATCTGACCGGCTACCATCTGGCCCACTCGGCCCGGGCCGACCTCTGCCGCCGGCTCGGACGCCATGAGGAAGCGCGGGATTCCTACCGCCACGCATTGGCACTGGCGCAGCAGGCACCCGAACGACGCTTCCTCGAGAAGCGACTCAGGGAGTCCGGCGAAATTTTTTGACGCTGCCTGTCGAAATCCGGATGCGCCGTTCGTCCAACTAATGAACGGTCACCCTGCGACCCTCGCAGGACCTCCGACAAACGAACCTATCTGATGCCATGAAATTTCTCATGTTGATGATCCCCCGCGTCTATCAGCCCTCCACTCCCGCCGACGAACGCGCGGGCGAGGGCTTCGTGCCACCGGCCGACGCGATCGAGCAGATGACGAAGTACAATGAAGACCTTGCGAAGGCGGTGAAGATCCTGGACATCGACGGCCTCTGCCCGCTCGACAAGGGAGCACGCGTCACCTTCGAGGGAGGTATCCCCACCCTCACCGATGGTCCCTTCATCGAGTCAAAGGAGGTCATCGGCGGCTACTGGATCTTCGAGGCGGCGTCACGGGAGGAAGCCGTCGAGTGGGCGCGCCGCGTGCCTGCGGACGCCGGTGATGTGATCGAGCTGCGCCCGATCTTCGAGTTCCCGGAAGCGTGAGGACGAGAACCCTTCAAAAAGCTTTCCCATGAAATACGTCTGCCTGGGCTACATCGAGCCCGACAAGCTCGGCAATCTCACCGAATCCGCTCGCAATGCGATGGTCGATGAATGCTTCACCTACGACGACGAGCTGCGCGCGAAGGGACACTTCGCCGGCGGCGAGGCGCTGCAACCTCCGCAGACTGCCGCAACCCTGCGCTGGCAGGATGGCCAGGTGGTCATCACCGATGGCCCCTACGCGGAAACGAAGGAGCAGATCGGCGGCATCCTCATTCTGGAAGCACGCGACCTGAACCACGCGATCCAGATCATGTCGAAGCACCCGGGCGTGAAGGCCGGCCCCTTCGAGATCCGCCCTGCCGCCGACCTCAGCGAGATGATCCGCGAGAGCGAACAGCGCCGAGCGGGAATCACTACCTCCGACTGACCGATGCCAAAGCTACGCGTTCATTGCTTCGGGGTATCGCTCGACGGCTTCGGTGCCGGGCCGGAGCAGAGCCTTGAGAATCCCCTTGGCATCGGAGGGCTGGATCTCCACCAGTGGTTCTTCCCCACGCAGGTCTTCCAGGAAATGCACGGAGCTGGAGAAAGCGGAGGAAGCACCGGCGTGGACAATGATTTCGCCCGGCGCGGATTCGATGGCATCGGCGCGTGGATCCTCGGCCGTAACATGTTCGGCCCGGTCCGAGGCGAATGGCCGGACGATGAATGGAAGGGCTGGTGGGGCGAGGAGCCGCCGTATCATGCGCAGGTCTTCGTGCTGACTCATCATCCGCGCGAGTCGATCGAGATGAAAGGCGGGACGGTCTTCCATTTCGTCACGGATGGCATCCACGCCGCACTCGAGCGGGCGAAGGAGGCGGCGGGAGATTTGGACGTGAGGCTCTGCGGCGGCGTGGCCACCATCCGCCAGTATCTGGAGTCCGGATTGGTCGATGAAATGCATGTCGCCGTCTCCCCGGTGATCCTCGGCAGCGGAGAGAGCCTGCTCGGCGGACTGGATCTACTGAAGCTCGGCTATCGATGCACAGGACACGTGGCGAGTTCCGCCGCGACGCATTTCGTGATCACAAGGGAGTGATCCGATCACGGCTCCGGAAAAATCCGTGGGAATTTTTCCGGAGCCTGTCCTCGCAGGGGCCGGCCATTCGTGGTGATATCGAATCAAACTTCATTCCCCTACCCACCATGAGCCTCGACATGTCAAATCCGCCCCAAGTGACCGGCCACCTGCTGCTCTTCCGTCAAACGGATTGGGCCAGCCAGGGCTTGTCCGAAGATGAAATCCGCCAGGTGATGAATCGCATCAACGCGTGGTTCGACGGCCTGGCCTCGCAGGGCAAGATCCTCGGCGCGCAGCCACTGATGGAGGCCGGCGTGATGATCAGCGGCGAGACAGGCGGCGCGGTGACCGACGGGCCATTCGTCGAGGCGAAGGAGTCCATCGGCGGCTACGTGTTGCTCTCCGTGACGAGCATGGAGGAAGCCGTGGCCATCGCGAAATCGAATCCCATGCATGAATTCGGCCTGACCACCGAGGTGCGTCCCACGGCCAGCACGTGCCCGCATCTTCATCGCATGCTCGGCAGCTCGCTCGCCACGGCCACGGCCTGAGATCAGCGCCCCACGGGCAGCGCTTGCTTCAGGAAATCGACCGCGAAGTCCACGAAAGAGCGGGCGCGGGTCGGGAGCAAGCGATGCCCGGCATAGACCACGTGCACCGGCAAGGCCTGCGGACGCCACCCCGGCAGCACGCGCACCAGGCGACCGGCGGTGATGTCTTCCTCGACCAGCCAATCCGGCTGGATCGAGAGGCCGAGCCCGGTCCTCGCCGCTTCGCGCATGCTGGTCACCCCCTCGGATACGAGAACGGGCGTCACCTTCAGCACCTGCTCTGCGCCACCACGACCGAAGAGGCTGATCGCCGACGTGCTCCAGAAATGGGATCCCGCCAGACCAATCCACGGCCACTCCTTGAGGTCGGCTGGCTTCTTCGCGGCAGGCATTCCATTCACCAGCGAAGGTGCGGCGACGAGCTGGAGGGATATCGTTCCGGCGGGGCGCGCGATGACACTTTCATCCGTGATCTTCCCCGGCACCACGCCGACGTCGCAGCCCTCCTCGATCATCTGCAGCGGGCGATTCGTCAGGGAGAGCGCCGCCGTCACCTGCGGATGCGCCAGCAGGAACTCGCTGGTCAGGCGCGTGACGACGGACTGCCCGAGATCAATGGTGGCAAAGATCCGCAAGTGCCCGCTCAGCATGGTCTGATCCTCTCGTATCCGTTGCTGTGCGCCGTCCGCCAGCAGCAGGATCGCCTGAGCTTCGTCCAAGAAGATGCGACCGGTGGGCGTGAGGCTCATGCGATGCGTGTCCCTCAGCAAGAGCGCGGCACCGGCCCGCTCCTCCAGTGCTTGCAGCGACCGGCTAAGCGTGGGCTGCGGCACCTTCATGCGCCGCGCCCCGGCGGAAATGCTGCCGGCCTCGACGATGGCCACGAAGGAACGCAACAGGCCGAGATCGTCGAAGGCGCTCATACGCCAAACGCATAACCGTAATGCAAACCCGATGGCTACCGCAAAACGGGTCCCGGTGGAATCATCACGTCGTTATGAACGACATCACTTCCAACAACAACTCCCCTCTCAAGATCACCCTCATCGGCGGCAGTGGCCTGATCGGTCGCAAGCTCGCGCCGCTCCTCGAAGCACAAGGCCACGAGGTCGTCATCGCCTCGCCATCGCGCGGCGTGAACTCCCTGACCGGCGAAGGACTGGCAGGAGCGGTGAAAGGTTCGCACGTGGTGATCGACGTCACGAACTCGCCTTCGTTCGAAGAGAATGCCGTGCGCGAATTCTTCGAGACCTCGACCCGCAATCTGCTCGCGGCATCGGGCGAAGCAGGCGTGCAGCACTACATCGCGCTCTCGGTGGTGGGGACCGACCGGCTGCCTGCGAACGGCTACTTCCGCGCGAAGCTGGTGCAGGAGAGCCTGATCCAGGCATCGCATCTGCCCTTCACCATCGTGCGCGCCACCCAGTTCTTCGAGTTCATCGGTGCGATCCCGACGCCATCGGAAGACGGCAAGAGCGTGCGGATCACCTCGGCGCGCTTCCAGCCCATGGCTGCGGATGACGTGGCGGCAGCACTTGCCGAAGTCGCGACCTCCACGCCGCAGCGAGGCATCGTCGAGATTGCCGGACCGGAATCCGCTCCGATGGACGAGATCGCGAGGCGCTACTTCCAGGCTCGCGGGGATTCGCGCGAGGTGATCGGTGATGCGGGGGTGACCTACTTCGGCGCCCCCATCGACGACCGCAGCCTCACCCCCGGCGCAGGCGCGAAGCTTGGGAAAACCTGGCTCGTAGATTGGCTGAAGCAACAGGCGTGATCCACCTCTCTCCGCCCGGGAGATAGCTTGAGATATTGCCGTCGGACCAGTGACGGATTACTTCATTCTCATCCCTCATGAAGACATTCTCCGGCTATCAGCTCATCACCCCGGACGATCTCCACTGGCGTCCGTCGAACCTGATGAAGATCCCGAACGCCGACTTCCTCGAGCGCACGGGCAGCGAAAACATGGGAGCACGCCTGTGGAGGATGCCGCCGATGAGCGCGAACACGCTGCACAAGCACATCCGCACGGAGGAATTCTACTTCGTGCTGGAAGGCACCGGCCGCATCCGGATCGGCGAGGAAAGCGTGACCGTCCCGAAACACGGAGGAGTGCTCGTCGGCCCGGACCAACTCCGACAGGTCTTCAACGACACGGAAGAGGAAGTCCTCTGGCTGATCATCGGCGCGCCGGAGGAGATGGAGTTCCTCAAGGGCTCGCTCTCCGACATGGATCTCTCCCTGATCTACCCGCAGGATCCGAAGCAACTGCCGCCGGAGCTGGAAGGCGTGACCTGGCCACCTGCGGGCTGATCTCAATGCCCGCCGTGCGCGGCACTGTCCGAAAATCCGAAGCCGCGCCTCACCGAAGCCATCTCCGCGCTGAGGCGTCCGCTTTCTTCGCGAACGACCAGCGGTTCTTCGACGATCATCGGCTGATCGACCTCGTCCCGATGCCGGCTGGCGAAGAGCGTGAACAAGGCGGGCAAGGTCTCGCGCGGGATCACATCGCGCAGCTTCACCGTGGCGAGCCCAGCCGCAGCGATACCATCGAGCGCGCGCTGCTTCTGCGGCGTGGGAAAGCACAGGACAAACCACCCGCCGGGCGCGAGGTGCTTCACCGCCGCCTTTGCATAGTCGGAGACATCCCCGCGCAACTCGAAGCGCGCATGGGCCTTTTGCGAATCCTGCGGGACCACTCCGGCACTCGTCGGGAAGTAAGGCGGGCTACCCGTGACCAGCGGGAATGCCTTCCCAAGCGCGAGATCCCGCAGATCTCCGTGCGAGCAATCCACGCGAGCGCGGAGGCCATTCGCATCGAGATTTGACTGGAGAAGCCGGTAGCTGATCGCTTGTGCCTCCACGCAGGTCAGCCGAGCCGCCGGACCCATCCCCCAGAGCGTGAGCAGGCCGACGGTGCCAATGCCCGTGCCGAGATCGAGGTGCTCGGTCACCCGTGGCGAAACCTGCAAGGCATACCACGCGGTGAGGACGTCATCCGCGGAGTGGCGGTGGCCTTTCTTCCGCTGGGCGATGAGCCAGCCCGCCTCGCCGCCCGCGTCGTCCCGCCATGGCTCGCGGTCGAGGCCATTCGGTCCGGTGAGCGCGTCCAGGGTGATGCGCTCGCCGAATTCCTGCTCGAGGCGCAGCCGTTCTTCCTGCCAATGGTCCATGGTTTCCGCGGGGCGATTGATCTAACCGACGACCTTCTTCACATACATCGCCTTCAGCGCGATGGCCATGCCATCCATGCGGCAGGAGATCTCGTGATCGCCATCGACGAGGCGGATCGGCTTCGACTTCGTGCCGGTCTTCAACACCTGCGAGGTGCCGCCGAGCTTGAGATCCTTGATCATCGCGACCACGTCCCCATCGGCGAGCACATTGCCATAGGCGTCCTTCACCACGCGGTCGCCCGCCCCGGTCTCCACGGGAGCATCGTCCCACTCGTGGCCGCAGGTCAGGCATTCGTGATGGAGATCCTTGGTGAGGATCTCGTTCATCTCGCAAAGCGGGCAGGTCGCATCGGCCATGGCGGTCGAAAAAGACCTGCCCGCAAGGACTGCACAAGCCCGGAATCACATCTGGTCCGGGATCTCCGGCTCCACCAGCAGGGCGAGCAGCACCAGGGACTCCTGCCAGCCCATGTAGCAGGCCTCCGTCGGGATCATGGCGGGGATGCCCTCCTGGACGATGTGGATCTCCGTTCCACAAAAGACCTCGCGCAGGTCCACGGTGGTAATCATCGTGCCCGGCAGACTCGGGTCCTCGAATTGGTCGTCGTAGCGCAGGCGCTCGCCCGGCTTGAGCTCGAGGAATTTCCCGCCGAAGGCATGACTGCTGCCCGTGCTGAAATTCGTGAATGACATCCGGTAGGTGCCGCCGACCCGGGCATCCATGTGGTGGACCTTTCCGGTGAAGCCGTGCGGCGGCAGCCACTTCGCCATCGCATCCGGGTCGATGAAGGCGCGGTACACCCGCTCCGGCTTGGCGCGGAGCACACGATGAAAGCGGACGGTATTGGTGGCGGCGGTGGTGTCGGTCTCGGACATGGCAGTTCGGTGGGTTGGTATTCACCCATACCACGAACGGGCACCGGCTTCCGGGACAATCCATCTGAATATTGTCACCATCCCGAGCGTAGCGACCACCCTACGACGTAACTCAACCCGCCAATCGATCCGGCCATGCCACTCCCCTACCCCACCCTCATACCGGGCCTTCGCGGTCCGTCGGAGACCGTTCTCGGTGTCGTTTACTTCGGCCGCATGATCGACAAGATCCGGCTGGCTGCGGCCGGCACCCTACCCGAGGGCTGGGAGGCAGCCCGCGGGACGGCGGTGAAGAAGAGCTTCGACGACCGCTGCTGCCAATTCCTCAGCATCGGCTACGCGGCGCTGGAAGCGGAGACGGTGAAAAGCGGAAAGACCGACGAGGAGCTGTTAGAGTGGGCCTTCGAGCACGGCCGCCGTGCGACCGAAGACGAGATCGAAGTGTGGAATGCCTTCATGCAGAAGCGCGGCTGGCGGGACAGCGGGACGCAGCGCCTGAACGAACGTCTCGCGGAGATCGGCCTGCCACCGGGCACGGTGCAGACGATGTTCGACTTCATCGACCTGGATGAAGGCCGCATCACCGCGCCACCGCTGGAGTCATAACATCCGCCCCTCTTGAAGATGAAAACGTGGATCGGCACCTCTGGCTTCCAATACAAGGAATGGAAGGGCTCCTTCTATCCGGAGAAGCTCTCGCTGCCGAAGATGCTGGCATTCTATGCCGGTGAATTCCCCAGCACGGAGATCAACTATACCTTCCGTAGTTTGCCGAGCGAGAAGACGATCACCCGCTGGGCTGAAGAGACGCCGGACGACTTCCGCTTCAGCCTGAAGGCACCCCAACGGGTCACCCACTTCGCGAAGCTGCGGAAATGCGGGCAGGCGATGAACGAATTCCGGCAGGCGGTGACCGGGCTCGGTTGCAAGCTGGGACCGGTGCTCTTCCAGCTACCGGAGACCTTCACGGCGGATGCCCCGCTTCTGGCAGACTTCTTGGATTCGATGCCGAAGGGGCTGCGGGCTGCATTCGAATTCCGCCACGCGTCGTGGTTCGCGGACAAGGTCTTCGACGCGCTGGCCGCAAGGAATGCCGCGCTGTGCATCGCCGAGTCGGAAGAACTGGAGACGCCCCGCATCGCCACGGCGGACTTCGGCTACATGCGACTCCGCCGTGATCGCTACACGACGGACGAGATCGCGGAACGGGCGGAATTCATCCGCTCGCAGGAGTGGAAAGAAGCCTTCGCCTACCTCAAGCATGAGGACACCGCGGCCGGCACCGGGTATGCCAGGCAATTGATGGCGGCGCTGGAATGAGCCGTCTCAGTGATGGTCCGGATTGATCTCCTCCGAGACGATCTTTCCACCGCTCATCTTCACCACCCGGCGCGCCTTGGCCGCGAGCGTGGGATCGTGGGTGACGAGAACCAACGCGGTGCCCGCCTCGCGATTGAGCCGGAAGAGCATTTCGACGATGGGTCCGGCGGTGTCCGCATCCAGATTTCCCGTCGGCTCGTCGGCGAAGAGGATCTTCGGCCGATGGATGAAAGCACGGGCGAGGGCAACGCGCTGCTGCTCCCCGCCGGAAAGCTGGAGCGGGTAGTGATCGAGGCGGTCGCCAAGGCCGACCTGACGGAGCAGTTCCTCCGCCTCCTTCTCGCGGCCGGTTTCCCCGCGGAGTTCGAGGGGGACCAGCACGTTCTCGATCGCGGTCAGGGTCGGGATGAGTTGAAAGCTCTGGAAAACGAAGCCGACGAGCCGGTTGCGCAGGGCCGCCCGTGCGTCCTGGCTAAGCTCTTCGAAAGGCTGGCCGTCGAGCTTCACCGAGCCGCTGGTGGCATCGTCGAGGCCCGCGCACAGGCCCAGCAGCGTTGTCTTCCCGCTGCCGGATGGCCCGATGATCGCGAGCGAGTCGCCCTCGTCCAGGCTCAGCGAGACTTCGCGCAGGACCGTCAGCTCGTGGCTGGCCGTGCGGTGGACCTTCGTGAGTCCCTGAATCTCGAGGAGGGGCCGTTTGACAGCATCTGTGGAGGATCCTAAGCTGGCGGAAGATGAGATTGCGGGCATTTCTGGGACTGATGCTGTTGATGTCGGGCGGCGCACTATGGGCACAGGATGCGCCGGATGCAAATGGTGGGAAAAAACGGATCGTCGTGCTGGGAGACAGCATCACCGCCGGATACGGACTGGACCCGCAGGAAGCGTACCCGGCGCTGCTTCAAAAGAAGATCGATGCCGCAGGCCAAGCCTACACGGTGGCGAATGCGGGCGTGAGCGGAGACACCACTGCCGGCGGGCTCCGCCGCGTCGCATGGGTGCTGGGAAAAGGTGCCGACGTGCTGGTGGTGGCACTGGGAGGGAATGACGGCCTGCGCGGGATCTCGCCGGAGCAGACCGAGAAGAATCTTACCGGCATCATCGACAAGGCCCGGGAAAAGAATCCCGACATGAAGGTGGTCATCGCTGGCATGCAGATGCCCGACAACATGGGCGCGGAATTCACCGGGAAGTTCAAGGGGCTCTTCACAAAGGTCGCTACCGAGAAGAAGGCGGCGCTGGTCCCCTTCCTCCTGGAAGGAGTCGGCGGAGTCGATGAACTCAACCAGCAGGACCGCATCCACCCCACCGAAGCCGGTCAGGAGAAGGTCGCGGAGAATGTCTGGAAGGTCTTGAAGGACCAGCTTTGAGGCGCGGATCTTCACGCCCACCGGCTGCCGCAGGCGGAGCGCTGGCTTTAGCCGGCGAGTAACCCGGCAGCACGTATCTCGGCAAAAGCCCGCCATCACAGCTCGGCTGCCTGACGGCTCATTCGCCTTGCTCCCTCAAGGGCCAAAGGCTCTCCGACATCCGCGAGCGATGCGAGCCGTTCACGAATGGAACGGGCCTAGGCTGGCATGGCGTGGGCCGTTGGCCCGGTAGAATCAGGGCTCGTTTGAAAAAGCGGAGCACTTCTCTGGCCCCTCCACCACCATCGGTCGCCGCTTCATCAACAAACAAAAAACGCCCGGAGTTGCCTCCGGGCGTCTTTTGAAATCGGAAGATTCCTTTCGGAAATCAGCGCGAGTAAAGTTCGACGATGAGCTGCTCGTTGACGAGCGGGTCGATGTCCGAACGCTCAGGCGTGCGGGAAACGGTGCCTTCGAGGCTTTCCTTGTCGATGGTCAGCCAGTCAACCAGCGGGCTGGACTGGGTGAGATCGAGGGCGCGGAGAGCGAGCTGCTGCGAGGAAGGCTTGCCGCCGACCTTGATCTTGTCGCCCGGCTTCACCTGATAGCTGGCGATGTCCACGCGCTTGCCATTCACGAGCACGTGGCCGTGGTTGACGAGCTGGCGGGCAGCCTGGCGGCTGTTGCCGAAGCCAAGGCGGTAGCAGACGTTGTCGAGGCGGAGTTCCAGAAGCTGGAGAAGGATCACGCCGGTAACACCACGACGGCGGGCAGCCTCTTCGTAGTAGCCACGGAATTGCTTCTCAAGCACACCGTATTGGAAACGGAGCTTCTGCTTCTCGCCGAGGGCGACGGAGTAGTCGCTCTTCTTCTTGCGGCCGGCGCGCAGGCCGTGCTGGCCCGGCGGGAAATTGCGACGCTCAAGCGCCTTCGAGGAACCGAAGAGAGCCACGCCAAAGCGGCGGCTGATCTTGGTGCGGGGTCCGGTGTAACGAGCCATGATCTTGGAAAAGTGCGATTAAACGCGGCGCGCCTTCTTCGGACGGCAACCGTTGTGCGGGATCGGGGTGACGTCCTTGATCGAGAGAAGCTCGATGCCGAGGGCTTGGACGGCGCGGACAGCGGACTCGCGACCGGAACCCGGGCCCTTCACGCGGACTTCGGCTTCCTTCAGACCGTGGCCCATGGCCTGGCGGCAGGCATCCTGGGAGACGACCTGGGCGGCGTAGGCGGTGGACTTGCGGGAGCCCTTGAAGCCCATCTTGCCTGCGCTGGACCAGCCGAGCGTGTTGCCGTTCGAGTCGGTGACGCTGACGATGGTGTTGTTGAAGGTGGCGGTCACGTGGACGATGCCGCGCGAGATGTTCTTGGAGCCCTTCGCCTTGTGGATCTTGATCTGGGTCTCTTCAGCACCAGCGATCTCGGCAAAGATGTCGCGCTTCTTGTCGTCCTTCTTCGGAGCGACCTCTTCCGCAGCAGGAGCAGCTGCCGGGGTGGCGGCAGGAGCAGCAGCCGGAGCGGCAGCGGCTGGAGCCGTGGCGGCTTCGTCAGCCGCTGGGATGGTTTCTTCGTCAGCCATTTGAGAAAAGCGTTCGGTGGTTCAGGGCAATTACTTCTTCACGCCGACGGTGCGGCGCTTGCCCTTGCGAGTGCGGGCATTGGTGCGGGTGCGCTGGCCGCGGACAGGCAGGCCACGCTTGTGGCGCAGGCCGCGGTAGCAGTTGATCGAGGTCAGGCGCTTGAGCTGGGCCTGCTTCTCGCGGCGAAGGTCGCCTTCGATGATGATGCCCTGGCTCTGGATCACCGTGGCGATCTTGACGAGCTGGTCTTCAGTAAGCTGACCGGTGCGGATGTCCGGGTCGATGCCCGCTTGTTCGAGGATGCGTGAAGCGGTGGTCGCGCCGATGCCATACATATAGCGGAGCGACGCTTCGATGCGCTTCTCGTTGGGGATTTCGATGCCGAAAATACGTGCCATTTGATGCTGTGGTGAGCGGATGTCCGAAGCGGAGGAGAACCTGAATACAAGTCCGGCCCTCCGAAGCGGGCGGGCTGTTTAGCAGACGCGACCCCTCTGGCAAGTGGGAAATCGATTTTTTCCGGCGAAGAATTTCTCTCCGTCTCCGAATTCCCGAGCCACTTCAATTAAAATTAAAATTCAATACCTTCAAAGCAACGCCACTCCCGCATTTTCAAAAGGAACCCTTCAAGAATCCTGAATTTTTGAGATGAGCAGCGAACCGGAGACTTCAGAGTTCGCGGATGCGCAGGTTGCGGAACCACACCTCATCGTCATGATCCTGTAGCAGCAGCTTGCCCGCGGCAGGCCCGGCGAAGTCGTCGAACTTGGCGAACTTGCTGTCCTTCTTGAGCGTGGGCCACTCCTTGCCCTTGGTGTCGATCTTCAGGGCCAGCTTTCCATTCAGCCAGTGCTCCAGCACGCTGCCCTTGGCGACGATCTTCGAGGTGTTCCATTCGCCCACCGGCTTGAGTTCCTTGTCCTTCGCGGCAGGGACGACTTCATAAAGCGAGGCCGCGGTGGTGTCCGCCACCTTGCCATTCGGGTGACCCTTGTCGTCGAGCACCTGATACTCCGGGCCGAGCCAGCCACCGGCCGACTTCTGGACGCGGTATTTCACGCCGCTGTTTCCCTTCGCGGAAATCTTCCATTCGAACTCGAATTCGAAGTCCTTGTATTCCTTCTCGCTGATGAGGTTTCCGGGCTTCTTGCCGGTGCGATGAAGCGCGCCATCTTCGACTTTCCAGCCTTCGCCCGGCTTGCCGCCATTGTCGGAGGTCCATCCGGCGAGAGATTTTCCATCGAAAAGCGGTATCCAGGGGCCTTCCTTTGCGGAGACGGATCCAACGATGAATGCTGCAAGGAGTAGGTCGCGTAGCATGATGTCTGACAACTTGGCATCCGGCCTGATGGCTGCAAGCCGGATTCGTCTCATCACCCTCGACAAAGTGTGGCACCTCTCTAGCTTTCCTGAAAATTCCGTAAACCGCCTGACTACATGGAAGATACCCTCGCCGATCCACCCGTAGCCCCCTCCTCCAGCCGCCAGGATCACGAGCTCCCGCCCGACGACGTGGCGGCCATCGACCAGCTCGGAAAGACCTACGCCGCCTTCAAGGCGGAACTCGGCAAGGCGATCATCGGACAGGAACTCGTCATCGAGCAGCTCGCGATCTGTCTCTTCGCGAAGGGCCACGCCCTGCTGATGGGCGTCCCCGGACTGGCGAAGACGCTGCTGGTTTCGTCCGTGGCGAAGACCTTCGACCTCAGCTTCAACCGCATCCAGTTCACCCCGGACCTGATGCCCGCGGACATCACCGGCACGGACATCATCCAAGAGTCCGGCGTCGGCGGTCGCCGTGAGTTCGAATTCGTCCGCGGCCCGGTCTTCGCGAACATCGTGCTGGCGGACGAAATCAACCGTGCGCCGGCCAAAACCCAGTCCGCGATGCTGGAGGCCATGCAGGAGCTGAAGGTGACGGTGCTGGGCCGCAGCTACGATCTCCAGCCGCCTTTCTTCGTCCTCGCGACCCAGAACCCCGTCGAGCAGGAGGGCACCTATCCCCTCCCGGAAGCGCAGCTCGACCGCTTCATGTTCCTCATCGAGGTGGGCTACCCATCCTCGGACGAGGAAAAGCGGATCGCCCGCGAGACCACCGGCACCGCCCGCACCACGCTGAATCACCTGCTCGATGGCCACACCGTGATGGCCTACCAGCAGCTCGTCCGCCGCATGCCGGTGCCGGAGCACCTCTACGACTACGCCGTCTCGATCGTCCGCAAGACCCGCCCGGGCACCCCCGAAGCCCCTCCGTGGCTGAAGGACTATGTTGCTTGGGGAGCCGGACCGCGTGCGGTGCAGTATCTCATCCTCGGGGCGAAGTCCCGGGCAGCCCTCCGCGGTAGCTACATGGCCAGCCTCGAAGACCTCGAAGCCGTCGCCGTGCCGGTGCTGGGCCACCGCGTGATCACGAATTTCGCCGCCGAGTCCCAAGGCATGACTTCGAAGAAAGTCGTCGAGCGCCTGATTGCCGAGATGCGCGAGGATTGAAGCTGAAATGAAATACGACTTCCTCGACAGCGGTCTGCTTGCACGGCTCGGCTCCATCCCGGTCGAGACGCGGGTGCCGATGCTCGGCAATGTGGCCGGCAAGCATCGCTCGCCGCACCGCGGGTCGTCGGTCGAGTTCGCCGAGTATCGCAAGTATGTCCCGGGAGACGACACACGGCGACTGGACTGGAAGGCATTCGCGCGCTCGGATCGCTTTTACATCAAGGAATTCGAGGCTGACACCAATCTCCGGGCCTACTTCGTGGTCGATGCGTCGGGCTCGATGAAATTCCACGGCGAGGGCGAATCGAAGATCGCCTACGCCAATCGCATCGCCTCCTCGCTGGCCTACCTGCTGGTGAACCAGGGCGATGCGGCGGGCCTGTCCGTTTGCACGGACAAGCTTCACCTCGAAGTCCCGCCCAGCCGTCGCCCCGCGCACCTGCAGCACATCTTCGAGACGCTGGGGAAGCTGGAGCCTTCCGGCGAGACCGGCCTGGTCGGCGCGCTGCATACCATCGCTGAAAAGATCGGCCAGCGGGCCTTCGTTGTTATCCTGTCGGATCTCTTCACCGATTCGCAGGCGTTTTCAGATGCCCTCCAGCACCTGCGCTACCGCAAGCACGACATCTGCGTCTTCCACCTGATGGATCCGCAAGAGCTGGGTTTCGAATTCGACCGCCCGCACCGCTTCGTGGACATCGAGGACGGTACCTCGCTGGTGGTGGAGCCAACCCTGATTTCCGACGAGTATCACCGGGCTCTACGCGAATTCCTCACCACGGTGAAGGCGAAGTGCCATGACGCCGCTGCCGACTACCAGCTCGTCCCGACCAATACGCCGCTGGAGCCGCTGCTGCGTGATTTCCTTACGAACCGCCTGTCGAAACGAGGTCACGCATGAGCTTCTTCCAGCCACTCATGCTCTGGGGCCTGCTCGCGGCGGCGATCCCCATCATCATCCACCTGCTGAACCGCAGGCGGCACAAGACGGTGATGTGGGCGGCCATGCAGTTCCTGCTGAAGGCGACCCGGGAATCCCGCGGCAAGAAGCGCCTGCGCCACATCCTGATCCTCACCTGCCGCGCGCTCGGCATCGCGGCGCTCGCCACCGCCGCAGCGCGCCCGCTGCTCAGCAATGTGCTCGGCTGGGGCAGCGGCAAGCCGGACCTCGTGGTTCTGCTGCTCGACCGCTCGGCCAGCATGGAAGCCACCCCGAAGAACGGCTCCGTGCCCCGCCGCGAGTTGGCGCTGGAGCGGGTGAAAAGCGCGATGGCCGATCTCGACGGCACCCGGCTCGTGCTGATCGACAGCGCTTCCGGCGAGCCGCAGGACGTCCCGAGCCCGGACGTGCTCACCTCGATTTCCTCCACCGCTCCCACCGACACCTCGGCGGACGTCTCCCTTCTCGCATCCCGCGCCGCCGAGTTCCTGACGGAGACACCGGGCCGCGCCGAAGTGTGGATCGCCTCAGACATGCAGGCCACCAGTTGGCAGCCTCGGAATGACCGCTGGACCTCCGTGCGCGCGGCATTCTCCTCGCTGGCGGAACAGCCGAAGCTGCGGGTCATATCCCTCGGCGGCGATGCGTCGCCGAACCAGGCGATCCGCCTGCTTTCCTCCCGCCGGGCGGGCGCGCAGCTCGTGCTCGATGTGGAGATCACCCGCAACGACGACTCCGCCGCGCCGGTGAACCTGCCGCTGACCGCCACTCTGAATGGCGTGCGCAGCACCTCGAATGTCACGCTCGCCGGCCAGAATTTCCGCTTCCGGAAGACGCTGCCCATCCCCGCGAACGAGGACTCCGGTTACGGCTGGCTCTCGATCCCCGGTGACGGAAATCTCCGCGACAATGCGGCCTTCTTTGCCTACGGCCCGGCACGCCCGGTGAAGAGCCTGCTGGTCGCGCCTCCCGGCGAGGCGACCGATTACCTCGCCCTCGCCTCCGCCCCCGGCGGCCACCACGGGCAGAGCGTCGAGCGGCTCGATCCCGCGCAGATCTCACGCCTCGATACCGAGGGCGTCGCCGCGATCTTCTGGGCCGCCCCGCTGCCCATCGGCCAGGTCGCCGAGTCGCTCGTGCGCTTCGTCACCGAAGGCGGGCAGGTCGCTTTCTTCCCTCCGCAAGCGGATAGCGACGCGGAATTCGCCGGGATGAAGTGGTCACCCGTCACCCAGTCCGAGGAAGGCAAGTTCTTCATCATCGACTCGTGGGATCATGACGACGGCCTGCTCCGCGACGGACTCGATGGCACACCGGTGCCAGCCGACCGGCTGAAGGCGGTGAAGCGCCGCCTGCCCGAGGGCGAGGGCACCACGCTCGCCCGCTGGGACGATGGCCGTCCATTCCTCTCGCGCCGCGTCTTCGACCGCGGCACCGCGTGGTTCTTCAGCTCGCTGCCGGACTACACGTGGTCAAATCTCGCGGACGCGGACGTGCTGCTGCCCGTGAGCCAGCGCCTCGTGGTGGAGGGAGCCCAGCGCTTTGACACCGGCTACCTCGCCATCGTGGGAAACCGCTCCGCCCAGCCTCGCCCGGGGGAAAGCCGCTCGCGGCTCGATGACTACGGCTCGCCCGTGCCCTCGAACGAGGCCTACGAAGCCGGCATCCACCAATTCGGCGAGCGCATCATGGCGCTCAATCGCCCGGCTGCGGAGGATGACCTGGAGATCCTGGAAAACAACACTGCCCAAGGTCTCTTCGAAGGACTCGATGCCACTTTCTTCGAGGACCGTAGTACTTCGTCCCGTGCCAATGGCAGCCAGCCGCTGTGGCAGGCATTCCTCGTCGCCATGCTCTGCTTCCTGCTCGCTGAGGCCATCCTGTGCCTGCCGAAGAAAAGCAATCCCTCCGGCTCACCCCTGCCGGGCCGCCCGACCAACGCCTGATCTCCCTTGTCCTTCCACCTCCACAATCTCCACTTCTCCCCCACCCCGGCGACCCTGGCGATCGGCCTGATCGCGCTCGTGGCCGTGGGCGTGCTGTGCGTGTTGTCATGGAAGCGCAGCCCGCATCCAAGGCGGACCGCGCTGCTGGAGGGCCTGCGCTTCGGATGTACGCTGCTCGTCGTACTTCTGCTGTGGAAGCCGGAGTGGCTGACCATCCTCCATCCGGAGACGAAGCCGCGCATCGCCATCCTGTGGGATGCCTCGCGCTCGATGGAGACGCTGGATGCGGAGATGCCGGACATCCTTTCCCCGCAGCGCGGCGTGGTCTCGCGCACCGACTGGACGCGCGCCGCCCTCGATAGCCCGCTGTGGGACGCGCTGGAGGAAGGTGGAAAGAACGAGCTCGTGGACCGTTCCTTTGGCGCTCCTCCTTCCGACCCGTCCGCCGCCGCGATGGCAGGCACCGATCTCTCCACGCCGATCGAGGATCTGCTCGAGAGCGAGACCAACCTGCGTGCCGCGGTGCTGCTCTCGGACGGCGACTACAATGCGGGCGATCCACCGGTCGTGGCCGCACAGAAGATGCTGCAGCGCGGCGTCCCGCTCTTCACCATCCCCGTGGGCAGCAAGAAGCGCCTGCCGGACCTCGACCTGCTCGCGGTGACGGCCCCTGCCTACGGCATCGTCGGCGAGAACGTCCAGATCCCCTTCACCGTCCGCTCTTCACTGGACCGCGAGGTCCGCACCATCGCCCGGCTGCGCGATGATACCGGTCGGGAGAAGACCAAGGAGATCGTGCTTCCTCCGGGCGAGACCACCTTCGACGCGATCCTCTGGCGGCTGGAAAAGGAAGGCGCGTCCACGCTGGAACTCTCGATCCCCGTGGCGGATGGCGAGCGCATCGAGGCGAACAATTCGCGGAAATTCACGCTCTCCGGCCGGCCCGAGTCGATCAAGGTGCTGGTGATCGAGACCCTGCCCCGCTGGGAATACCGCTACCTGCGCAATGCGCTGTCGCGCGACCCGGGAGTGGAGCTTTCCTGCCTGCTCTTCCACCCGCAGCTCGGGAAGGGTGCCGGACCGGACTACATCCAGGACTTCCCATCGAAGCCGGAGGAGCTTTCGAAATACGACGTGATTTTCATCGGCGACGTGGGCGTCGCACCGGACCAGCTCACCAAGGAGCAGTGCGAGCTGCTGCGCGGCCTGGTGGAGAATCAGGCGAGCGGGATTGTCTTCATGCCGGGGCCGCAGGGGAATCAATTCAGCCTGCTCGACACAGCGCTCGGCGACCTCATTCCTGTGATCTACGACGAGGAGACGAGAGGCGGCCTGCATGACCCCGTCGCCGCTCCCCTCACCCTCACCGGTGAAGGCCGCGGCTCGCTGCTCACGATGCTGGCCGACTCCGAGGAGGCGAATCCTGACGTGTGGCGCAGCCTGCCGGGCTTCCACTGGCATGCACCGGTCGTGAAGTCGAAGGGCGGCACCGAGGTGCTGGCCGTCCACGCGAACCGCCGCGGTCGCTTCGGCCCCGTGCCCCTCATCGTCACGAAGTCGGCGGGCAACGGCAAGGTGCTCTTCATGGGCATCGACTCCGCATGGCGCTGGCGCCGCGGCGTCGAGGACAAGTATCACTACCGCTTCTGGGGCCAGGTCGCGCGCTGGATGTCGTATCAGCGGAACATGGCCTCGGGTCAGCGTGTGCGGCTGTATTTCACGCCGGAGCGCCCGGTGCCCGGCGACACGGTCACCTTCAATGCGAATGCCTTCGACAAAAACGGCGCCCCCCTTCAGGAGGGCACCGTTTACGTCGATGCCACCGCGCCCGATGGCACGAAGGAGCGCGTGGTGCTGGAGAAGAACGACACCGCCTGGGGTGCCTACTCAGGCCGCCTGCGCATCAGCCTGCCGGGTGAGTGGCAACTGAAGGCATCCATCGACGAAGCCGGTGCCGAGCCCGTGGAAACCAAGCTGCTCGCCCAAGGCGCGGAGCTGGAGCAAACCGGCCAACCCGCCCGTCCGGAAGTCCTGCAGGAAATGGCCCGCATCTCCCGCGGCCGGATGATTTCCCCGGAACAGCTCCCGGACCTCATCAAGGAGATCACCGCCCTGCCCGAACCCCGCCCGATCGAGAACCGCGTCCCGTTGTGGTCCCACTGGGCGACGGTCGTGCTCTTGGTCGTCCTGCTCGGCGTCTTCTGGACCGGCCGAAAGCTGAATGGAGCGTTTTGATCGCGGCACGCTCATAACGAAACGCGCCACGCTGAAGCACGCAGCGCCCTCACCTGGGAGCGCCGGTCATTAGACCGACCCGAGTGGTCCCCGACTGCACACCTCACCAAGTGCTCTCACACTGGGAACGCGGAATTCATTCCGCCCGAGCAATCCCTGACTGCTCGCTCGACCAAGCAACATCGTGGTCCGCATCGCTCCGCGTGCGGCGAAGTCATATGGCTGCTGACTTCATTCTCGGCCCCTTCATCCCCGACCATATAGCTGCGGACTTCCCTTCGACATCTTTCCTCCCCGGTCTCGGCCTGTTCGTCCTTGCCCTCTCGTCCTCGGTTCTTTCCTCCCAAGTCCCCCATTTTAGTTTTCTTGGCCAGCAAAGCATGAGGGCCGATTCATCCCGGACCTTCTGGGTCTGCCTACGGTCTTTGCGGTAGCGGGGAAGCTCATGTCGAAGGCTCCCCCTGAAAAGCTTCTCCCGACTTCCTACTGCTCACTTTCCGCGCCCACCATTTCCTTCGCCCTACCTACTGCTTCCCTATCTATGAACCGCACGCGGAGCGATGCGGACCACGATGGCACAGGGTTTCCGTCGGCGTTGTTGGTGGATTCGGGAGGAATGAAGTTCCGCGTTCCCAGTGGTGGGCGATGCGGGCCTTTGCGGTCGAGAGGGCTGTGAAGGAGGCTTCGGGCCGGTCTAATGACCGGCGCTCCCGGGGCTGAACGATGGGACCTCAAACGGTCCACACCCTCGACGCACCAACTTAGAAGCCGTCTGAAAAATAACTCATGCTGTAATTCTCGCCAGCATGCGCCTCGACATCGACAGGTGGATGAGGGCTT
>NZ_JAPDDS010000011.1 GCF_025950085.1 Luteolibacter flavescens
CCATAGGTGTCGGATATCCGACACCGACGATTGCCCAGCTCCAAGAACCTACGGACGGTGCTGCGGACCACGCTTACGTCGGACAACCGATTACTTTACTTGTTTCTTACTTCAGTGCCTTGGACGATTTCCCGTTGTCCGAGGCACTTTTGCGTTCGGAGAGACCCTACCTCACGCCACATGAAAAAGCCCCGCCACCCTTGCGGATGGCGGGGCTTGGGAAACAAGTCAGGTCGCAGATTACTTGCGCTTCGCCTCTTCGCGCTCCTTGGCGGCCTTGATGACCTCGTCGGAGACGTTCTTCGGGCAAGGAGCGTAGTGGCTGAACTCCATGGAGAACTGGCCACGACCGGAGGTCATGGTGCGCAGGTCACCGATGTAGCCGAACATCGCGGAAAGCGGTGCCTCGGCCTTCACGCGGACACCGCCCGGTGTCGGCTCCTGGCCTTGGATCATGCCCCGGCGACGGTTGAGGTCGCCGATCACGTCACCCACCTTCTCCTCCGGCGCGAAGACATCGAGCTTCATCATCGGCTCGAGGATCTGCGGAGCGGCCTTCGGCATGGTCTGGCGATAGGCAGCCTTGGCAGCGATTTCGAATGCGATGTTGCTGGAGTCAACGGCGTGGAAGCCACCTTCGTTGAGGATGACCTTGAAGTCCAAGCACGGGTAGCCGGCCAGAGGTCCCTTGTCGACGGAGGTCTTGAAGCCCTTTTCGACGGCCGGGATGAATTCCTTCGGGATGCTGCCGCCGACGACCTTCGATTCGAAGATGAAGCCGGTGCCGGGTTCGCCGGGCTCGATGGTGTAGTCGATCTTCGCGTACTGACCGGAACCACCGGACTGCTTCTTGTGGGTGTAGCTGTCCGAGACGGGCTTGGTGATGGTTTCGCGGTAGGCGACCTGCGGGGCGCCGACGACGACCTCCACCTTGTGGGTGCGCTTGAGGATGTCGATCTTGATGTCGAGGTGAAGCTCGCCCATGCCCTTGAGGATCATCTCATTGGTCTCCTCGTCGGTCTCGACGCGGAAGGACGGGTCTTCCTGAACCATCTTGCCGATGGCGGTGGCCAGCTTCTCGGCATTCGCCTTGTCTTTCGGAGCGACGGCGATGGAGATGACGGGATCCGGGAACACCATCGGCTCGAGGGTGGCGGGATTCTTCTCGTCGCAGAGGGTGTGACCGGTCTGCACGTTCTTGAGACCCACGATCGCCACGATGTCACCGGCCTGGGCGGTGTCGATTTCGTTGCGGTCGTCGGCGTGCATTTCCACCATGCGGCTGACGCGCTCGGTCTTGCCGGTGAAGGAGTTGAGGATCGTGTCGCCCTTCTTGATGGTGCCCGAGTAGATACGGGTGAAGGTCAGGGCGCCGAACTTGTCGTCCATGATCTTGAAGGCCAGCGCGCGGAGCGGCTTGGTCGGATCGCTGACGGCGAATTCGCCGGTCTCGTTGCCTTCGGCATCAACTTCCGGGAGAGGCTTCACTTCGGTCGGGGACGGAAGGAAATCCACCACGGCGTCGAGGACGAGCTGCAGGCCCTTGTTCTTGAAGGAGGAACCGCAATAGGTCGGGAAGAACGCCATGTCGATGGCACCCTTGCGGATGCACTTCTTGATGTCCTCGATGGAAGGCTCGTTGCCTTCGAGGTAGGCTTCCATCAGCGCGTCGTCCTGCTCGACGGCAGTCTCGATGAGCTGGGCGCGGAATTCCTCGACCTTGTCCACCATGTCGGCGGGCACGTCTTCGATCTTGAAGTTTTCCGGCTGGCCGGAGTCGTCCCAGATGTAGGCCTTGCGGGTGAGAAGATCGACCACGCCGACGAAGTCGGACTCGGTGCCGATCGGCAGCACCATGACGAGCGGGACCGCACCGAGGACCTTGCGGACCTGGGCGATGACGCGGTAGAAGTCAGCTCCGATACGGTCGAGCTTGTTGACGTAGATGACGCGGGAAACCTTCGAGTCGTTCGCGTAGCGCCAGTTCGTCTCGGACTGGGGCTCCACACCGCCGGATCCGCAGAAAACGCCGATGCCGCCGTCGAGAACCTTCAGCGAGCGGTACACTTCGATGGTGAAGTCAACGTGGCCCGGGGTGTCGATGACGTTGAACTGGTGGCCCTTCCAGAAGCAGGTGGTGGCGGCGGACTGGATGGTGATGCCGCGCTCGGCTTCCTGCTCCATGAAGTCCATGGTGGAAGCACCGTCGTGCACTTCACCGATCTTGTGGATCTTGCCGGTGAGCTTCAGAATGCGCTCGGTGGTGGTCGTCTTGCCCGCATCCACGTGAGCGAAAATGCCTATGTTGCGGTATTTGGTGAGGTCCTTCATGCTCTTGAGTGTGATGTGGTTGGGGCCGTCGGGATGCGCCGGGGCGACTTCCATAGTCGGAAGCGGGCGAATGGCAACTCCGGACTCACGGATTTTGAGGGCTTTCTTCCGGGAGAGCGTAACAAATCCGCCATTTACGCAGCCGATTCCGGCAGGTTGGACCTGACCACAGCTCCGGGATCTGTGGAGAGCACGGGTGAACCCCCTGCTGGTTCTTACCCCGTGTCTGCAGGCTCGACGGGACCGGAAATCGCCCGATGCTCCGTCTCGTGTCCGAGGTGATTCTGGAAGTTGATGGAGTGATCAAGCGGTTCGACAATTTCACGGCCGTGGATGGAGTCTCCTTCCAGGTCCGCGCCGGGGAGACGGTCGGATTGCTCGGCGTCAACGGCGCGGGCAAGACGACGCTGATGAACATGATCCTCGGCCTCATCACGCCGACCGGCGGGGCCATCCGGGCATTCGGCATGGACCTTCAGAAGAACCGCATGGAGATCCTACAGCGAGCGAACTTCTGCACCACCTACGCCACCCTGCCAGGAAACGTGAAGGTGCGGAACAACCTGGAAATCTTCGCCCGTCTCTACTCGGTGCCGAAGCCCAAGCAGAAGGTCGCAGAACTCCTGGACCTCCTCGAAATCTCCAAGCTCGCAGAAAAGGCCACCGGCCAACTCAGCGCCGGGGAATCCACGCGTGTGAACCTCGCGAAAGCCCTGCTCAACGACCCGGAGCTGCTACTTCTGGACGAACCAACCGCGTCCCTCGACCCGGACATCGCCGACAAGGTCCGCAAGCTCGTCCGCCACGTCCAGCGGGAGCGGCATCCGGCCATCCTCTACACGTCCCACAACATGCGGGACATCGAGGAAGTCTGCGACCGGGTGCTATTCCTCCACGCCGGAAAGATCCTCGCGGCGGGAACGCCGGATGAGATCACGAAGCACTTCCAGGAAGATGACCTGGAAGACGTCTTTATCAAGATCGCTCGGGGCGGGCCGGTCACTCCCCCGAAGTCCCCTTGATGCCGAGAAGCATCTGCGGGTTGTTCGGGAATTTCTTCAGGAAGTAGATCAGTCGCTCCATCGCTTCGACCGGACGGTGGCCGGAGAGGCCGCGGCGAATGAGGTGGATCTTCTGGAGCATGTGCTCTGGCAGCAGCAGTTCCTCGCGGCGGGTGCCGGATTTGAAGATATCGACGGCCGGGTAGATGTAGTTTTCCGCGATCTTGCGATCGAGGACGAGCTCCATGTTTCCAGTGCCCTTGAACTCCTGGAAGATGACCTCGTCCGCGCGGCTGTTCGTCTGGATCAATGCGGTGGCGAGGATGGTCAGCGAGCCGGCATCGCGGGTATTGCGCGCTGCGGCGAAGAGGCGGCGCGGGACTTCCAGCGCACCGACGGTCACGCCGCCGCTGCCAATTCCCCGGCCACGTCCGCCACCCGAGTTGCCATTGTAGGCGCGGGCGAGGCGCGTGATGGAGTCCATCAGCAGGAAGACATGCTTGCCACCCTCCACGAGTCGCTTCGCACGCTCGATGCACATCTCGGCGATGCGGCAGTGGCTGCGCGCGCCTTCGTCATTCGAGCTCGCGTAAATCTCGGCTCCGGGAAGCGTGCGGCGGAATTCGGTGACTTCTTCCGGACGCTCGTCAACGAGCAGCACGATGAGGTGCAGCGTCTCGTCGTGCAGCTCACGAACCGCCTCGGCGATGTGAAGCAGCAGCGTCGTCTTGCCGGAGCGCGGCGGGGAAACAATCAGGCCGCGCTGACCGCGACCCACCGGTGCCATGAGATCCAGCACGCGGGTGGTGTAACGCTCGGGCGTGGTCTCGAAAGAGATGCGCTTGCTCGGGTTCACCGCCTTCAGCTCCTCGAAGGACGGGAACTTCTTCGCTTCATCCGGCGAGACATCATTGATGGTGGTGAGCTCGACGAGCTGCTGTCCGCGTGACCCCTCCTGGGCGATACCGTGGATCCACACGCCGGGACGGAGACCATGGCGGCGCACCATTTCCGGCGAGACAAAGACGTCGTCGCGGGCCTGTTCGAAATTCTTCGACGGCACGCGCAGGAAGCCGAAGCCCTTTGGCGCGAGTTCCAGCATGCCATTCACTTCGACCCTCGGGCCGCTGAATGCAGGGGGACGCTCGACCGGCTCGGCATGCTGCTTCTTCTGCTTCTCAGCAGCAGGCTGGCGCTCGCCTTGAGGCGGACGCTCGCCCTGCTCTCCTCCTTGCGGAGAGCCTTGGCGCGATTCGCGTTCGCGCTCACGACGACGCTTGCGGCGACGCTTGCGACGCTCGCGATTCGCATCGGAGCGATCACCGCCGCCTTCCGGACGAGGCTGCTGCTGTTGAGGATGACCCTGCTGTTGCTGCTGCCGCTCGCGATCCTCGCGATGCACCGGACCACCGCCCGGCACGCGGCCGAATGTGACCGGCTTCGAGTCGGAGGAAGAGGCTTCCGCAGGAGAATACGATACCTCGGCAGGCGCGGGAGCAGCCTCTGCTGCGGGAGCCGGTGCCGGAGCAGCCTTCGAGCTTCTCTTCCGCGCGGCTGGCTTCTCTTCCGCGGCGGGCGCGGGTGCGGCAGCGGGAGCAGGCTCAGCGATGGCGAAGGATTCCTCGACCGCGGCGACCTTTTTCTTGGCGGCCTTTTTCGCGGTCTTCACGGCCTTTGGCTTCGCGGCAGGCGCTTCATCGAGCGGCAGCACCGCTTGGAAAGCATCGGCCTCGGCGGTCTTCGCGGACTTCTTCGCCGCGGTCTTTTTGGCGGCCGTCTTCTTGGCTGCGGTTTTCTTCGCGGCTGCTTTCTTCGCCGCCTTCTTGGCGGGCTTCGCTGCTGCGGGGGGAGACACCTCCGAGGCCGGTTCGTAGCCGGCGGTGTCCTGAGTCGTGTGTTCGCTCATGCGGAAAAATTGTTAGGCGTCGAGCGCCGCGAGCACGTCGTCGGCGACCTCGAAATTGGTGAAAACATTCAGGGTGGCGTCATAGCCATCGAGCAGGTCGTAGAGCTTCATCACGTGACGCGCGATGTCTGGATCGGAGACGACCGAGGGATTCTGCGGGACGGACACGAGCTTCTCGGAGACGATGGCAAAGCCAGCCTGGCGAAGCCCCGTGACCACCGCGGCAAGTTCCGTGGGAGATGTGTAAATGACGTGCTCGGATTCATCGCTCTGCACGTCGTCCGCACCGGCCATGATCGCGGCGTCCATCATCTGGTCCTCGCCTACGCCATCCGCCGCGACGCGGATCTCGCCCTTGCGGTCGAATTGATAGGCGACGCTGCCGGGAGTGGCGACGCTGCCGCCATTCTTTGAAAAAATCGTGCGAATGTCCGCCGCGGTGCGGTTGAGATTGTCGGTGGCAGCCTCGATGATGAAGGCGATGCCTTCCGGGCCGTAGCCTTCGTAGCTCACTTCCTGGATGGCCTCGCCTCCGAGTTCACCGAGACCCTTCTTGATCGCGCGGTCGATGTTATCCTTTGGCATCGAGACCGCCTTGGCATTGTCCACGGCGGCGCGCAGCCGGTGATTCATCCCGACATCGCCACCACCGGCGCGGGCAGCGAGGGCGATCTCATGGGCGCACTTGCTGAAGACGCGGCCCTTGATGGCATCGACGCGCGCCTTGATGTGCTTGACCTTGGACCACTTGTTGTGACCAGCCATGGATCGCTTGGAAAAATCGAGGGATGCAGCCGCAATGCGGCCAAGCCCTTGTTAGGGTACGAGAAGAGATAAGGAGGGACGAAGAAACCGGGCTTGGGAAACGCCGTGTCCAGTGCGAAACCATTCGCGACAAGGCTTTCAATCCCGGCGGCGGCTGCAAATCCCGCGGCCACCACGTCCATCGGACAGCGGGAAGATGACCCCGCCCCGGCGGCTTGCAAAGCAAAAATTTCGCCCCCTCCCCGCTCATCCGGGATCACGCAATTCTTTCAAAAAGAACCACCTGGGCGAGATTGAATTCCAAAAAGATCACTCCTCTTCACTCTGAAGCACCGGCTTCCTTCTCCTCGCCCAGCATCGCCAGCCGGCATTTCGCGTGGGCCCACATGGGGGCGGAGGCATGTTCCAAGCCCTCCGCCTGGGCCAATTCCCAGCGGAAAGACCACGCTTCCTTTCCTGCGAGCACCCTACCCGATTCGTGGCAATTCCTGCCGCGCTCGATGCGGGTCGCGCCTTGTTTCATCGCTTCTTTTCCCGTGGTCAGGCGCTTTTTCGTCACGTCCCCGGTGCCGAGATAGAAGACCACTGGAGATTCCACGTAGCGCCGGATCGCGGCGTCGGACGACATGGCCTCGGGCAGCCCGCCGAAACCATAGGGATAGGGCTGATCACGGGTCGGAAAGACCAGCGAGCCGGGATTAACGAGGATCATCCGGCGTGCCTCGGTGGGATGGAAAGCCGCCATGCGCACGAGAAACTGCGCTCCGGCCGAGTGACCGGCGAGGTAGTAGGGAAGCTTCTTCCCTTCGCGGCGGAAGACCTCGTCGAGCAGAGACTGGAGATAGCTGAAGGTCCACTCCGCGGGTGGGAGCACCTTCCCGTCCTTCATGACGCCGCCTTCCTGATAGGCCTCCACGTCGAAGCGTTCGCGGTCGAACTCCGGAACTACGAGCAGCATCCCGAGCATGTCCGCCAGCTTGCGTGCTCCATCACGATACCCGCGGGCATCGCGGCTCGCCCCGTGGAAAAGCACGAGCACCGGTCCGCCGCTGTAGGCTGCGGGACGATGGCCGAAGACCTGGATCGGGCGCCCGGCATGGGCGCACTCGAATTGGAAATCGCCCTGATGGGCGACCACGGCTGGCTTGTTAGAGAGCTGCTGATCCTCCGCGCCAGCCACTGCCCCGAGGCTGGCGATGCAAGCAAGGGACAAGGCGGAAAGGCGGGAGAAGGAGGCGCTGGAATTCATGCCGGGAAGCTTCCATCTACGGGATTGCCGCGGAATTGTTTCCGCACCGCGTGAATTACTATATACATAGTAATTCACGCGAAACCCTTACTTCGCAACACCGGGAGCATGAGCCGCCCCGCGGGGACGGCATCACGCCAGGCCCACCGCACGGCGCACGCGGTCGATGACCGGAGCCGCCGCGGCACGGGCTTTCTCCGCACCCTTCGCGAGCACTTCATCAACGTAGCCCGGATCCGCGAGCAACTCCTCGCGACGGGCACGCATCGGCTCGAAGCGCTCGAGATAGGCTTCCAGCAGGCGCTTCTTGAAGTCGCCGTAACCAATGCCGCCGCGGTCATAGTCGGCCTCCATGGTGGCCACGGCTTCGTCGCTCGCCATCAGGCGATAGAGCGCGAGCAGCGTGGAGTTTTCCTTCGGCTTCGGATCTTCCAGAGGGGTCGCGTCCGTCACCAGCTTCTTCATGATGAGCTTTTTCACCTCCGCCGGATCGGCGAAGAGCGGGAGCGTGTTGCCGTAGCTCTTGCTCATCTTCTGGCCATCCAGACCGGGCACCACCGCGGACGATTCGCGGATGATCGGCTCCGGCACCACGAGTGTGCCTTCACCATAGGCCTCGTTGATCTTCCCGGCGAGGTCGCGAGTGATCTCCAGGTGCTGCTTCTGGTCCTTGCCCACCGGCACCTGGTTCGAATCGTAAAGCAGGATATCCGCGGCCATCAGCACCGGATAGGCGAAGAGGCCGTGGCTTGGCGAAAAGCCGTGCGCGATCTTGTCCTTGTAGGAATGCGCCTTCTCCAACTGGCTCACCGGGCACACCGTCGAGAGGATCCACGCCAGCTCATTCACCTCCGGCACGGCGCTCTGGAGGAAGAAGACGGCGCGCTCCGGATCGAGGCCGCAGGCGAGGAAATCCACGGCCAGCTCGCGCGTGTAGCCGCGCAGGTCGGCGGGATTCTTCACCGTCGTCATCGCGTGGTAGTTCGCGATGAAATAGAAGGCATCGCCCTCTTCCTGCAGCCGCACGGCGGGGTCCATCGCCCCGAAGTAATTGCCGACGTGGAGTTTTCCGCTGGGTTGCAGCCCGGTCAAAATGCGCATGGCCGGGAAGATGGACAGGACCGGCGGCGATGGTCAAGGTCACCGCAGGCAAGCATTCATTTGCTCACACGCTCGTTGTAGACTTCGTCAGCCGACTTCTGGGAGACCTCGAAGTTCGAGAGCTTCAGCGTCCACACCTTGCCCTGCCAGGCATCGGTGGCAGCCAGCCCCTTGTCGGTCGGGCGCAGGTGGGTGCGGCCGAATTCCTCCGTCCCCAGAGGCCGGTTCTCGCAGTCCATCGCCACCGTCAGTTGCATGTCGGTCGTGCGGTTCAGCGTCGTCACGCCATCGGCATTCGTGAGTTCGAAGGTCACGGTGCTATCGGGCTTCGAGACCGCGGCCACGACGGACGGCTTGCCAAATTCCGAGAACTCAAGGTGAACCTTGTCGCCGGGATAGAGGGTGAGCACGTCATCCTTCGAAAGATACTCTCCCTCGGGCACTTTCACCTTCTCCGAGCGGTCCACCTCCACCGAGAGGTCGAGCTCCCTCGCCGCGCGGCTATTCGCCTTTGCATTGGCTGCCACCTTCTCCGCCTCCTTTGCCAGCCACCCGGCCACATACTTCCGGTCATCTTCGGAAAGCCGGTCGAGCGGCAGCACGAATTCCTTCCCGTCCGACGTGCGCTTGAGCGTCGCCTGCTTGTCGGTGGCACTCACCAGATCGGCTTCGAGCGTCTTCCCGTCGCTGCTGGTAAACGTGCGTTTTTCCTGCGCGGAGGCAGGCGAGAGGGCCAGACAGGGCAGGACGACCGTGGAAATGAAGAGAAAATTCCTCATGAGGGTTTCTTGGGGCTTGTCCGGGCATAGCATCTTCGCCCTGCCCCGGGCAAAGGGAAATTGCCGCAGGGCGGGACCGACCTCACGACCCATCCGCCTGTTGCGGAGGAAGGATTTCCCGCTAGCCTGTGCCATGTCTTTCGAGTGCCACGGCCAGCGCTGCCGGGTGCCGGCCTGGATGCCGCGCCTGCTGTTCTTCGCGGGCGTGTATCATGTTTTCTTCGCGCTCGGGGCGATGGCGTGGCCGCATCTGTGCTTCGATTGGGCGGGCATCCCACGACCAAATCACCCCGTGCTGTGGCGCGCCGCGGGGATGACCTCGGCGCTCTTTGGCATCGGCTTCATGATCGCCGCGCGCGATCCCCTGCGGCACTGGCCGCTGGTGCTGCTGGGATTTGCAAAGGCCACGCTGGTCATCGTGCTGCTGTCCGCATCGATCTTCGCCAATGAATTGCCGGCGAGATCCCTGTGGCTCGCCTTCTTCGATGACATCGTCTGGTGGTTCCCGCTCGGGGCCATCCTGTGGTCCACCGTGCAGGCCAATCTGGGCCGACCGCCGACGCACGAGCGCCCGCTGACCGTGCCGGAGGCGTCCGCCGCCTACCGGCTCTCCTCCGGGGAAACCATCGCGGATGCCTCGGGAAAGCAGACTGTGGCGCTCGTCTTCCTCCGCCACTTCGGCTGCACCTTCACCCGCCAGATCCTCACCCAGCTCACCGACCTGAAGGCGGAAGCAGATCGCCACGATGCGCGGCTGGTGCTCGTCCACATGCTTCAAAAAGGCAGCGAGGCGCACTATCTGGGCGACCGCAGCGGCGTGGCCCGCATCGCAGACCCGGTATGTGAGCTCTACCGCGCCTTCGGCCTCGGGAAAGGCGGATTTCTCGAGCTATTCGGCCCTCGCGTGTGGTTGCGGGGTGCAGTCGCCATCTTCCGCGGTTGCGGCGTGGGCCATCTCGCCGGGGATGGCCTGCAGATGCCGGGAGCCTTTCTGGTAAGGGATTCGCAGGTGATTTCGAGCCAACCGGCCAGATCCGCCGCCGACATGCCGGACCTTCCCCGGCTCTTCGAGGGCTTTGGTGACGACTTCGGCACGCTCGCGGCAAATGCCCGTTAGATTCAGCAGGAAACTTGCCTTTTTGCATATCTTCCACTGCACTCCGGTTCATCAGCGATCTCTCAACGATGAATGTGGAATTCGAATGCCCCGGGTGCCAGCAGTCCCTCTCCGCAGATGTCCCCGCCACCGGCGTGGACGTGACCTGCCCGGCGTGCGCCTCGGCCTTCCATGTCGATGCGCCCCAGGCGGCACTGCCCACCGTGCAGGCGCGCATTGCCACGGTGGCGGCGACTCCGGCAGCACCACCGGTGGGAAATCGCCCCTCCGCAGGCCGCCCGCCGGTGGGAGCCCATCCCCGCCCGCAGCCTCAGGCTGCGCCAGTGAAGTCCGGATCCGGAAAGGAGATCGCCCTCATTGCGGCCGCGGTGCTCGTGCTCGGTGGTGGCGGCGTAGGACTGTGGTTTGCTGCTTCGAAGGCCGAGGACAAGAAGGAGACCGCCGTGAGCCAGCCCTCGGTGCAGGAACAGGCGCGGCAAAAGATGGCTGAGCTGGCCCTGAAAGACGCCGAGCGGCGGGAACGCGAGACGCAGGAACGTGAGATTGCCATCGCAGCCAATCGTGCCCAGGTCGCAGAGCGCGAGAAGGAAGACGCAGCCCGCTTCAAAAGGGAGCGCGAAGAGAAGATCGCGAAAATCGCCCGAACCTACTTCGATGGCGACCTGACCGCGGCGGAGGAATTCCAACGGGAAGTGGACGCCACGAACGATGAGATCAACAAGCTCTTCGCCGACGACATCAAGGGCAACGAGCCCGGCACACAGGCTGAATTCTACGAAACCTGGAACGCCATCTTCGAGCGTCGCATCAAGGAAAACCCGTTGTTTGCCGAAGCCCGGGCCGGTGCCCTTCAGAAGTTCCTGAGCGAGTCGCCCGGCGAGGCGCTCAGCAAGAATGCCGAGCTGCTCGTGAAATACAGCAGCTTTGGCTCCAGCTTCTTCATCTCTCCCGACGGTTGGCTGGTGACGAACCGCCACGTGGTCCGCGATGCAGCAAAAGTGGACATCCGCATCAGCGGCGGCCAGGTCATCCCGGCCACCGTGGTCGCGCGCGATGCGAAGAACGACCTCGCCCTGCTGAAGGCCGACCTGAAATCGCCCGCATGGCTGCCCATTTCCAAAGGCACCAAGGAAATGGACCTCGGCAACAATGTCTTCACCATCGGCTTCCCGAATCCGGTGATGCAGGGACTGGAGCCGAAATACACCGACGGCCGCGTCAGCAGCCGCGCCGGGATGATGGACGACGAGTCCTTCTACCAGATCTCCGTGCCGGTGCAGCCGGGGAACTCCGGCGGCCCGCTGATCGACTCGGAAAGCGGATGGGCCGTGGGCGTCATCACCCTGAGGCTGGACCACACCTCCGACGGTCGGTCGGCGGACAATGTGAGCTACGCGCTGAAGGCATCCGTCCTCCACGACTTCGTCTCCGGCACGCCGGAAGCCGCTGATTCCGTGAAGGGAGCGACCCCTGACAAGGTCGGGAATTCGACCGAGATCATCTCCCGGGCAAAGGGCGCATCCGCCACCGTGCTGGTCCCGAATTGACCCGCGGCGCGAGCGGGCCAAGCATCCCGGCATGAGCAGTCCAGACGGCCCCATCGTCCTCGTCACCGGAGCATCCAGCGGCATCGGCCGCGCGCTGTGCGGGCTGCTGCTGGAGCGCGGAGCCTCGGTGCTCGGGGTGACACGTCGGCCGAATGCTCTGCTGCCCGGCGTTGCTCCCATCCAGGCGGACCTGACGAAGCGTGACGAGGTGATGGAGGTCTTCAACCACCTCGGCCGCATCAATGCGCTCGTGAACTGCGCGGGCATCGCCTACCTCGCCCGCATCTCCGACGGGAATCCCGCGGACTGGGAGGAAATGTGGCGCGTGAACGTGATGGCGCTCACCCTGTGCTGCCAGCTTTCCCTCCGCCATTTCCCGAAGCAGGGCGGACGCATCGTGAATGTTTCCTCCATGAGCGGACACCGCGTGCCGCCGACCGGTGGCTTCTACGCGCCGACGAAATTCGCCGTGCGGGCCGTGACGGACGCGCTGCGGAACGAACTGAAAGCGGCAGGCTCTCCCGTGCAGGTCGCCTGTGTCTCGCCGGGCTTTGTGGACACGCCCTTGCTCGACCAGTATTTCCGCGGACGCGAGGATACCCTGCGAAAGACCCGCGACAGCATGACCATGCTCCGCCCGGAGGACGTGGCATATTCCATCCTCTCCATCCTCGAGGCACCCACCCACGTGGAGATCGGCGACATCCTGATGCGCAGCAGCGACCAGCAGGCGTAGGCCATCGGACGGACGTCAGAGGGCGGAAATCAGAGATCGGGGCGGTGGGCTTTATCCGCCGAGGTAGCTCATTTCGGCCTTTGGGTGGGGCACGAGTCCGCGCTCCTCGGAGTAACGGTCCATCCTTGCAGACCACAGTCCCCGCACCGCTGCCAGCAGGACGTCGTCCGCGGCCTCGCTGCGCAAGAGGCCGCGAATATCGTGACCGTCGGCTGCGAAGAGGCAGGTGAAAAATTTCCCGTCTGCCGACAGCCGCAGCCGCTGGCAATCCCGGCAAAACGGCCGCGTGACCGAGGAAATCACGCCGATCTCCCCTGCCCCGTCGCGATGCCGCCAGTGCGCCGCCACCTCGCCACGGTAGGCGGGATCACGCGGCGCGAGGTCGAACTCGGTGGAAAGCACTCCAATCAATTCCTCGGCGGACACCACCTCGGCCAGCTTCCAGCCATTGGTCTCGCCGACATCCATGTACTCGATGTATCGTAGATCGACCCCCTGCGACTTCGCCCAGCGGGCGAGCGGGAGCACCTCGCCTTCGTTCACCCCGCGCTGGATGACGGCATTCACCTTCACCTTCAGCCCGTAGGTTTGGGCCGCATTGATGCCCGCCAGCACGCGCTCGACCTTGGCACCGACGCCATTCATCCGGGCAAAGATTTCCGGATCGATCGCGTCGAGGCTGACCGTCACCCGGCTCAGGCCAGCCAGTGCCAGCGGCTCGGCATGATGGGCGAGCAGCACCCCATTCGTGGTGATGGCGATGTCCTTCACGCCATCGATGGAAGACAACATCGCCACCAGATCCTCGATGCCCCGGCGAAGCAGCGGCTCGCCTCCGGTGAGGCGGACCTTCTCCACACCCAGCGGCACGAGCAGGCAGGTCAGCCTGACGATCTCCTCGAAGCTCAGCAGGTCCTCCCGCGGCAGGAAGCGATAGCCGGGGCCGAAGACCTCCACCGGCATGCAGTAGCGGCAGCGGAAATTGCAACGGTCCGTCAGCGAGATCCGCAGATCCCGTATGCCGCGCCCGAACTGATCCACTGGCAAGCTCACGCTGCTACCATGGCCGCGGATGGCGGCCACGGGAAATGAAAAGGTCTCAGGCATCGAATGAACGGCATCCTTGGAACGTATGGCGGAGCGTGAAGCTCCTGTCGCCCGCCCTCCTCGCCGCCACCTGTGCAGCGGCCACGGCGGGCTATGCGGTGCTTTTCCACGATGGCGAGGCGGCGCAATACCGGCTCTGGTATTACACGCCTGCCGCGGCATTGGGCGGGGCATTCATCGCGGAGCGCCTGGCGATGCCCGGAGGCAAGCGGGCATTCGGGGTCGATCTCGTGGTCGCGCTGCTCTGCCTCGCCCGACCACTGACCGGCCAGCCTCCCGTCTCCGGGCACGCGTGGTTCGCCGTTCATGCGCTGCTGACGCTGGAGGGGAAGTTTTCGCGGGCGATCGCCGGGGCCGTGCTGGCGCTGACGCTCTATGCGAAGCTGGTGCTGTGGAACGGAGACGTGACCCTCTGGCCCGGTTTGGCCGCAGGCATAGTCAGCGGCCTCCTCTGGCGAAAGTGGCAACGGAAGAATGAATGACTCGCCGCGACTGGACACCGGCGGGTAGCTGGCGAAACTCATCGGCGTGGACCGACTCCTGACGCTCGCCGAAGCCGACGCCCTCACGGCATCGCTGCGTCCGCTCGGCACGGAAGCGGTGGATCTCGCCGCAGCGCTCAGCCGCACCTTGGCCGCCCCTCTTGTCGCCGACCGGCCCTTCCCTCCCTACCACCGGGCGATGATGGACGGCATCGCCTTCTCCGCGGGCTCCTTGCCCCCCACAGGCCCGGTCACCCTTGCGGGATTACATGCGGCCGGTGTCCCGCCACCCGCGCCGCTGGCTCCGGGCCATGCTTGGGAAATCATGACCGGTGCCATCGTTCCCGATGACTGCGACACCGTGGTGCCCTACGAGGATCTGGCAGATGGGAGGCCCGCCGGGGATTTCGAGAAAGGACAGTTCATCCACGAGGCCGGCAGCGATGCCACGACGGGAGCCGTGCTGGTGGATGGTAGTTCGCGCATCGGCCCGGTCGAGATCGCCGTCGCGGCATCGGTGGGCGTCGGGCAGATCGAGGTCTTCCGCCAGGCTCGCATCGCCATCCTCTCCACCGGCGACGAGGCAGTACCGCCCGATGTCATCCCGCGGGCGTGGGAAATCCGCCGCTCGAATGGCCCCATGCTGGAGGCCATGCTCCGCCGCCGCGGCAATTCCGTAACCTTCCACGATCACGCTCCGGATGATCCGGAGATTTGCGGAAGGCTGCTCGATGCCGCGCTCGCGGAGTGCAATGTCCTGCTGATCTGCGGAGGCATTTCGAAAGGAAAGAAGGACTTCATCCGGGGCCTGTTAGAGGAGCGTCTGGGCAAGCCTGCCTTCCATGGCGTCGAACAGCGCCCGGGCAAGCCGCTGGCATTCTGGCAAGGACCGCCGGTCGTCTTCGCGCTGCCGGGCAATCCCGTCTCGGTGCTCGCCACCTTCACCCGGCACGTCCTGCCAGCACTCGCACGACTCGAAGGCAGGGAATTCATTCCCGCCAAAGTGAGCATGAACGAAGCTCTGAAATGCCTGCCGAAATTCTCATGGCTGCTGACCGTGGCGAGCGGTCCGGATGGCACGCTGCGGGCTCTTCCTCCGTCAAATTCCGGCGACTTCATTTCGGTGGCAGGGGCCTGCGGTATCATCGAGGTTCCACCCGCCAGCTCGCAAACTGAGTTCAAATTTTTCCCATTCCCCGGTTTCCCATAATCAATTTCCCATCTCCGCCCGTGTCCCTCACCCACGTCAACGAACAGAATCAGGCCGCGATGGTGGACGTGTCGGCCAAGGAAATCACCGTCCGCATCGCCACCGCCGAGGCACGCGTCACCGTGAACGAAACGGTGGCTGCGCAATTCGACGGACGTGATTTCGTTTCGAAAAAAGGTCCCGTTTTCCAGACCGCGATCCTCGCCGGAACGATGGGGGCAAAGCAGACCTCCGCGCTGATCCCGCTCTGCCATCCGCTGCCGCTGGACTCATGCAAGTTCGAGGTGGCCTTCGAAGGACGCGAGGCCGTCATCCGCTGCACCTGCAAGACTACCGGCAAGACCGGCATCGAGATGGAAGCGCTGACCGGGGCGAGCGTCGCCGCCCTCGCCTTCTACGACATGTGCAAGGCGCTCGATCCCGCGATGGTCATTCACGGCGTGCGCCTGCTGGAAAAGACCGGAGGCAAAAGCGACTACCGGGCCGAATCCCCATGACCACCCTCATCCTCATCGGCGGCAAGAGCCAGCGCATGGGCCGCGACAAGGCGACCATCGAACGGCCCGACGGCGTCCGCCAGATCGATTGGCTGGCAAGGCTCGCCACCCTCACCGGCGGCGAGGTCTTCCTCTCGATGCGCAATGACTCCGCGCCGCCGCTCGATCTCCCGGTCGTGACCGACGAGGTCGCGGGAGGCGGCCCGCTCGCAGCGCTGGCCGCGATTCACAACTGCAAGCCGGATGGTCCGGTGCTGGTGCTCGGCTGCGATCTCTTCCTGCTCGATGAGGCGACCGTGGCGCATCTCCTCACGCACCGCGATCCCGCTCGTCACGCGACCTGCTTCGCAAACCGCATCGACGGCTGGCCGGAGCCGCTCTGTGCCATCTACGAGGTTTCTGGTATTTCGAAGGCAGCCGGAGTGTTGGCGCGGGGCGAATACTGCGCCCGCCATTTCCTCGAATCGCTCGATCCCCTCGTGCTTGAGCTCCCCCACCCGGCGGCGCTCGACAATGCGAACACGCCGCAGGAACTCGACGAGTGCTTCGCGAAGCTCCGGCACGGCGTGACGCCGAAGACAGTGCAGGTGCTCTACTTCGCCAAGCTCCGCGAGTCGCGCGGACTGGATGAGGAGAAGGTGGAAACGCTCGCCTGCACGCCCGCCGGGCTCTACGAGGAGCTTCGCTTCCGCCATCGCCTGCCCTTGGAAATCGGCAGCCTCCGCGCCGCCCGGAATGGCGACTTCTGCGAGTGGAACGACCCGATTTCCGATGGCGACGAGATCGTTTTCATCCCCCCTGTAGCCGGAGGCTGAGCCATGTTTGCCATCGTCACCGATCCCATCGACCCCGGCGCGCTGCGCGAACTCGTCCTCGATCCCGCCGCGGGAGGCTTCTGCTCCTTCGAGGGCTGGGTGCGGAATCATCACCAGGGACGCGCCGTGCATGCGCTGGAGTACGAGGCCTATCGTAGTTTGGCCGAGAAGGAAGGCACCCGCATCCTGGAGGAGGCGAAGGAGCGCTTCGGCATCCACCACGCCGTCTGCCAGCACCGGGTGGGCGCGCTGGGCATCGGGGAGCTGGCCGTGGTCGTCTGCGTCTCGTCCTCGCATCGCGACGCCGCCTTCGATGCCTGCCGCTACATCATCGACGAGGTGAAATTCCGCGTGCCGATCTGGAAGAAGGAACACTTCGCCGACGGCACCTCCGGCTGGGTCCGCTGCGACCATTGCCACGAGGCGGGCCACCGCCACGGGCATCACCATCACGGGTGATGGCATTTGTATGACAACTTCAGCAAGGAACCGCTTGCCGCGACGCTCCTTCCTGCCATCGTCAGGCCTACCAAGAACCCATGGCCTACCTCGACGAATCGTTCCTCCTCCACTCGCCGACCGCCCGCCGCTTGTTCCATGAAGTGGCGAAGGATCAGCCGATCTTCGACTACCACTGCCATCTCTCGCCAAAGGAGATCGCGACCAATCACCGCTGGAAAAACCTGGCCGACATCTGGCTGGGCGGCGATCACTACAAGTGGCGGCTGCTGCGCGCCAATGGTATCGACGAGGAATACATCACCGGGTCCGCCTCACCGCGCGAGAAATTCCAGGCATGGGCGGAGACCGTCCCCTACACGCTGCGGAATCCGATCCACCACTGGACGCATCTCGAGCTGCGCCGCTACTTCGGCATCGAGACCCTGCTGAGCCCCGCCACCGCGGACGAGATCTGGGAGCAGGCAAATGCCCGCCTCGCCGAGCCTGACTTCTGTGTCCACGGCATCCTGGACAAATTCCGCGTCTCCATGGTCGGCACCACTGACGATCCCGCGGACCCGCTCGACCATCACGAGGCCATCGCCAACAGCACCCTGAAGACGAAGGTGCTTCCCACCTTCCGCCCCGACAAGGCATTCGCGGTCGATCAGCCGAAGGCCTTCAATGCCTGGATCGAGAAGCTGGAGGAAATCACCGACTCCGGCATCCATCACGTGTCCGACCTTCTGCAGGCCCTTCAGAAGCGTCACGATGATTTCCACGCCGCCGGATGCCGCCTCTCCGACCACGGGCTGGAGCGCTGCCCCGCCCTGCCCTGCGACGACGCGGATGCCTCGATCATCTTTGACAAGGCACGCCGCGGCCTGCCGGTGACTGCGGAGGAAAAGGAGAAATTCACCTTCTTCCTCATGGTCTTCTTCGGCCAGCAGGATGCGGCGAAGGGCTGGACGAAGCAGCTCCACCTCGGACCCTTCCGGAACGTGAACCCGCGGATGTTCGAACGGCTCGGCCCGGACGCCGGATTCGACACCATCGGTGACGAGCGCCAAGGGGCCGCCCTCATCACCTATCTCGGCACGCTCGCCGAGCGCGGCAGCCTGCCACAGGTGATTCTCTACAATATCAACCCGCGGGACAATTACCTCTTCGCCGCGATGACCGGCGCCTTCCAGGACGGCAGCGTCGCGGGCAAGATCCAGTTCGGCAGCGGCTGGTGGTTCCTCGACCAGAAGGACGGCATGGAGCTCCAGCTCAATGCCCTCTCTTCCACCGGACTCCTGTCGCGCTTCGTCGGCATGCTCACCGACTCGCGGTCGTTCCTCTCCTTCCCGCGCCACGAGTATTTCCGCCGCATCCTCTGCAACCTGATCGGTTCCGAGGCCGACCGCGGCGAATTACCGGACGACTTCGATGCGCTCTCGAAGCTCATCGCCGACGTGTGCAGCGGGAATGCCAGCCGGTACTTCGGCTTCTGAGCAATCGCCTACCCCGGCAGCTTCACCTTCAGCCATCGCAGCAGGAAAGTCGCAGCGATGGCCACGCATCCCCACGTGAGTGGCCACCGGAAATCAAGTTCCAGGTCCGGCGATAGCAGTCCGATGAGCCAAAGCAGGATGGCGAGATAA
Organism: Luteolibacter flavescens; assembly: GCF_025950085.1. Lineage (NCBI taxonomy): Bacteria > Pseudomonadati > Verrucomicrobiota > Verrucomicrobiia > Verrucomicrobiales > Verrucomicrobiaceae > Neoluteolibacter > Neoluteolibacter flavescens. The sequence continues at coordinate 18,731 of NZ_JAPDDS010000011.1, forward strand.
CCGGCGGCGGCGATGCAACCGACCACCGGAAGGATCAACTGGCGAGCCGGATGGAGGGGCTGTGAAACCAGCCATGACGAGGAGAAAGGCACATCGCTCTGCCTGAGATGCCCCTCAAGCCACGCCGTCCCGCAGAGCATGACGAGCAACACGAGAAAAGCTCCCATTCCCAGCACACCGGGCACCAAGGAAATTGGAAAAGCATCCGGTGATTTCCCCCCTTCACTCAGCATGGCCAAAGTAGCCAGCCCGGCCCCGACCATCGGTAGCAGCAACATGAACGCTAGCACCCGCAAGAATAGCAGCGTCAGCCGCAGGCCGAACGGCAGCTTTTCCACGACGATCTGGGAGTCGGAGAGTGGGTCATCCATGCAGTGGGTGCGCTTTCTTTGAAATCTTGTGAGTCCGATCTTCACGGACGATGCCCGGAAGGGTCATTGGGCACGAGTTATTTCCGCGATTGCACGCTGCGCAATGAGGCCGATTGGAGCGCCACAAAATCGGGAAATGCTGTTGCAAACCCATCTCAATTGCCGAATCCTAACCCCGATGGCGCTCGCAACGGCCCAGGACCTGGAAAGCGACAGCCTGCTCAGCCTGAGCCAGGCCAAGGTGGGCTGTGACTTCCAGATCAAGCTCCTGAAAGGCCCGGCCTGCGATCAACTCCGCAAGCTCGGCTTCTGCGAGTCCCTCCAGGTCCGCAAGCTGGCCGACGGCCGCAATCTGATCTGCTCCGTGTGTGGCACCCGTCTCGCCCTCAGCCGTGAGCTGGCCAGCCAGGTGATGGTCGCCGTCGCCTGATTTTTTCTCCGATGTCCGGTTCCCTCGAAACCGTCGCCCTCGCCGGCAACCCCAATGCCGGGAAAACCACGATCTTCAACGCCCTCACCGGCTCGAACCAACAGGTCGGCAACTATGCCGGCGTCACGGTGGAGCGGAAAAGCGGCGAATTCTTCACCCCGCACGGGAAGAAGCTGCGCCTGGTGGACCTGCCCGGCTGCTACTCGCTCGACGGGGGCAGCCCTGACCAGCAGATCGCCCGCAAGGTGCTGCTCGGTGAGTTGGAAGGCGAAGAGCGCCCCGACCTCGTCGTCTCGGTGGTGGATGGATCGGCGCTGGAGCGTCACCTGCAGCTCACGCTGGAAGTCATCGAGACCGGCCTGCCTGTCGTCGTCGCGCTGAACATGGTGGACGTCGCCGAAAGCACCGGCATCCGCATCGACGTCCAGAAGCTCTCCGAAGAACTCGGCGTGCCGGTCGTGCCGATGCAGGCGAATGCCGGCAAGGGCCTGCTGGATCTGAAACAGGCGATGCGCCACCCCTTCCCCGTCCCCGCCAAGGCGGACTGGACTCCGGAAGAACGACAGAAGCGCGTGCTGCGGATCTGCGAAACCGCTGCAAGACGCCGCGACTCCTACAGCGCGACCCTCACCGACCGGGTGGATGCGGTGCTGCTCCATCCCATTTTCGGGTGGGGATTTTTCCTCGCGATCATGTTCTGCCTCTTCTGGACGATCTTCGCGATCGCCGACATCCCGATCGGATGGATCGAGGGCGGGACGGAAGTGGTCGCCGAGTGGGTCAGCGCGAAGATGCCGGAAGGTGATCTCCGCTCGCTGATCGTGGACGGCGTGGTCAATGGCATCGGTGGCGGCGTGCTCGTCTTCCTGCCGCAGATCGTCATGCTCTTCTTCCTCATCGGGCTGCTGGAAAGCTCCGGCTACATGGCGCGCGCCGCCTACCTGATGGATGGCATTATGGCGAAGTTTCGCCTGAGCGGACGCTCGTTCCTCCCGGTGCTCAGCTCGTTTGCCTGCGCCATCCCCGGCGTCATGGCGACTCGCACCATCGACTCGCCGAAGGAGCGGCTGGCCACGATCTTCGTCGCGCCGTGGATGAGCTGTTCGGCGCGTATCCCGGTTTACCTCACTCTTGTCCCGCTGCTCTTCACGGACATGACCAGCGTCCAGAAGACGCTGATCTTCATCGGAATCTACCTCACCGGCCTGATCACCGCGCTCATCGTCGCGCGGCTGCTGCGCGGCCGCATGGGCGAGGACAAGGTGCCCAATCACTTCCTGCTGGAGCTACCTCCCTACCGCGCGCCGCAGTGGGGCTACATCTTCCGCCACGTCCTCGGTCGGGCGGGTGCCTTCCTGAAGAATGCGGGCACCATCATTCTCGCGATCTGCATCATCCTCTGGGCTCTGAGCACGTATCCGAAGACCGACTCGGAAGATCCCGCCGAAGTGCTCGCTCACAGCGCGATGGGCCGCATCAGCCACGTCGTCGAGCCGCTGGTGAAGCCGCTCGGTTTCGACGGCCGCACCGGCACCGCCATCCTCACCTCCTTTGCTGCCCGAGAGGTCTTCGTCACCTCCATGACCCAGCTCTTCCATGTCGAGGAGTCGGAGGATGAGGACGAGACGCTGACGAATCTCCAGAACACGCTCAGCGCCGCCACCTGGCCGAATGGCGACAAGATGTTCACCCTGCCCGCGCTGCTGGCATTGCTCGTCTTCTACATCTACGCCTTGCAGTGCTTGCCGACTTCAGCAGTCGTCGCGCGTGAAGCGGGATCGTGGAAATGGGCCGCCGGGCAATTCCTCTTCATGAGCGGCTTTGCCTGGGTGGCGGCCTTCATCGTCTTCCAAGTCACCAAGCTATTCCTCTGAGATGGACGACTGGCAGACATGGGCCGCCGTGGCCCTCGTGGTGATGGCCACCTTGTTCCTCGTTCGCAAGGCGACCGGCGGCGGGAAGAAAAAGAAGGGCTGCGGCAGCAATTGCGGCTGCGGGAAGTAACCTGCTCGCCCGGGAGAAACCCGCCCCTTTCAAGCGGCCTGATAGAGCAGGATGGCGCTGCTGCCATACTCGCGCCGCTCGGTCAGCACCCAGCCGGGACCTTCCGGACTGCGGGTGGAGGTGGAGCACTCCGCGATGAGGTAGCCACCGTCGGCGAGGCGTTCCAGAAGCGCAGGTTTCGCAAGCAGCTCCTTGAGGTGATCCCGGTCGAGGGAGGTCTTCGCATACGGCGGATCGGCGAAGATCAGGTCGTAGCGTCCGATGTCGCGGGAGACCCAGGCATGCACGTCGGAGCGCACCACGCGCCCGCCTTCGAGTCGCGCCTTGGCCAGGTTTTCGCGGATCACGGTCTCCGCCTGGCGATGCTCATCGACAAAGACGCACGAAGCCGCACCGCGGCTGAGCGCTTCCAATCCAAGCGCACCCGACCCCGCGAAGAGATCCAGCACCGTCGTCCCCTCGACCTGCGGGCCGAGGATGGAGAAAACCGCCTGCCGGACAAAGTCGGTCGTCGGCCTTGCCACTGCCTTCGGCACCTTGATGGCCAGCCGTCCTGCTTTTCCCGCGATGATGCGCACGGGCGCTTCATGCCAAGCCGGAAGCGCGGGGGCAATCCCTCATGTCGTTCCCATCGACGGCGGGAGCTTGCCTCCGAATGACCGCTCTGATAGCAGCCGATGATCCCAAAACCCAACCCTTCCATGAAAACCGGACTTCTATTCATCTCTGCGGCATCCAGCATTCTTCTGGCCTCATGCAGTTCCACCGTCCCGCTCACGGTGGCAAACCAGCAGGATCTGGAGAAAGCGACCTGGATCACCCTTGAGACCAAGCGGGTCGTCATGAGCAAGGACTCCGGGATGCGGACCGGGGTGATGCCGCAGCAGGAAGCGGTCGCCGCTTTCAAGGAAGCATCAAGGGTCCGGGGCGCGAAGAGCGAGAGCATCCATCAGGACAAGGCGATGGTCCGGGGCGGGCGCATGGTGTCCGGCTTCGCCAACAACCACTTCCCCCACTACGCATTCGGAGAAACCTGGATGGGCACCCAGCGGGAGGTCCAGCTCCAGACCACGAAGCACGGCATGGAGGCCGTCGTGTCCTACGACCATCAGGTCCTCGCCCATCCCTCGGGCGAGCTGTCGGAACTGCAAAAACCGCTATCCGGAAAGGAGCAGGTGGCCACCTACATCCCCGCGAAAAAGATCAAGGAAGCGGTGAGCTTCGCTGGCGGCGAGTCGAAGGCGTCCGTCCGCGTCAGGACCGCCGGCTTCAAGGGAAGTATCCCCTACGGCTCGGCCCTCGTCCTGAAAACGAGCGGCTCCAGCACGATGACCGAATACGTGATGTTCACCTTCTCCTTCGAGTAACCGGGCAATCCCCGCAGTAAACAAAAAGCGGCCCGCACAGGATGCGGGCCGCCTTGAGAAGCGGAGTGGCTGCAAGATTGATCCGCACTCGGGGTGCGGACCAATAACTTAGCGGAGGACCTTCAGCTTGCCGACGCCGTAGACGGCGTCGTTGCCCAGCTCTTCCTCGATGCGGAGGAGCTGGTTGTACTTTGCAATACGGTCCGAGCGGCTCATGGAGCCGGTCTTGATCTGGCCGCAATTCGTCGCGACGGCGATGTCGGCGATGGTGTTGTCCTCGGTCTCGCCCGAGCGGTGCGAGAGCACGGCGGTGTAGGCGTTTTCCTTGGCCATTTCCACGGCGTCAAAGGTCTCGGTGAGCGAGCCGATCTGGTTCACCTTCACGAGGATCGAGTTCGCGGTGCCGGTGGCGATACCCTTCGAGAGGAACTCGACGTTGGTGACGAAGAGGTCGTCGCCGACGAGCTGGGTGGTCGCACCGAGCTTGTCGGTGAGGATCTTCCAGCCTGCCCAGTCGTTCTCGGCGCAGCCGTCCTCGATCGAGATGATCGGGTAGTTGGCCTGCAGGCCGGCGTAGTAGGCGACGAGCTCTTCCGCGCTCTTCACCGACTTGTCGGACTTCTTGAAGACGTAGGCGTTCTGCTTGGCATCCCAGAACTCGGAGGAGGCGACGTCGAGCGCGATGGCGATGTCCTCGCCGAGCTTGTAGCCTGCCTTCTCGACAGCCAGGGCGATGACGCTGAGGGCGTCGTCCGCGGAGGCGAGGTTCGGGGCGAAGCCACCTTCGTCACCCACGGCGGTGGAGAGGCCGCGGTCGTGCAGCACCTTCTTCAGCGCGTGGAAGATCTCCGCACCGTAGCGCAGGCCTTCGCGGAAGGTCGGAGCGCCGACCGGCATGATCATGAATTCCTGGAAATCGATCGGAGCGTCGGAGTGCGCGCCGCCGTTGATGATGTTCATCATCGGCACGGGCAGGACCTTTGCGTTCGGGCCGCCGAGGTACTTGTAGAGCGGCAGGCCGGTCGCCTGGGCGGCAGCCTTTGCCACGGCCATCGAGACCGCGAGGATGGCATTGGCACCGATGGACGACTTGTTCTTGGTGCCGTCGATCGCGATCATGGCGGCGTCGATCGAGGCTTGGTCGGTGGCGATCATGCCGCAGAGTGCGGGCGCCAGCTTGCCATTGAGGTTTTCGACGGCGTTCAGGACGCCCTTGCCGAGGTAGCGGGACTTGTCGCCGTCGCGGAGTTCGCAGGCTTCGTGCTCGCCGGTCGAGGCACCGCTGGGCACGGCGGCGCGGCCAACGACACCGCATTCGAGGATGACGTCGGCCTCGACGGTAGGATTACCGCGGGAGTCGATGACCTCGCGGCCGCGGATTTCAACGATGGTGGTATGTTCCATGGTAGTAGAATTGGAGAATTGTTGAGAGAGGAGCTGGCGTTGGAAATTACAGTCAGGTTGCGGCTTCGACACGTCTTGCCGCTCACGGACTATTCAAGTTGATCCAGCTCCTTGTCGTTTTGACCGGGCTTTTTGGCTGCATCCGGAGACTTCTTGCCGAATTTCGAGTCGAAGCGGTCGATCTCGGACTGGGGAATCGGCATGAGCTTGTTGAAAGCCTCGGCGATTTCCTTTCCGTGGATCTCAATCCACGCAGCACGATCCGGATATCCGAATGCGAAATTCCCGCATTTCCAACAGAAGCTCGATTGGAAGATGATCTTCTCCCCAGCAGTGATTCTCACTCCATGTATCGGCATGTGGCAGAAGGCGCCACCTCCAACATCACCTTGGACTCCAACCACCTTCTGGAGCTTCGGAAGGAAGTCCAGCTTCTGGTCGTCAGTGAGAATCGCGCGTTTTAGAATCTTCGATTTAGCGCCGTAAGGAATGATCGGAAATTCATCTTCCTCCAATCGGGTGTCCCAATAGAGGAAATCCGATGGGGTCGGTTCCGTCTCGAAATCCAGAAGGTAAACTTCGATCGTCTCTCCTTTCGAAAGAGCCGCGGCAAAATCCCGCCTGTAGTCCGAATCGATCTTTGACTTCGCTTCGTAGAACCGGGATTCGGCCTCCGAAATCTCCTTCTCGGCATCGCTTTCAGCGAATGCTCCCGAAAGGGAGATCGCGCCAGCGAGAACAGAGATGAGGAGACTTCGGCACATTTCGAATTTTCAGGGATTCACCGCGGTGATCGACTGGATGGTGTAGGAATGCGTGACCTCGTGCTCGTCGCGGACCTGCACGGCGTCTCCCGGTTTCTTGTTGAGCAGGGCGGCACCCAGCTCGGACAGGTAGGAGAGTTCCGCCTTCTCGGGGTTCGAATCCCACGCGCCAAGCACGGTGTAGGTCATTTGTTTGCCATCCTCCGCCACGAGGTTGACGATGGTGCCGATGTTCACCGCGGAGGCGTCGGCCCCCTTGAAGTCGGTGCCGCGGGCGCGGGAAATGTCGCGCTGGAGCTCGGTCTTGCGGTTGTTGAGGTACTTCTGGTGATCCTTCGCGGACTTGTACTCGAAGTTCTCGCGGAGGTCGCCGTATTCGCGGGCGATGGAGATGTCCTTCGTGTTCTGCGGGATGCGGTTCCGGATGATGTCGTCCAGCTCCTCCTTCTTCTTCTCGAGGCTGGGCCAGGAGACGAGCAGGTCCTGCTCCTTCTTCGCACCGTAGCCGGCGACGAGTTCGCCGGTCTCCGGGCGGGCCTTGATCACGCGGGCCATCAGGCTCTTGCGGTCGAGGTCGCTGAAAACCGGGCACTCCATCAGGCGGCGGCCGAAGTTGCGGGCCTCGTTCACGTCCATCGAACCGACGATGTCGCTCAGCAGCACCTTGTCGTCCGAGAGCATCGACTGGAGGCGCGTCGTCTTGCGCGGTCCGTCGCTGAGGTGGTCGGTTTCGAGCAGGTTCAGGATGCACGCACCCACTTCATTGCTGAAGATGCCGGAGGCGGTGGTGTCGCGCTCGCGGCAGACCCAGATGAGGGCATCGGTGCCGAGCGAGCGGCGGGCCAAGGCGGAGACCAGATACTCGGAGAGGCGCTTCATCTCGCCGCGCTCCTCGAGGAGCTTCGCGATTTCGGCGACGCCACGGGTGCCGACCTTGTCGAAGATGTAGGTGAGCACATCGACCCAGCGTTCACCGAAGGCGGCCGGGAATTCCTCGTAAATCGCGCGCTGGCGTGCGGAAGCGAGGCCATTGAGTGCGTCGGCGAGGCGATTCTCCTCGGAGGCGAGCAGGTCGGAAAGACGAAGCGATTCGGCAGGCAGCTCGATATCGTCAAAGGCGCGCACCATTTCATCGCGGGCCGAGAGCAGCTCGAGAGCAGGCCCGAGGGAGATGCGGACGTTTTTCGCCGCGGTCTCATTGATGCCGGAAAGCAAGCGCTGGAGGGACGCGGTGTCCGCCTTGAAAAGGGCGAGATCGCTGGTGATCGCTTCCAAGGCCTTCGCCATCGACTTCAGGTCGCGGGCTTGCTCGAAGTCGGACACCAGTGCCTGGGCCGGACTGAGATCGCCGGAGCGAAGCGAAAGCGGATCCGTGCGGCGGGACGGGACGACCACGCGCTTGCTCTCGCGGAGGGAGCGCTTGGCGGCCTCCCACCACTTGCGGAAGTCATCGGCAGGGATGACGACGCCGGAGAGCTCCTTTTCGAGGGCGTCGACGGTCATGGTGCCGCCATGGCTGGCGAGAAGGTGGATCACGAGCTCGACGGGATCGCTCTTCGAAAGGGCGCGCAGCTCTTCAAGCTGCTCGACCTTCTTCGCGCGAAAGTCTCCCGGATCGAGCGGTTCGGTCCGCTGGATCGCGAACTGGAGGTCCATGGTCTGGCCGCTGCTTTGCTCGAAGTCGATCGTGACCTTTTTCGACGGAAGGTCCCAGCTGATCACTTTCCCTGCGCCCCAGGCCTTATGAAGACAAAATTGCCCGGGGGAGAGCTGATCGAGTCGATTTGCAACGGCTTGGTTGATTCTTCCGGCTTCAAGCAGTTTCTCCAAATCGGGATGCATGCCGGGGCAAAATGAGAACCAGCACCCGTTTGTGCAAGGTTTCATGCTGATCAATTCAGGCAGCAAACGCGTTGGCGGGCCTTTATTCCCTCTCTTTTTGCCCCCGCCCACGGAAAGTCGCGGCATTTCGGGCCCACTTGGCCGACCGGGCCACGTCCGTGAAGGAGGGCTTCTCGACCGGCGGAAATGCCCATGATAGTTCCTGCGCGGAAAAACGGCTTTTTCGACTAGCGCGCCGCGTGGGGAAAATCCAAGTTTCCGCCGTGGCCGCAAGCGCACCCGCGGCCGGTTGATTTTTCACTCTCGATCATGAACCTCACGCTGAAGGTCTGGCGCCAGAGCGGTCCTAACGACAAAGGCCGCATCGAAACGTATCCCGCCAACAATATCCCCGAGGAAGCCTCCTTCCTGGAGATGCTGGACATCGTGAACGAGGAGATCGTGATGTCCGGCGCCGAGCCGATCCACTTCGACCACGACTGCCGCGAGGGAATCTGCGGGATGTGCTCGCTGACCATCAATGGCGTGCCCCACGGCAAGGAAGGCGGCATCACCACCTGCCAGGTCCACATGCGGAAATTCCGCGACGGTGACACCATCTGGATCGAGCCCTTCCGCGCGAAAGCTTTCCCGATCATCCGCGACCTCATCGTGGACCGCGCCGCCATGGACCGCATCATCGCGGCCGGCGGCTACGTCGATATCCGCACCGGCTCCGCGGTGGATGCGAATTCCATCCCGATCGCCAAGGTGGATGCCGACACCGCCTTCGACGCCGCCGCGTGCATCGGCTGCGGTGCCTGCGTGGCCGCATGCCCGAATGCCAGCGCCATGCTTTTCGTCTCCGCAAAGGTTTCCCACCTCGGCCACCTGCCGCAGGGTCAGCCGGAGCGCAACAAGCGCGTGCTGGCCATGGTCGGCCAGATGGATGCCGAGGGCTTCGGCAACTGCACGAACCACTACGAGTGCGAGGCAGCCTGCCCGAAGGAAATCAGCGTGGACCACATCGCGCTGATGAACCGCGACTACGCCAAGGCGATGCTCGCGGAACAATTCTGCTCATAAATGATCCTCCCCCTCGGCCTCGCGCTCACACTGGCGTCCGGAGTTGCCCCGGCGACCGCGCGGTGGGCGCAGGCTCAGGAAAGGCGGATTTTGAAAGAGGGCGTGCCCCTTGCGGCGGAAGGCCTGGCATTCGCCGCGGAGCTACAGATAGAGCGCCCGGAAGAGGTCCGGGTGCTGGAGGTGAATCCGATTCCCCTGCCCTTCCCCCGCCCCTTGGTAAGGCTGGCTGGCCGCTGGGGTCTGCCGCTTTTCGAACCCGGCGGGATGGCACTCGGAAAAGGGATCTATATCCTGGAAGGAAATTCCCGCGTGCTGCGCCACGAGCTTGTCCACGTGGCCCAGTACCAGCAAATGGGCGGCATCGGCCCCTTCATGCGCCGGTACCTGATGGAATGCCTCACCCACGGGTATTTCGACGCCCCGCTGGAAGTGGAGGCACGGGAGAGGGAGTAAGGCTGATCCTTCCGGATCAAGAGTGCCACTTCTCCACGTCAAGTCCCTGCACCCGGCGGAACTCATTCAGGTTTCCCGTTACCAAGGTCCAACCGTTCGCGCGGGCGATACCTGCGATCAGGTAGTCAATCGACCCGATTGGCGTGCCCGTTTTCTCCAATTCCGCCCGGACCTTGGCGGCTTCGATAGCCTCCTTGCTCTCAAACGGAGCGATCGGGCAAAGAGCCAAAAGATTATCAACGGCTTTCCGCTTCTGCGATACGTCGATGGTGGCCTTCTGAAGTCCGACCTCCAACTCATAGACAGTCATGATCGAAACCCGCACTTCGTCCCGACGACACCCGCGGAGCTTCGCCAGAACTTCCGAATCGCCCCGCACCAGGCGGATGCACGTGTCCGTATCGAGCAAGTGCATCGCTCAAATCTCCACCGGTTTCGAATCCGCCAGCCGGTCGGGCTGCTCCAGTTCTCCGATGACGGGAAACATCGCCTCCAGATCGCTCGGCCAACCATTGCGATCCAGAGGCGTGATCACAAGCATACCGTCCTTTTCATCAATCATCACGTCGCCCACTGGCAGTGAATATTTCTTGGGAAGCCGCACTGCGAGGCTGCCTCCGTTTTTGAAGACCCGCGTCTTTTCCATAAGCGGAATCTACCATGCTCCAACCGAAGGCCAACACAATACATCATTCAAGGTGTATCGATTGACCGACAGTGCAAAAAGCTCGCCCAGAACACCTCTCCCCGGCCTTGCCACTTGGCAGGGTCTGTGCTTTTCTCCGCACGTCGCAGGTATTTAAGTTTCATTAAACACCTGAAAGCTTCCCCCTCAGGCTTTCGTAGCTCCCGTGGCTTTTCCGATGTTTCTCCGGCGCACTTTCGCACTCCTCGCCCTGTTCACCACAGCGGCCAGTGGCCAAGCCACGCCTGATCCCGGCGAGATCACGATGGCGAGCTGGCCGTCGCTTTCACCCGATGGGAAGACGATCGCCTTTGAGTGGCGTGACGACCTCTGGTCGGCCCCGGTCGCCGGTGGCATGGCCGAGCGGCTGACCGCCCACCCGGCCCGCGACTCCTTCCCGGTGTATTCGCCGGATGGAAAGACGCTCTACTTTTGCTCCACCCGCGCGGGATTCCTACAGCTCTTCTCGATGCCCGCAGGCGGCGGCCCGGCCACGCAGCACACCTTTCACTCCGAGGGCGCGAGCCTGGAGGACATCACGCCGGATGGCACCAAGGCCCTCGTCCGCGGCCTGCGGGACGAGCCGGGATTCCGTCCGGAGCGCCTGATCGAGATCGACCTCCGCCGCGAGACCCCAGAGCGCTACCTCTTCAATGAAAAGGGCCAGTCCGCGCACTACTCGCCGGATGGCAAGCAGGTGCTCTTTTGCCGCGAGGGCGAGCAACTCTATCGCAAGGGCTACCGCGGCCCGCGCGCGTGCTCGATCTGGCGCTACGATATCGACTCGAAGACCTTCACGCCGATCGTGAAGGAGGAAACCGAGTCCCGCTCGCCGCTCTGGTGGCCGGACGGGAAGGGCTTCTACTACGTCTCCGAGCGTGACGGCACCTTCAATCTCTGGAGCCGGGACTTCACCAGCGGCGAGGACAAGCAGCTCACCACCTTCAAGGACGACGGCGTCATCCGGCCGAGCATCTCCGAAGATGGATCGGTGCTCCTTTTCCGCCGTGGCTTCCACCTGTGGACGCTGAAGCCCGGAGGAAAGCCGGAGCAGCTCAAGATCCGCCAGCAGGAGGACCTGCCGGACACCACGAAGGAGCTGCGCAAGATCACCGGCACGGTGGACGCGGACTTCTCGCCCAGCGGCCTGGAGATCGTCTTCTGCGCCGAGGGCGAGCTGTGGACCAGCGATACCGTGATGCGCGAGCCGAACCGCCTGACGCACACTGACGCCCGCGAGGAAGATGCCGTCTTCTCGCCCGACGGCCAATGGATCTACTACCGCAAGGACGACGGCATCGATTGCAATATCTGGCGCGTCCGCCGCAAGCAGGAGAAGGAATACTGGTGGCGGGCAGGAAGCTTCGAGCACGAGCAGGTGACGAAGGGCAACGAGCCGAAGCGCCGCATGAAGCTCAGCCCGGACGGCAGCCGCATCGCCTACATCTCCGGCGGCGGGGATCTCTGGGTGGCGGAATCCGACGGCTCCTCGCCCGAGCTGCTTTTCAAGTGCTGGGATGCACCGACCTTCGATTGGTCGCCGGATTCCGGCTGGCTGGTCTTTGCCGCGCAGGACCAGAATTTCAACCGCGACATCTACATCATGCCTGCGGATGGCTCCATCGAGCCATTCAACCTGTCGCGTCACCCGGACTTCGAGGGTTCGCCAAAGTGGTCGCCGGACGGTCGCCGGATCGCCTTCACCGGCCGCCGCCTGAACAACGAGATGAGCCTCTTCTTCGTCGATCTGAAGATCGAGGAAGCCGTGCGCTCGACCCGTGACCGCCGCGAGATCGATGCCGAGTCGGCCATGCGCGACGACCCGCTCTATCGTCTGGAAGAGGGCGACGAGGACGAGGCCGATGAGGCGGAGGAAGAAAAGACCGCCACCGAATCGATCCCGAAGACCGCTGTCGCCGAGGAAACGCCGCTGTCGGAGAAGCCGAAGCGCAAGCGGATGAGCATCGACTTCGAAGGACTAAGCGACCGCATCGTGCGGCTGAATACACGGGGCATCGAGCCCGAGCGCCTGATCTGGTCCGGCGACTCGAAGACCATCTTCTTCCAGAGCAAGAACAGCAGCACCGACAAGCTCTTCCGGATCGAGGCCCGGGACGGCGCGTCCATGGCGGAGGAAGCGGACTTCCGCGCCCTGCCGGTCCGCATCGACAAGGACGGCACCTCCTACTGGGTCGCCGACCGGGCACCGGCGGTGCTGAAGAAAGGAAAGCTCACGCGCTACCCCGTCTCCGCCCGCCTCGTGCGCGATCGCGTGGCCCACCAGCGGCTGTGGTTTCGCTCCATCTGGCGGACGCTTCGCGATCGCTTCTACGATCCATCCATGAACGGCCGCGAGTGGGACAAGGTGCTCGCAAAGTATGAAGATGCCGCCGCGCACGCACCCGATTCGCCGACCTTCGACGGCATCGTCGGCATGATGCTGGGCGAGCTGAATGCCTCGCACCTCACCTTCATCTCATCCGTCTGGCCGAAGCCGTGGGAAAACGAAGGCGCGGAATTCCTCTCCACCCGCCATCTCGGCATCCGCTTCCAGCGCCACGGAGCGGGCGATCCCCTCACCGTCGCCTCCGTCATCGCGGGCAGCCCCGCCGCGCTGTGCAAGCCACCCGTCCAGCCCGGCGACACCATCGTGAAGATCAACGGACGTGCCATCGATGGCTCGATGCCCGTCCACCGCTTCATGAACGGCCGCCTCGACCGCGACGTCTCGCTGGTGATCCGCGACCAGTCCGGCAAGGAGCGCACGCACAATCTCAACCCCATCAGCTACCTCCGCGCCCGTAACCTGGCCGAGGCCCAGGTGGTGACGGACAACCGCAAGCGCGTGGAAGAGATTTCCCAAGGTCGGCTCGGATACGTCCACATCGCGCGGATGTATTGGGATGAGTTCGAGCAATTCGAGCGCGAGATCTACGCCGCGGGCCATGGCAAGGAAGGCCTCATCATCGACATCCGCGACAATGGTGGCGGCTTCATCACGGACCACCTGCTGACCGTGCTCTGCCAGCCTCGCCACGCCGTGACGATCCCCCGCGGTGGCGGCCCCGGCTACCCGCAGGACCGCAAGGTGTATGCCTCCTGGCACAAGCCACTGGTGGTGGTTTGCAACCAGAACTCCTTCTCGAATGCCGAGATCTTCGCCCACGCGATCAAGACCCTGAAGCGCGGACCGCTGGTCGGAGTGACCACGGCGGGCGGCGTGATCTCCGCGTCGCGCGACCGCATCCTCGACGCTGGCACCCTTCGCATCCCCTTCCGCGGCTGGTTCGCGCCCGACTCCGGCGTGGACATGGAGATGAATGGCGCGGTCCCGGACCACGTCGTGTGGCCCGAGCCGGGCCAACTGATCGCTGGTGAAGATCCCCAGCTCCAGAAGGCCGTGGACGTGCTGCTCAAGGACGTGGACGCCGCAGAGAAGGATGACTTCACGCCCCGCTACCGCAGCGGCTACACGCCGGTGGAAGGTGAGCCGGTGAAGTGAGACGCCCGCCCCCGGCCTACTCCACGGTGATCTTGAAAAAGCGCTTCGCCGTGGATGCCGGGAGGGTGTGGCTCGTCTCATTGGCCAGTCCTTGGACGGTGGCCACCTGCACGAACGCTCCATCGAGCGTGTCCGAGGCCATGATCCTGTAGCTCTTCCCGGCGACGCTGTTCCAGGAGAGTGTCACTTGGCCCGGACTTGAGGTTCCCGGTCCTTGCACGGTGGCGCGGAAGAAGGATGCGCCGGAGTTGGGATTTGTACCTGCGACGTACTCGTCCTTGTTCGACTGGCCGTCCTTGTCCCGGTCTTCGTTGGCATCGGCTGGATTGGTAGGGTTCAGGCCGTTCGCCCTTTCCCATGCGTCCGGCATGCCGTCGTTGTCCTCGTCGGGATTGGTGGATCCACCTCCCGGAACGTAGTCGCCCAAGGACGGCACTCCGCTGGAGATCGCATAGACCCGCTGCGTGGCGAAATCGAATCCCGCTCCGCCCCCGTCAACCGCTTGCCCCTTGTTGTCTATCCATGTGAACGCCCAAGTCATCTTGGAATACTTGAGACCGATCATGAATACCGGCACGTCGCCATCCCTCATATCTCCCTTCACCGACGTGATGAAGGTGTTCTCGAAATTCAGCTCGGTCATCACCGAGAGATTGTGTGGCGGCGATGACGAAGGCTGCACCACGTGGAGCTTCAGGTGCATGCGACTTCCCTTGGTGCAGGCGTTCATCAGGTCTCCCACGCTGCGGTCCACACGCAACATCAGGGAGCACTCGCCTGCGGTCTCCCCCTTGACCGGGGTCCCCGTTCTGAGTGAAGACTCGTTTCCCGTCCCTTGCTCGAAGCCCACCAACTCCACCCAGGAGTGGGTCGCATCCGTATCCACAACCGCACCGGACGCATCCTTCATGGAAAGGAAGACATCCGCCGCCGAGGCAGGCATCGCGGCATGGCACAGCACGCCGACCATGGCGGCAAGAACGCTCGCTCCGGCCCCGTGTCCGGGAACCGATCTGGAGATCCGTGTGATCATGGCAGACCCGGGATCAGCTCGCGAAAGTCGGGGCATTCCTGGTGAAGCTCCAGGTCGATACCCCGGCGGCAACCGGTGCCCCGGAAGTCGGATTCTGACTGAAGAAAGATATGCGCTGCGCGGCGTAAATCAGGACCACATCTTCGGATGGCTCATCCTCGATGCTTAGCCCGATCTTCGTCGGGATGGCGATCTTGAGCTCCACTTTGAGGTAGATCTCGCTCTTGTTGTTAAAAGGCCGCGTATAGACGATTTCGGCAGTGTCCCAGTGACCACCGGTGACACAGGCGGTCATGATCGCGGCACTTGCCGCGTTGGGAGTCTTCGCCAGCTTGACAGGCAGCGCCGCGGGCTTGCCGGCAGAGCCGCCACCGGTCGCGAAATTGACCGTGTTCTCCGTGCCGAAGGAAAACGACTGGAGCTCGAACCAGCCATCCGTGCCCTTGAAGGTCGCATTGCGACTGTCGCCGACATAGGCGGGCACGCCTTGGCCCGGTCCTTGGAAACGGATGAAAATGTCGGCCTGCGCCTGGGAAAGGGTGAGCACCAGCGACGTGATCGCGATGACCGGCAAAAAAGGGAGCGACTTCATAAAGGATGGCATTGCCTATCAGGCCGATGACTGATGGTCAACCAACTGAGAAGTTATCTCAAACGGGCAACCTGCACGACATCGATCCTGGGGCTTCTCCCTCCCCCGCTGATTACGGCCCGTCCACGGCACGGAATCGGCTTCCGCTCCGCCCCATCGGAACTACCCTGCTGGCCATGACCGACCGACGCCGTTTCCTTGTCCTCTCCGCCTCGGCGCTTGCCTTGGCCGCCTGCTCCGAGAAGTCCTCCTCGGGCGGAGGCAATGAGCTGCGCATCGGCATGGACCTCACCTACCCGCCGTTCGAAATGCAGGACAAGGCGGGCAACCCGGACGGCGTGGGCGTGAAGATCGCCGAGGCACTGGCCGCGAAGCTCGGACGCCCGCTCAAGATCGTGCCGATGCAATTCTCCGGCCTCATCCCTGCGCTCCAGACCGGGAACATCGACCTCATCCTGTCCTCGATGACCGCCACCGACGAGCGCCGGAAGTCCATCGACTTCACCGATCCCTACGCCTTCACGGGCCTCGCCATCCTGGTGCAAAAGGATTCCGACATCCAATCCATCGACGACCTGAAGAAGCCCGGCCTCTCTCTGACTGCGAAGACCGCCACCACCGCCCAGATCTGGATCACCGATCACCTCCCGTCCGCGAAGCTCGTCGTCTTCGAAGACGAGGCGTCCTGCGTGATGGAGGTCGCCCAGGGCCGTGCCGATGCCTTCATCTACGATCAGCTCAGCATCTACCGCTACTCGAAGGAGAACGCCGGGACCACGCGCGGGCTGCTGAAGCCCTTCGTGGAGGAGTCCTGGGCACTCGGCGTCGCGAAGGGCAATGACGCGCTACGCGAGGAGGTGAATGCCTTCATCAAGGGCTTCCGCGACGAAGGCGGCTTCGAAAAACTAGGAGCGCAGTACTTGCAGGACGAAAAGAAGTTCCTCGAAAGCGAGGGCATCCCGTTCATCATCCGCTGAGGACTCCGTGACGCGCCGCCAGCAGATCGCCAATGCCCTCGTCGCCGTCGTCATGGCGGCGGGCTTCGCGTGGCTGTGCGTGACCATCTTCGGCAGGCTGGGCAAGCAGACCGACTGGACGAAGGCGTGGGAATACCGCGAGTCCCTGTGGCGCGGATGGACGCTCACGCTGGGGCTCTCGCTCGCCTCGCTGCTGGGGAGCGTGATCTTCGGCCTGCTCTTCCTGCTCGGACAGCGCTCGCCCCTGCCGGTGATCCGGAAGACCTGCCGCGGATTCCTGGAGTTCGTGCGGGACACGCCGCTGCTGGTGCACCTGCTCTTCGGCTACTTCGTGATCTTCGCGCCGCTGCTGTCGAGGCCGCTCGCCGCACAGGGATTTGAGGACAAGGTGATCATCGGCGGGCTGCTGCTCTCGCTCTTCGGCGGAGCGTATCTCGGGGAGATCTTGCGCGGCGGGGTGGAGAGCATTCCAAAGACGCAGTGGGACTCGGCGCGCGCGGTCGGCTTCAGCCCGGTGCAGGTCTATCGCTACGTCATCTTCCCCCAGGCGCTGCGCCGCGTGCTACCGGCCGTGGCGGGCCTCTTCGTCTCGCTCATCAAGGACTCCTCCCTGCTCAGCGTGATCGGCGTGTCGGAGTATTTCTACAATACCAAGAACTTCATCTCCCGCTCCTATGCCGGGCTTGAGGGCTATGTGCCGCTCGCCCTCGGCTACCTCATCCTCACCCTGCCGGTCGCGTGGTTGTCCCACTGGCTGGAAAAACGCTTCCGCGATGAAACTTGAAGTCGATCGCGTGACGAAACGCTATGGTGCCACCCGGGCACTCGACGGGCTCTCGCTGCACCTCGCCTCGGCGCGCGTGCTGGTGCTGATCGGCCCCTCCGGCGGCGGGAAGAGCACCCTGCTCCGACTGCTGGGCGGGCTCGAAACCGCCGACGAAGGCTCCGTGCAGGTCAACAGCCACCAGCTCGTGGCAAGTGCGACGGCGCTCCAGTCCTATCGCCGCAAGAACGGCTTCCTCTTCCAGCAGTTTAATCTGTTCCCTCACCTGAGCGCGAAGCGGAACATCACGCTGCCGCTGGAAAAGGTCCACGGACACACGCCCGAAAAAGCACGCGAACTGGCCGAGCAGGCGCTGCGGCGCTTCGGCCTGCTGGAGCATGCGGACAAGCTTCCCTCACAGCTCTCCGGCGGCCAGCAGCAGCGGGTCGGCATCGCGCGGGCAGTGGCGTTTTCTCCGGAGGTGCTCTTCCTCGACGAACCGACTTCGGCGCTCGATCCGGAGATGACGGCGGAAGTGCTGGAGCTGATCCAGGAACTCGCGGAAGCCGGGCAGGACATCATTCTCAGCACCCATGAGATGGGCTTCGCCCGTGCGGTGGCGGATCAGGTCGCCTTTGTCGCCGCGGGCAAGATCGAGGAGTGTCGCCCGCCGTCGGAACTCTTCGACGCGCCCGAATCGGCGATCTGCCGACGCTTCCTGTCAAAGGTGATGCGCTACTGAACCACTGTTCATCCGATCAATTTCCTGCTTGCCACGCGAATTGTTCCAGTGAACAGTTCCAGTGCAGTCATGAATACGGAAATCGCCATCGACCCCCAGCGTCTCCCCCAGCTTCCGATTTATAAACCGAACAGCCGCGGGACCGGAGGCGTGATCCGCTTCGGCCTGAATCCGGCGAAGTCCGCGCTCTTCGTCGATGCAGCGGCGCAAGTCGGCGACAAGCAATTCGATTGGGAGCGAAAGCTGACGATGAAGTGGGGCTTCTCCGACATCGGGGCCGCGCTCTCTGTCCTGCAGGGCCGGCAGAACGAGGCGAAGCTCTTCCACCAGTCGGAGAAATCGAACAGCGCCTTCGAGATCCTCGCGCGGAATGACCCGGACCGCGCGCCCTATCTCATGAGCCTGTCACGGCAGGACGTCGCGGACAGATCGGTGCGTAAGGTGACGATCCCGCTCACCCACGCGGAGGCCTCCATGCTGGAGGCGGCACTACGCGCTGCCATCGGACGGTTGCTGGCGTGGTAGCGTCCGTTATTCGCCCAGCACCTTCTTCACCTCATCGGACGAAAGCCCGGCCGCGTAGGGGTGGGCGTGAACGGCGGAATCCCAGACCATCGGACGCTTCGGCTGATAGCCCATCGCCCGCAAGCGTCGCTCGAAGTCCGGCATGTGCGCCGCTCCGTAGAATACGGCCACGCGCCGGTGACCGGGTTCCTTGCGGATCACCTTTTGAAGCTCGGCGATGACATGCTGGTTCCGGTCTTCCTGGATCAGCCGCTGAAAGCGCTTGGACATCCCCTTGCCCTCGTTCGCTCCACTGCCGACTCCCGCCAGCATCAATCGCATGTGTGCCTGCAGGGTCGGGCTCAGCCGCACGATCCCCAGCGCTGCATTGAGGGTCCATGACCGGCCACGGAGTGCCGTGCCGACATTCGCCAGTTCCTTGTGCGCCTTCCGGGCGGCCGTGGCATCGGAGCCGCCGCGGGCGACATCCCGGTCCAGCAGCGCTTTCATTTCCCCGATCGTGAGGTCGCAGCGGCGGAAGCTCTTCGGCGAGTAGTCGATCCCCGGCTTTTGCACCACCAGCCCGAGGCTGGAAGCGAGGCGACCGTAGGCGGTCTTCTCCACCGCCATCTCCGGCGCACCGCCATCCTTGTCCGTGATGCCTTCGTAAAGGACCAGATCCGCCCGGCCCAATCGCTCCTGAATCCTGCGGTAGTAGTCCTTTTCCGCCACGTGGACCACGCCGACCAGATCAATGTCCGGGCTGCCCGCGCGCTGGAAGACCCGGCTGCCCGTCTGCATCTCAAAGGTATCCGAAGCCGTCTGGATGGTGCGGGAATAGACCGGCCCGCTCCGCACCGGCCCCACCGCCCGCGGCAGGCCGGAGACCGCCGGCGGCTCCACGGACGGCATCGAGCACGCCGCCAGGCCCAGCGCAAGCGCCACTGCACCCAGCCGGGCGAAGACAAACTGTCGGAAACGCATGAAGGAAATCACGGGCAATTCTTCGCCATAAGCCAGCCGAAGGTTACACCCGAATCCAATTCCTCCTCGATTCCCCGACAGCCGACGAAACGATCAAAAGCAGAAACACCCCTGCCTTTCTTTCGTCCATTTCGCTCGTTTCGTTGTTCCCCGATCTGCATCTGCGTCGCCCATGCTGGATTCCGTCGCAAATTCGAACTTGGCACATTCCCCTCCCCGGCCCCTCCTTTTCGCGTGGCCTCCTACGTCGTCTCCATCGCCGCGCTGAAGCGCAATACCGCCATCCTCCGCGAGACCGCCGATGCCGCGGGCTGCAAGATCGTGCTCGCGCTCAAGGGCTTCTCCTGTTGGAAGGCCTTCCCGCATTTCCGCGATCACCTCGACGGCTGCTGCGCTTCCGGCCTGTGGGAAGCGCTGCTCGCCCGCGACTATTTCGGCAAGCACGTGGTCACCTACTCGCCGGGCTACCAGGAGGAGGAGATCCGGCAGCTCTGTGAATTCACCCACCACCTCGATTTCAATTCGCTGTCACAGTGGTTCCGCTTCCGCGAAATCGTGATGGCTCACCCGCGGTTCCAGAGCGGCGACCTGCAGTGCGGCCTGCGGATCAATCCCCAGTGCTCGACCGGCCACACCCCGCTCTACGACCCCTGCGTGCCCGGCTCCCGCCTCGGCATCACGGCGGACCAAGTCGAGGGTGCGGACCTCACCGGCCTCTCCGGCCTGCACTTCCACACGCTCTGCGAGCAAAACTCGGACGACCTCGAGAAGACGCTCGCCGCGGTCGATGAGAAGTTCGGCCACCTCCTGCGTTCGCCGCAATTCACCTACCTGAACATGGGCGGCGGCCACTGGATCACGAAGCCCTTCTACGATCGCGAGCGGCTGGTCCGACTGGTGCGCGGGACGAAGGAAAAGTATGATGTCGAAGTCTGGCTAGAACCCGGTGAAGCAGCGGCGATCCACACCGGCGTGTTGCGGGCCGAGGTACTCGATGTCTTCGAATCCGCAGGCCACAAGCTCGCTATCCTCGACGTCTCCGCCACGGCGCACATGCCGGATGTACTAGAGATGCCGTACCGGCCCGACGTCTATCTGGCCGCCACCGGGAGCGACGCTGTCATTCCTGCCGAAGCCACGTCCGCTCCGGCCGTCACCTTCGAAGGCGAGTCCTATCACCTCTCCGCCGAGTCCGGTGAACACGTCTACCGCATCGGCGGCCCGACCTGCCTGGCCGGCGACGTCACCGGCGACTTCGCCTTCCCACGCCCGCTGAAGGCCGGCGACGTGCTCGTCTTCGATGACATGGCGCACTACACAATGGTGAAGACCACCACCTTCAATGGCGTGCCCCACCCTTCCATTGTGCTGCAGCATGAGGACGGATCGCTGGAGACGATCCGGGAATTCGGGTATGGGGATTTCCGGGATCGGTTGTCTTGAGCCGCGTCGACAGAATGTCGACACTCCCCAGCGGGATGAAGCGGATGTGAATTCGCGGTGAAGCGGTGCGGTGGGTTTGACCTCTTGCCGCTGGAGAGGGCATACGGGACGGAAAGGTCATGCTGATCCGTCTTGCTTTCTTCATCTTCGCCGCGGCGTTCGTGTCACTCATCGTTGCCGCGGATCACGGACAGATCGGGCACATCTGGTCCTTCGTGGCGAAGATCCCCTTCGGCGACAAGCTGGGTCACCTCGGGCTGGTCGGCACGCTCACGGTGCTGATGAACCTGCATCTGAAGCGCCGCATGGCCGGGCCGATGATGCGGGGCAGCCTGATCGTCCTCGTCTTCATGATGCTGGAGGAGGGCAGCCAGTACTTCATCCCCGCGCGGAGCTTCGATGGCTACGATGCACTGGCAAACCTCGTCGGCGTGATCTGCGGCGAGGGTCTCGTCCGCATGCTGCCGCGGCGGGTCGCTATGCGGGATTCACGACCTTCGCCACGAGTGGGGGCGGCATCACCGGCGCCTTGCGGCGCGCCATGAAGAGGAAGGCGCCCGCGGCAACGGCGTGCAAGGCCAGCGAGGTGTGAAACACCGCGCCGAAGTCCACCACCGGCAGGCCCATCACCTCCGCGAACGAGGCGTATCCCGGCAAGACGAAGCCCGACAGGCCGGCCACCCACATCGGCCAGCCATCGGGAGAAGCCGACATCAACAGCCCCACCACCGAGACCATCAGCGGCACCATCCAGAGGGTGAATCCGGAGAAGAGAGCCACCTTCCATCCCCGCCACAGGACCAGTGCATGACTGGCGCACGCCGGCACAACCAGCGACGCGGTGACCCACAGCGCATCCGCGACGCTCAGCTCCACAGAGCTCATCGCAGGCGTCTCACGCAGCAGCGTCCGGATGACGAGGCACCAGGCAAAGGCAAAGAAGAGCGACACGAGCACGACCCAGGGCATCGAGCTTCGCCCGTCGCTCCACCACCGCGAGCGCGGCAGATACCGGCTCCGTGCCTTTGCCTCCGGCGTCGGCACCAGCGTCGCGCTGAGCAGCAGGTTGATCATGCCGAGCACGATGGCGAAACCCGCGATCCACAGGATGCCCTCCATGGCGAAGCCATCCGCCGAGACACCGATGCCCAGCCTGCCCGCTCCGATGAGATCCGACAGTCCCAAGCCACGCGAGAAGTTCGGCAGCAGTTCCCCACAGGTCAGTGTCAGCATCCATGCGGCGAGAACCGTGGTCCCGATCTTCCCGAGAAGCTGGGATTCCTGGTCATTCCACCGCCGTGCGAGCATCGCCAGCAGCGCGACCAGAGCGGTGACCGTGATGATCCAGTGGTAGCCGGAAACGGCGATCTCCCAGCGGAAGAAGTCCACCGGTGGTGGCAGGGTATTCGAAGGAATGAAGCCCCGTGGCTCGACCATCTGCGGGGTGGCCTTGATGATCTCGTAGAGGATCGCGGACTCCATGCCGAGATGGGAAATCAGGCTGATCCCGAATCCACCGAAGAAAGGCAGCACGAAGTGCAGCAGCATCACCAGCACCTGTGAGATGGTCCCCGCCAGGATCTTTTGCCGGATGAGGGTGCCCGCCACGAGCCCCACGGCGTGATGGAACAAGACGGACGTCGCGAAGATCAGATAGACCTTTCCCATCATCACGAAGGATAGCCCGCCAAGCCACGCGCTAGCCACCGCCCAGGGCAGCAGCAGGATCACGAGCACGTTCTCGAACAACGGCAGCCCGAGCAATTGCCCGATGACCTTGTGCCCCGTCGATACCGGGGAGAGCCGCTGGGACTCGATCATTCCCTCGTTCGCCTCCCTCGCCACGCCGGTGGCCACGCTGAAGGTTCCCTTCAAAACAACGAGAATCCCTTGGATGACGAGGATGGCGAGCCAGCCGCACATGAAGGCATTCGACCCGTGCTTCTCCAGCAGCCGCTGGAACTCCGGAGACGCGAAGTCCACCTCGATCATTCCCCGGCTCCGGGTGTGCAGATACCCGAGCACCGCGACGCTCCAGGCAAAGGCGGCGATCACCTGCGAGACCACCACCCACGCCACGACACGCCACAGCCGCAGCCGCGCCACGGCGTGACGGCGGAAAACCGGGTTGGCAAAGACATTCCAGAGGGACGGGAATTCCGGGGCGGAGATCATGAGAGGGAGGATTGGCTGCCGAGGCGGACGACGACTTCCTCGACGCTGGTTTCCACGGCATGCATGCCGGTCACGCCGAGACGCGCCTCGCCGAGCGCGGTGAAGAGCGCCGCGCGGGAGAGCTTTGCTTCGTCGAGGCGCAGCTCGATCGACTCCTCATCGGCGATGCGGAACTCGGCACTCACCCCCGGCACCTCGCGGAGCCAGGCGGCGACCTCGTCCCGGCGGCCGGGAGAACGGACGATGACCCGAGTCTCGGCTTGGCCGAATTTCGCGAGCACCTTGCGAATGGGGCCGGCATCCAGCAGCCGCCCGCGCTGGAGCAGGCCGATGGACGTGCAGAGATCCTGGATCTCCGCCATGATGTGTGAGCTGAGGATGACGGTCGCGCCTGCATCAGCCTGGCGGCGCAGCGCATTTTTCAAATCAGCACGCGCCATGGGATCGAGCCCGCTTGCGGGCTCGTCGAGGATGAGCAGCCGCGGCCGGTGCAGGATGGCCTTGGCGAGTGCGAGCCGCTGGCGCATGCCCAGGGAAAGCTTCGTGCAGATGTCCTTCGAGCGCTCGCGCAGGCCGACCGACTCCAAGCACTCGGTCACCCGCGCGTCTCGCTCCTTCCCACGGAGGCCGTAGGACTCGGCGTAGAAGCGCAGATACTCCACCGCGCGCAGGTCGGAAGGCATCGGCGCGAGATCCGGCATGTAGGCAATCGTCGAGCGGACCTCGCGCGGCTTTGACTGGATGTTTTCACCACACAGCTCCACCTCGCCGCGTGTCGGCGGGAGCAGCGTGGCCATCACGCGGAACATCGTCGTTTTCCCCGCGCCATTCGGACCCAGCAGTCCGAAGACTTCGCCGGGAGGGATGCGCAGGTGGACGCCATCCACCGCGCGGCGGTCGCCATAGTCCACGCCCAGCCCCGAGATCCGCACGAGATCGGCGGGCATGGACGAGGAAGGATCGGTCCACGAGATCATGGCGAGAGGACGCGTTGGAGCGCATTTGCCGGCTCGCGCAGCGCGGCGAGGCCGCGGCGGAAGTCGGACTTGATCGCGGCCAGCTCGCGCTCCGCGGGGGTCATCCGGACGGCCGTGCCACCCGTCTCGATATCGATGAGCGAGTAGCCGCAGATGCCCAGCACCACGGCTGCGGCAGCAGCGGAGAAGTAGCCGCGGAAGCGGTGGCGGGTCCCCCTCGCACGCGTGTTCTCGGCAGGCATAGAGAGGATCTTGTCCCGCAATTCCAGACCGGCAGGCGGCAGCGGACCGGCGAGGATTTCATCCAGCCCGCCGCTCCAGGCATCGAGGAAGGCGGCGCATCCGGGGCATTGCTCCACGTGATCGAGCGTGCTGGCGGGAAGCTTGGTCGCGGTGTCGAGCGCCTCGGAGATCTGGCGCTGCGTGGCTTCGCAAATGGGTGTCAGGGTATCCATGGGATCGATCACGGTGTGATGGTGACGGTGGGGCGCCATTCTTTCGCCAGACGCTGGCGGGCGCGGAAGAGGAGGACTTTCACGTTGGCTTCGCTCTGGTCCATCGTGGCGGAGATTTGCTCGATGCTCTGGTGGCCCTGCACGCGGAGCCACAGCGCGGTGGCCTGATTCTCGGGCAGCAGCTTGAAGACCTTTTCCCACGCCTCGCGAGCGGATTCCCGCTCCTCGATGATGGTGGAGGGATGGCTGGTATCCGTGCCGCTGTGGATGTCGGCGTGGAATTCCTCCGCGGGCTTGTGACGGCGGAAGCGGTCCACCGTTTTCCGCCGGGCGATGGTGTAAAGCCACGCCGTGAAGGGGTGCGTGGGCTCGAAGTTCGCGATCTTTAAGCAGACCTCCAGGAAAACCTCCTGGCAGATGTCGGCGGCATCCTGATCATTCCCGCAGCGCGAGCGGACGAAGCGGTGGACCGGGTCCAGATGCCGCCTCACCAGCTCGTTGTAGGCCTCCACTGCGCCGGATTTCCAGCGCAGGGCGAGGTCGTTGTCGGTGTCCGCAGTCACGACCGTGGGTGGATGCGATTCAGCGTTCCTCGATGGCTTTCTTCACCTCCTTGATCAGATCGTCGAGGTGGGCCTCGGTCAATTCGATCTTGATGGTCAGCTTCTTGCCCTCGGAGGCGAAGGTGACCGGAGGCAGCTTTTCGGTTTCCTCGGAGGCGGCGGTCAGCTCGTCCTTGAAGCCTTCCAGCAGCCCCTTGGCGGTCTCGGCCAGTTCCTTGCTTTTCAGGCCAGCGCTGACATTCAGCACGATCCCCTCCCCGGCGCTGGAGGCGGTGAAGCTGAGGCTTTCGGGCAGTTCGAGAGACTCGGACTCGAGTTCCTTGAGCTCCGAGATCCCGGAAAGATTCACCCAGCCGGAAACCCAGGCGTCGCCTTCCAGCGGCGCGGTGGTGGCCACCGTGGTGCCAGCATTCACCGGAGGGCTGGCGAGGCGCAGCAGCGAGTCCCCGTCTTTCCAGACCAGGAAGGACATGCCTTCCTCTTCCATCAGGTAGCGGCCCTGTTCGTCCGGTTTGATCTTCTCCTCGATCTCCTTGATGACCGCACCCATGTCGGCAAGGTCGCGAATCTCGGCAACCCAGTCCTCTTCCTCGGTGGCCTCGTTTTCGAAGCCGGCGATGCGGAAGACCGCCTTGTCGCCGATCGGAGCGGTCGAGCCCTCCTTGGCGAAGAATTCCTTCATCCAGCCGTTCAGGCGGGCGTTTTTCCCGCCGTCGAGACGTCCTTGGATTTCCCACAGGGCCTTTTCCTCGGCATGGCCGGCCAGCGGGAAAAGCGCGGCGGCGAGGGCGATGAGAGTGTAGCGTTTCATATTCACCGGGACTCCGCGAGCGGGCGGGAAAAGGTTACGTCCCCGCGAAATTTTTTCACGGACTTGAGCGCTTGTCGAAATGCAGTTTCCCATCGCTGGCTCCGGGCAGCCCGGATGGCTTCCTCCCGCCAATGTAGATTTGCGAGACCACGACGTTGAGCTGCTTCCGCTCCGGCACCTTGTGAAATGATACCACCAGCCCCTGGCTGGAATGCACGGTGGCGTAATCACCGGACTGCCCATCGATCCACGCAATCGCTTCGGCCCGCCCATTGAAATGCTGCTGCCCCTCCTCCAGGACCCCACGGCGGATTCCATGGTGGTCTTTCCAATGCTCGCCCGGCCCGGCAAAGTAGGCGCCAAGACTGCCATTCCATCGCTCCCGGCGTGCCCACAAGGTGGCGGTGCGGCTCTCACCGTCCCACGTGTAGGTCCGCATCAGGCCCTTTCCCGCTAGGATTTCCACGGTTCCGGAGGAAGTCGTGGCGGTGATCCGGTCTCCTTCTTCCATCACGAGTTCCAGCTTGTCGAGCGGCGCCCGGGGGACGTCAGGAACCAGGCTGACAAGCTTCATGCAGGAACTCAGGCAGACGCAGGCAAGGACGACGACGAGCGCTTTCATTGAAGGAATTGTGACGAAATACAGCCCGGCGAACGCGCCTTGTCACCCCTCGGAGTCACAATCCGCGGATTCCCAAGGGCGCGCGGAAGAAAACCCCGGTGTCATTGAACCTCCCCCACCCCGTCATTTCCCTTTCAATTTCCGGAAAAAGCCTTTTCTTCCCGCGCATGGTTCCGCCCGCCGCCGACAAGGTCGCCAAGCCCAAGAAGGACAACTCCTGGTCTCCCGCCCAGTCCGCCGAGTTATACGGCGTGGACCAGTGGGGCCACGGCTTCTTCGGAGTGAGCAAAAAAGGCCACGTGACCGTGAGGTTGCAGGATGACAACGGCGGCTCGGATGTCTCGCTCCACGACATCATCGAGGGCCTCCGCGACCGTGGCACCGCCCTGCCGGTTCTGCTGCGCTTCCGCGACATCCTCCACTCGCGTATCCGCGAGCTTAACGAATCCTTCCGCCAGGCGATCAAGGACACCGGCTATCGCGGCGAGTACCGCGGCGTTTACCCGATCAAGGTGAACCAGCAGCGCCAAGTCATCGAGGAGATCTCGGAATTCGGAAAGCAATACCATTACGGCCTTGAGGCGGGCTCGAAGCCCGAGCTGATCGCCGCGCTGGCCCACATGCACGACACCGAGGCCTACATCGTCTGCAATGGCTACAAGGACGAGGAATTCATCGACCTCGCCCTGCACGCCCAGAAGATGGGCCTGAAGGTGATGCTCGTGCTCGAAATGCCGACCGAGCTGGACCTAGTGCTGGAGCGCTCGCGCAAGCTGGGCGTGCTGCCAAATCTCGGCGTGCGCGTCCGCCTGTCCACCCGCGGTTCCGGCCACTGGGCGGAGAGCGCCGGTGACAAGTCCGTCTTCGGCCTCAGCGCCAGCCAGGTCATCGAGGTGGTCGATCGTCTGAAGGAGGAAGGCTACCTCGGCTGCCTGCGCATGCTCCATTACCATCAGGGCAGCCAGATCCCGAATATCGCCGCGATCCGCGAGGGCGCGACCGAAGTGGCCCGCATGTATTGCGACCTCGTGAAGGAAGGCGCCCCGATGGGCGTGCTGGACATCGGCGGCGGCATGGCGGTCGATTACGACGGCTCGCACACGAATTTCCACTCCTCCTGCAACTACTCCATCCTTGAGTACTGCACCGACGTCATCGAGACGATCATGCAGATCTGCGACAAGGCCGGGGTGACGCACCCGAACCTGATCTCGGAATCCGGTCGCGCGATCGTCGCCTACTACTCGGTGCTCGTCTTCAACGTGCTCGACGTCTCCTCCGTCCAGACCACGGAGAAGGCTCCGCCCACCCCGGAGAACGCACCGCAAAACCTCGTCAACCTGATCGCGGTCAACAAAGACCTCAGCAAGCGGAACCTGCAGGAGTGCTTCAACGACGCGGTCTATTACCGCGACCAGGTCCGCGCCCAGTTCTTCTACGGCGCCGCCACCCTGCGCGAGCGCGGGCTGGCCGAGGCGTGGTTCTGGCACATCATGACACGCATTTCCAAGCTCATCGTGGAGCTGGAGATCGTTCCCGAGGACCTGCGCGAGCTTTCCGACACGCTGGTCGATTTCTACTACGGGAATTTCAGCCTTTTCCAAAGCCTGCCGGATTCCTGGGCGATCAAGCAGCTCTTCCCGATCCTGCCGATCCACCGTCTCGACGAGCGCCCGCTCCAACGCGGCGTGATCGCCGACATCACCTGCGACTGCGACGGCAAGATCGACCGCTTCATCGACCGCGAGGACGAAAAGAAGGTACTGCCGCTGCATAGCATCAATCCGGGCGAGCCCTACTATATCGCCACCTTCCTCGTCGGTGCCTACCAGGAGACGCTCGGCGACCTGCACAACCTGCTCGGCGATACGAATGTGGTCGGCGTCCACCTCGAGGACGGCAAGCCCGTTTACACCCACGAGGTCGAGGGTGACACCGTGGCGGACGTGCTCAGCTACGTGGAGTATGATCCGAAGGAGCTGGTGGGACGCTTCCGCGCCTTTGCCGAGAAGGCCGTGGCGCAGGGCCGCATCTCCCCGAAGGAGCGTCGCGAGGTGCTGGACCTCTATCGCACCGGCCTCGCGGGCTATACTTACTTCGAGGGCTGAGCGAGCGCTTGCCCCTGAAGGATGCGGCGGCTAACAACCCTTCATGCTGCCATCGATTCAAGCGCTGCTGGTGCTCCAGGACCGCGACCGCCGACTGCGTTCGCTCGCCGAAGATCTCGCCAAGATCCCGAAGGACGAGGCGCGCGCGAAGGACAAGCTCGCGGGTGACAACGCCGCCGTGGCCAAGGCCAAGGAGGGCGTGCAAGCCAATGAGATCGAGATCAAGAAGGCCGAGCTCGATGTCGGCACCCGCAAGACGACGATCGTCCGCCTGAAGACACAGCAGTTCGAGACGCGGAAGAACGATGAGTTCACCGCGCTAGGGAACGAGATCGTCCGCTACGAAAAGGAGGTGGACGGCCTTGAAACCAAGGAGCTCGAACTGATGGAGCGCGCGGATGCCCTGCGCGCCACGCTTTCCGAAGCCGAGGCCGCCCTCGCCAAAACCAAGAGGCTCGTGGACGAGGATCTGGTCGCGCTGGCCGACCGGAAGAAGCGCCTCGAAGCCGACGCGGCGGAGGTGCAGGTCGAGCGCGACCGTCTCGCGACCGAGGCTCCTCCTGCCCAACTCCCGCTCTACGAGCGCCTGCTCAAGAACAAGAACGGCGTGGCCGTCGCACCCGTCATCGCGGGCAAGTGCACCGGCTGCCACATCAAGGTGGTCGCCTCCACCCTCGTGAAGGTGAAGGCGAACGCTGAAGGCGTGCAGTGCGAAAGCTGCGGACGCCTCCTCTACGACGGCGAGTGAGTCAATTCGCCCCGGCGCCGGAGTAGAACATCTTCCGGCGCTCCTCGATCACCACGAGCCAGTTCATCATCGTCACCGGCGGCAACTCCGCCGGGTGCGTGATGGGACGGAGGTTCACATCGATGTTCGCAGCCTTGGCGCTGGCATTGCTCGCCATTTTGAAGTCGAGCAGGTGGACCGGATCATTGCCCGTGCCATCGTCCCCCTTCAGGTGACCGAGCTGGCCGGCGACTTCCACCTTCAGCGGATCGAAGTCGGTGCCATAGCGCTTCTCCGGAGCGAAGAGCGAAGCGGGCGGATAATAAGGCGTCGGCAGTCCCGATCCCGTCGGTGGCGGCGTCGAGACGACATTGAAGTCATCACCGATGTAGAGGCGCAGGTTCGTCACCAGCGAGAAACCTTTCGGGAAGGCGGTGAGGTCGTCGCACTCCGTCATCAGCACGCCGTAGTCGGTCTCCTTGCAGGGGATATTCGGGCGATAAGCGGGGATATTGATGCCCGAGGTCGAGTAATCCACGTTGATGACGAGCGAGTGGTTCACGTCCAGACCATCGGCTCCCAGCGAAACGAGGAATGCCTTGAAGCGCTCAGGATAGACCGCGATGCACGGCTTGGTCCCGAGATTCTTCACTTCGAAGGGATAGGTCGGGCGGTAGTAGCCGGACTTCACCGTGCCCACCAGCGGGTCGCCGAAGGTCGCGTTGTTGAAGGTGATGTTTCCGGTGACGCCCGTCTTGTAGTAATAGGAGCCGTTCGCCCCGTAGGCGACATCCACCAGCGTGGTGCCGAAGTTGTAGGACTGGTTTTCCTCCGCCACCTTGATGAATCCGGGCTGCAGGCCGGTGGCCACGCCGGTATTCAGCGGGATATTCAGGGTCTGGCGATTGCCACCCTTGAAATACTGGAAACGCAGCGAGGTGGGCGTGTTGTTGGTGGCACTGACCACACCGGAGATATCCAGGCGCATCGCACACTGGAGCGCGCCAACGGAGTAGTTGTTCCAAGTCGTCGGGGACAGGACGTTGGACTCCGTGGTGTGGGCGAAGCGGTCGAAGAAATCGGCACCGCGATTGATCGAAACGAATGCCGCACGGCCCGCATCGGAGGCCAATGCCACGGGCATGAAGGCACCGTTGGAGACCTCATACTGCTCGCGGACACCCGGAGCAAAGGGATTTCCACCAAGAGCATTCGAGCCGACGGTCACATTGCTGCCCAAGGCCAAGCCGCGGCGTGCCATCAGGCGGTCCACGTGCATGCCGCTGTCCACCTCGGCGCGCGTCGAGTAGATGCCGCCCTGGATATTCGCGTGCTGCCACGGCGTGCCGTCCGCGTGGGTGCCGATCTTCGTGAATGCCTCGGCGGAAATCGCGAGCTGCGATGGGATCTCGTATATCGACAGGACGAAGTCGCGCTGGCCGACCCGTCCGTCGCCGCGACCGTAGCTCGCCAGTACGTCGCTGTGCCTGCCGAGATTCATGCTGAAGGCCCACCAGTTCCGCTTCGCCACGAAGGGCTGGCCCGGCGCGCAATAGCCGAAACGGATCTCGGGATACGGGATCCTGTTGAATTGCGAATAGGTGGAGACAGGCAGCGGCAGGCTGCTCTGGGCCAGGTTTCCATACGCCTTGGCCGTGCTGATGATGGGATAGACCGGATCACGCGAGGTGATGTCGCCATTCGAGGTCTCCAGCGGTGCCGGGAAACCGGTGCCGAGCGACCTGCCCACCCCGGCCGACGCAAAGCCGGTGTCGGGAGCGATGGCCCCGAAGACACGGCTGATGTCTGCCGGATTGGTGACGGTGCCCTGGCCGTTCCGCACATCCTCGTTCAGGATGTTCGCGTCGCCGGAATTCGCCACCACCACGTTCGTCCCGCCGATCTGGGAGACGAGCCCGGGTGAGATCGAGGTCCGGGCCCCGGCTTGGTCGAGGGCTTCCGAGAAGATGTTTCTCCAGCGCAGGGAATCACGCAGCGTCCCCGAATTATTCGAGCCGCTCTGCATGGCGCGGATCGCCTTGTTCGGGACGATGTTCACGATGCCGCGCAGGACGGCATCCTCCTTCTCCTGATAGTCCACCCGGAGCTGGGTCTCCTTCTGGACGGCCTGTGAAGCGCCGGCATACTTGTAGGCGCTCATCGTCATGGCGGTCAGCAGAGCGCCGACGGACAAGACCATGACATACGAGATGTATCCGGGGGGATTGCCTGCGCGGTTGGGGGAACGCGTTTTCATAGTTGGACTGCTCCTGAGTAGATCAATTCTTCGCCATTCGGTCCAGTTACGCGGACCCGTAGGATACCGCCCTCGATGAAGAAGCGGATGTTCGTGGGACTTTTCGAAAGGGACCACGAGGGATCGGCCAGCACGCCGCTCGAGTTCACCATGCGGTAGTAGAGCCCGCTGCCGGCACCGTTGGGATTCTCGAATGAGAGGACCGACGCGCGGAATGTCCCGTTGGGCTCCTTGAAGCGGAGCATGATGACCGTGGCGTCCGCCGTCACCGGAGGGCGGCCGGCCTTGAGGTCGGCTATACTACCATACAGCCGGTAGCTGTCGGCATTTCCGACGATCTTCGTGATGTAGTTGTTCAGCATCGGAGCCTCGGTCACGAGGAAGCTCTGTGCTCGGAAGATCTTCAGGAAGGCGAGTTGCTGGTTCATCAGCACCATCACCATCGCGGCGATGACGATACCCACGCTCATCGCCAGCGTGAGCTCTACCAGCGTGTAGCCGCGGCGCAGGCGGCGCTTGTGGAAGAGAGCTTTCATTGCGAGCGGATGACGGTGCGGGATTTGAGATAGGTGCGGCCGCCGAGGCTGTAGCTGATCACGCTTTGGAGGCGCCACACCTCCATGCGCGCGGGATTGGTCACGTCCGTGCCAGAGCCGCTCTTGCCGGAGAGATTGTTCGAGTCGGGGAAGCGGGTCCGGGTGACGGTCCCCATGATCCGCTGGCCGCCCGGCAACCTGCCGAGTTCCACCTCGGTCTTCGAGATGGCGGGCTGGGCAGGCCAGAGCGAGCCCGGCCCGGTGATCTCGTCAAAGGTCGCACGCTGGGCCGCAGCCTTTTCGTAGGTCAGATAGGCGTCCGTGATCGACTGCTGCAGCGTCCACTGCCGCGGCGCGGTCACATTCAGCGACAGCTTCAGGAGCGTGAGCCCGAGCACCCCGAGCAGGGTCATCGAGATCGCAGCCTCGATGAGCATGGAGCCACGGGCAAAGCCTGAAGGCTTGCGACGACGCCGGAAAAGAGGGAAACCGCAGCCATGCGAACCCTTGTCCGCTGCCTCGTGATCGCCTTGCTCGGCTGGGCACGCCTGCACGCCCAGGCGGTCCTGGAGCCGCCGTTCGGCCTGCGCTGGGGGGACACTCCTGAAAAATTGATCGAATGGGCCGCCCGACATTCTCTGGATGTTAACATTTCCCTTCCTGGAGATCAACCGGCACTTCGAATTCTTAAAATTTCCGCCCGCAAAGGGAACCTGCCCGGTGCCGCCGCCCAGACGCTCGAGGGGCGTTTTCACACCGGCCGACTCTACGAAGTCACCGTCCACTACCGGGATCCCGCTGCCAAGGCCGAGGAGATGGAGGTCCGCTTCAACAAGCTGAGGAAAGAACTCACCGGGGAATACGGCGCGCTCTCCGCCAACCGCCAGGACCGGAACATCAAGGACCAGTTTGCCACCCGCACGCTCTCCTTCCACCGCGAGCCGGTGAAGGGGCTCTTCCTCCTGCTGGCCTACACCGAGATCGAGGATCAGCTCAGGAAAACGCGGGATGCCACCTTCTCCCTTCTCTACCGGAACGACAATCTCCGGCAGGATCTGGAAAAGCTGGCGACTCCCGGCGGCGGGCAAGGGCCCGGCCGGGGCGAAAAACAATAAGGGTATGGGGGGAGCCATGTTATGTGTGTTCTATCCGCGTGTCGGGGAACACGCGGTGGGGAGAGAAGAAGCGGACGGTCAGTCCGTGATCGTCGTCACCGATCCGTTCATCTGGATCGTGCGGTCCAGGGTGAACGTGACGTAGTGAAGGCGTTCCAGTCCGAAGGGGGTCTCGGTGAGCAGCTCGATGGTCCAGCGGCCGTCGGAATTCAATACCGATTCGTAATCCGACACCGCCTCGAGGTGGTTCACGGGGACGGTCTGCGAATGATAGTTCTTCGCCGAGCCGGGGATCACCACCCCCACCTTGCCAAGAACCGGGGAGCCCTTGTAGGCCTGCGCGTAAACGCTCGATCCAGGATATACGTCATTCACGGCGAAGGTGAGCGGCGGCGGGACGGTGCGGATGTGCTGGTTGTCCGTGATTCCGCTGATCGCCCCGTCCGCAACCGGCCAGATCTGGATGAACTGCGACGCGAGCTGGGAAGACGGAGCCTGGTAGTCCGGCACGGAGAAGGCGGAGAAGCGCTCTTCGCCGCGGATCTTCGCGCGGTTGGCGCCGGGCAGGTTGTTGATCGCGTAGGTGTAGGTGGTCTGCCCGTTCTGGGTCATCGAGCGCGTCCCCTGCAGCGTGGCCTGCGTGCGGTTGATTCCGACGCCGGTTCCATTGGTTCCGTAGGACTGGATGTGGTGGAGCAGGTTGATGCTCTTCGCCCCATCCGGCGCGGAGGCATCCGTCAAAAGGCCATCCACGGTGACATCCACGTAAAAGGGACGGTCGGCCCGCGTCCGGGGAATGGTGGGATACGGGTCTTCCGAGCGGATCACCACCTGCGCGATCGGCACATAGGTGCCCACATAGCGGCTATCGAGCAGGTACTGCGTGGGCGGATTCGTCGCCTTCACGGTCCAGAGCTCGAACCGGGCACCACCGGGATCGATGGCGAGCGGCGAGAGCGCTTCGCCGGAGGCCGGGATATTCTGGAGGTCCCATTCCACCCACTGCGACTCCGGCTTACCGGCCTCGATCTGGACCTGGCGGATGAAGTTCGTGAAGGATGTGCCGTTTTGCGCCATCAGCGACGGAGCCAGGAGCAATGCGGCGGCGGCGACGAGAGAGGAAAGTTTCATGGCTTGGCGACAGCGGAGGTTGCGGTTCCTGAGGTATCCGGCGACTCCACCTGCGCGGGGATCACCGAGATCGGGCCTTCCTGATAGGTGGCGATTACCAGACGGCGCTCCTTCTCGAAGGACTTCAATACGCCCTCATCCAGCGTCTGCTTCCCCTCGGCCTGCGCACGGGTGACCTCTACGGTGCGGATCCATGCGCGATTCGCCGCGTAGAAGTCAATCCACGCCAGGAACTGCGACTCTTCCTTGATGCCCTTCCGGTCGGACAGTTCCTTCGGGAAATGAAGCACCGCGCGCTTCGGCACGAGGGATGCCTTGCCGCGATAGGAGAAGATCTCGGAGCGGGAGAGCAGGTCCTTCGGCCGGTTGACGACGGACGGGTCTTCTCCTTCGAGCGGCTTGAAGACGGGCGGTGGATTATCTTCCCGGGCGAGCCGGGCGGCTTCCACGATCTGGTCGTGGGTCACCACGTCACGCATGGGGACACGGCGGGTTTCCTCGGCCGGCTCGGCAGCGCTGGCCGTGGCGAGGAGGACTCCGAGAGCAACGGTATGAAGGGCGATCTTCTTCATCGGATTGGGGTCTCGGTTGGGAATCACTTGGTCTTCAGGCGGAAGGTGCAGAGCAGCACCATGTCCTGAAGGTCGTAGCCCGGATCACTCCGTTGGGAGTCGTAGTGGGTCAGCTCCATGAAGACGATCACGTCCATGGGGCCGATCTTCACGCGGCCATTGCTGTCCAGATAGGGCCGGAGAAAGCTCTCCAGCGTCGGCGCATTGTGCAGCGGGTAGGTCGTCGGCGGGACGTCCCCGTTCACCAGGGTGCGCACGTTGAGGGTGCCGCTCTGCGAGTTGAAATACGGGCCCCACTGGTTGTTGTAGCGGTAGCGACCGCCGAAACGCAGCTTCTTCCCCTTCCCCATCAGGCGGGTGTAGACGATCTTGTTCGGCTGCACGTTGTTGTTCGTGCCGTAGAAGACCTCCTGGTAGGAGCCGCCGTCGTAGCTCACCTCGGCGCGTGTCGGCACGAAGGTGAGGTTGTTGCTGCTGGAACTGACCGTCACGCCGGCGCCGAGCACGCGGACATCGACGTAGATCTCCTCCTCGGCCTTGACGGTATTGCCGCCCTCAATGTCCGTGTAATCTTGGACGATCGAGGGATAGGTGATGTTCCAGGTGAGGGTCGGGCGGGTGCCGGGACGGACCTTCACCGGGAATGCCGTGAGCGAGCCCACCGGGATGGCAGGCTCGGTGGACTGGGACTGGGCATTTGCCGCGGGCACGCCGCAGGCAAGAATAGCCGCCGCTAGGGCAGCCAGTCGGCTGGTTTTCATGGCTGGTGTCGGGTGAACGAACAGTGGTGCCGACCTTCTTCTCCCCCGTGATTTCCACGGCCGTAGGGGCGGCAGTGGAAGGAGGGACCCGGCGAGGGTGCCGGGCACGAGACGGCCACAAATGCGTAGCCGGGCCGTGCCCGCTCGGGACAGAGTCCCTCGCCGGGTCTCCGGGGAAGCGATTGGGGGTTAATCACCTCTCCGGACGAAGTCAGTCTATGTAAGGGGACGACCGGAGTCGTCGGGGTGTGTGTGGGTGTGGGAACAGCAATCGTCAGATTGCGAGCTGGTGAAGTCTTCTCAGCGTTGGGGGATGTCGTTTTCCCACCCGGACCACGGTCCGTGCGGGACATCGCGGGCTTCCAGGAAGCGCCACTGGACTCGCTCCCCGCTGCGGAAGCCAAGGTAGTCACGCACGGCAGGACTCAGGTCGATGCCGGCTCCCTTGTTGCGATTCGCGCGGGGATCTTCTTTGCCGAAAACGTATTGCCAGTGATCCACCTCGAAGGGGCCCACATCTTCCCACTGGGCATAGCAGACCTTGCCCTTGTAGTGGATCGCGAGCCAGCGGCCCTTGCAGACGGAAATGCCGTCGCCGCGGTAGTCTCGCCAGAACCACGGGATCACCTCGGATGCCTCCGGACGGTGTCCCCCACCCTTCGCGACATCATTGTAGGGAAGCGCGATGTAAAAAGGATTCAGCCTCGGGACGAACCCGGCCGGCTCGTAGCCGTTGCGGCGGTCCGGATCGTCGTAACCGCCGAAGTTCGCCTGCCAGTTCATGTCCCACGAGCTCATCGTGTTGGGCACCGGGTTGTTCTCCGTCGGCTGCTCGCCGATCCAGAAGACCGTTCCCACCACATTGCCACGCCAGCCGCGGAGATCACGGAATCCGGCGTCGGACGACTCGATCACCAGGCGCGCCTTGTCCGGCACGCCGAAGGGATTGCTCAGGCCCGGGAGTGCCTCGCGGCGATTCTCCAGCAGGTCGCCATGGATGGCCTCCAGACGATCCCCGAGCAGCGAAGCCGCACCGGCCACTGGAACCAGCGGCAGCGCGGACGCGAGGAGAAGGAGCAGGCGTGGCATCATGAGCGTTTTTAAAAACTCTCGTCCCGTCAGGGACCCGTCGCCGCGCAGCATGAACAATAAAGAAACCTGAACAAGAAATTTCTGGCGAAAATTTGAACGGATTTCAAATCACGTTGTCTCAGGAACTTTTCACTCCGCCCATTCCGCGATCACGTTAGATCAAAAAATCCACGATCGCCGAAATTCCCCGTCATATAAGGGATTCCGGGAGTTCCCGTCGTCATTCCCCCGCTTGGCCTAATCGGCACCGGCGAGGAAATGACGCGGAACGATCGAACTCATGGACTCCGTAAAAGAAGCAGGTGGAATGCCCCTGAACAATGAAATTTTCGGCTATTTTGAATAATCGGGACCCCGAAAGGAAAACAGCCCCGAAATTTCAAAAACCACCCGACTTCCCGCCTGCGAAGCGTCGCTCCAACTCCCTCATGGAGAATTCACTGAGGGTTGGCCGGCCATCCGGAGCGCAATAAGGCAGCTCGCAGCGGAAGAGCGCCTCAAGCAGCCGCATCGCCTCTTGCGGTCGCGGGGCCTCGGCCAAGGCCGCCCGACGGGAAAGCAGCTTCGCCAAGTGATCGAAGGCGACCCGGCTGCCGGGCAACTGCCCTCCGGCGAGTTCGTCGAGGAGCCCGGAGAGGAAAGCCCGGGCATCAGCGAGCTTGAGGAAATCCGGTAGCGAGCCGATCCGCAGCGTGCCGGAGCCGAAGTCCTCGATATCGATCCCCGCCTTGGCAAATTCGTCCCGGTGGCGGATCGCCAGCTCGCACTCCCGCGGTCCCGGCTCCAGCAGTACCGGCACCAGCAGCGTCTGGCTCTCCACGCCGCGGCCATCGGCATCGTGCAGCCAGCGCTCGTAAAGGATGCGCTCCCGCGCCGCCCGGGGATCCAGCAGCACCAGGCCATCCTCGGACTCCAGCAGGGCGAAGCGATCCCGGAGGGTGCCGACGTAGCGGAAAGGCGGGGCTTTTTCCTCCAGCTCCGGGACGGCAAGCGCCGGTTGGGGCGTAGCCACCGGGGACGGGACCGCGGGAGCGATGGTCTCGAAAGTCCGCTGGACCGGCAGGGAAGCCGGCCACTCGCGCGGGGCGCTCTTGGCTGGGAAAACAGGCCGTACCTCGGCGACCGGACTTCGCAGGACCGGGCGATCCTCCACCACATTCGCCGGAACCGATGGACCGGGGGCGATGGGCTGCTTGTAAACCGGGCGTCGTGCCGCCTCCGCCTTGGCAAGGCCCTCGCGCACCGACTCCGCGATCACCTCGCGAAGCTCGTGGGGGCGATGCAGGCGGATCTCCCGCTTCGCCGGGTGGACATTCACATCGACCATCGACGGCTCGATCTCGATCCACATCCACGCCGCCGGGTGCAGCC
Source organism: Luteolibacter flavescens (assembly GCF_025950085.1). Taxonomy (NCBI): domain Bacteria; kingdom Pseudomonadati; phylum Verrucomicrobiota; class Verrucomicrobiia; order Verrucomicrobiales; family Verrucomicrobiaceae; genus Neoluteolibacter; species Neoluteolibacter flavescens. The sequence goes on from NZ_JAPDDS010000011.1 coordinate 56,929, forward strand.
CGTCGCCCAGCGCACCGCGGAATCCCTCGGCCAGACCACGGGAAATCGCGCTGTCTTCCACCGGCCTGCCATTCAGGAAGACACACTGGTGACGCCGCCCCTTCCGCGCGTGGGCGGCGGGGAGGACGAAACCCTCCACCGAGACGCCGTTCCCGTGGGTGAGCGGCAGGGAGATGAGTTCCCGGCCCAGCTCCGTGCCGGTCATCCAGCGCACGCGGTCCAGCCGGGACATCCCCGCCGGCAGGTCAAAGACCTCCCGCTCGTCCTTGCGGAAGCGGAATCGCACCCCGGAAGCGGCGAGCGCATGCATCCGCAGCTGGTGCTCCACGTGGGCGGACTCGGTGGTCTCCGCCCGGAGGAATTTCCGGCGGGCCGGCACATTGTAGAAAAGATCCTTCACCTCGACCGTCGTGCCCGGTGCGCAACCGGCCTCGCGGACATCGCGCATGACGCCGCCCTCGACGGAAATCTCGGTGCCCGCCACTGCCTGCGGTTCGCGGGTGGTCAGGCGGAAGCGGGAGACGCTGGCGATGCTCGGCACGGCCTCGCCGCGAAAGCCGAGCGTGCAGATGGAGGCCAGACCGGCGGAGTCGGCGAGCTTGCTGGTGGCATGTCGCTCCAGGCTCATCAGGGCATCGTCGCGGGACATCCCCGAGCCATTGTCGATCACGCGCAGCAGCGCGGCACCGCCACGGCGGATTTCCACCAGGATCTCCCCCGCCCCGGCGTCGAGGCTGTTTTCCACCAGCTCCTTCACGGCGCTGGCCGGCCGCTCGACCACCTCCCCCGCCGCCACTTGGCTGGCGAGGATCTCGGGCAGGATGCGGATGCGCGGCACGCGGGGAACTTGGAGCCGCCAGTGGAAAGTTCCAAGACCAAGAATGCGCTCCCTGTCCTTGGATGCGGACCACATTGGGTCTTGCGTCTTCGGGTCTTGCGTCTTGTCTTTCTCCCAGATGATCACGGTGACCGAAAAGGCGGCTGGCGAGCTGCGGGCATTGCTGGAACGCAAGGGCGCGACTCCGGATAGCGGGCTGCGCCTCGCCGTCCGCAAGGGCGGCTGCGCGGGCTGGCAGTATGTCATGGAAATCGCCGCCCCGGAGCCGGGCGACACCATCGTGGAAGCCCACGGCGCCCGGATGATCGTGGCCGAGGACAGCACGGGCAAGCTGCAGGGCTGCCAGATCGACTACTGCGACGACCTGAACGACGCCGGCTTCCGCATCGAAAATCCGAATGCCGCCCGCTCCTGCGGCTGCGGCACTTCCTTCGAAACCGCCCACGAGCCGACGCCCGAGCCTGAGGAGTGCCGCTGATGCCGCACGACAAGCAGCCGCCGCCGAAAAAGAAACGCCCGCCCGCCTACTACTGGTGGGCTCTGGCGAATGTCGTGGCGCTCTGCCTGGCCGTGATCAGTTGGCTGGGCTGCCTGCATGTCTTCCGTCACCCGGAGATCCCGCGGAACTACGAGTTTCTCAAGATGCTGAAGCGGGTCGATCCGCCGGAACCGCTGGAGCCCATGCAGGCACCGGCAGGCGAGTCCGCCGATCCGCGCGCCTTTTACCGGCGTTACGCGGGCCTCACCGATGAGGCGCTGCAAACCTTCAATGCCGCCTTGATGCGGAACTACCTGCTCAATCTCAAGGAGCCGAAGCTGATCCAGTACGCCGAAGGCGACTATCTGGTGAAGGAGGTCCGCAAGCTCGGTCCCGACGATCTCTTTCATCCGGGATTTGCCGTGCGCGCGCAAGCGATGATCGCACCGGACGAATTTTCCCAACCCGCCCCGTGGCCGGTGGTGCTGGAATACCTTTTCCCCACCGACAACGAAGAGGCGGCAGGGTGGATCTTGCCCGGGGACTCGCTCTCCGTCGCCAAGTTTCCCAACTGCGCGATGCTTCTCCACGCATCGAAGGTGACCGGTGAAGACACGCCCGTGATGATCCTGACCGTGGTGCCCATCGCCTTCGGCGACTTCACCGTCGGAAAGGAGAAGAAGGAGCGCAAGTTCGTCCTCCGCGCCCCGGCCGAGCTGAATCCCGCAGGCCCCCTGCCGGTCTTCCCGCCCGAGGAGCAGCAGTGACAGGAACCGTGGCTCCGGCATCCTGCCGGAAGCCCTCCCGTCCCTGTGCGCCTCAACCGAAAGCCCCCGAGACGTACTGCTCGGTCTGCTTGACGCTCGGAGTGGAGATCATCGTTGCGGTGGTGCCGTGCTCGATGAGCTTGCCAAATTGGTAAGTGCGCAAACGCGGAAAGAAATGCTCAACCGAAAGGAGGAGTGGTGGTCCGGTTTGACCGGAACTAGCATCCACATGGCGTCATCTCGGGAAGAGTTCTTCCCAGGTTTTGGATCTACGGCTGCCCCCCTCGTGCTCGGAATCGAGATCTTTTCCAGAATCTCCTGCCGGGCTGGAATTGTGCTTCTCCACGTCCGCGCGTGACCGGAAATAGTTCCTATTCTGGATCGACCCTCCAATACTCCTATAACTTTTTTCGGACCAAGAACGATTTGGCACCCACTTCTCCTCGGTCCGAAAAAGAGGCAAAACACCTTCTAACATTCCTAACCGATAATCAAGCCGTGCAGATTGCTGCTTGTCATCGTCGATCACAATGGCCTCGACATCCAGAAGCACCGCTTTCTCCACCTGCTCGCCATTCAACAGATACTCCAATAGCCCGCTCCCAGCAGAAAGATACTGTAACCGCCTTGAGAAACTCGCCGGCATTTTCTCATTCCCGATGGGCCATCTATCAGCGACTTGCCAATTCCTACCCGCAATAACCAAAGAGAATTTCTGATACGCAGAAGAACCATCAGCCAGATCTTGAAGAAGGAAATGAAGCAAGATCCGCTCGAGTCCCACATCCAAAACCCCCACCTTCACCGCTGGATCGCGCGGCAGATACGTGAATCCCAAGCTTCTACCAACATCATCAAATCCCCTTGGATTAGTCAAATACGAAGAATTATCCCTGCATTGGCGAACCTCTCCAATCTTGATCACCATGGCATCCACTCCCGAGAAATTCTCTCCGAGCATGTACTCCAATCCCTGTCGCGAGCAGGACGCTGTCAGCACCTCATGAGCCGTCTGCACAAGCTTCGTACTTTTATCAAGCGCTGGCTGGCCCGGTCGAAGCCGGACCAAATCGGCGACTTTCGTCCAATCCAACTCCGCGTCCTTCTCGCAGGCATCTTCCAGCATCGCAAAAGCCTGCTCATATTGAACGATGTTTAATGCCAGCTTCGTGGACTTCTGTTTTATGGATTCCAACGTCCCCTCATTTGCTTTGGCCTTTCCCAAGACATCATTTACCACCAAAATCTGAATATTCCGGCTGATATCATCCATCAGATTCGACCGCCAGCTCGACGGATCGATATTGATGTAGGATGCCTCCTGCGAAGGAGCCGCAGAATCAACGGCGCATTGAACCTTTACCATTGTTCCGCCACTTACAGATCTCATCAATAATCTTTCACGGCAAAGATCGAAGCCCTTTGCCACGGCTCTGAGATTCACGGCAAATTGTTCGTCCTCAATCTTGATCAGGTGCTTTTCGAACTTCGGTATTTCCGTGAGTTCCCGACCCGTAAGTTGACGAGCCCAAATCAACTCGTGAAGTGGCAGGCTGTATCCCGAGCCGGAAATCGAGACGCTACCCTTCTCCACCACTACCTCACATTGGAACAATGTCGGACTCGGGTGATCATTCTGGATGAGGCGGATGTTGAATTTGGTAGATTCGGCGAGCGAAACCTGCAGCCCCAGCACCAAGGCCAAGATTTGAAACAGCAAACGCCTCCATACGACTACATTCATACTACCCGAAGGCATAGTTGAACGAATCGCGGCAGAGAAGCCGGAATTGCCTCCCCGCCCCCATCCCTCAACCGAAAGCCCCCGAGACATACTGCTCGGTCTGCTTCACGCTCGGGGTGGAGAACATCTTCGCGGTGGTGCCGTGTTCGATGAGCTTGCCGAGGTAGAAGAAGGCGGTCTTGTCAGAGCACCGGCTGGCCTGGGCCAGGTTGTGGGTGACGATGACGATGGTGTATTCCTGCTTCAACTCGAGCAGGAGTTCCTCGACCTTCAGTGTGGAGAGCGGGTCGAGCGCTGAGCACGGCTCGTCCATCAGGATGATGTCCGGCTTGGTCGCGATGGTGCGCGCGATGCAGAGGCGCTGCTGCTGGCCGCCGGAGAGGCCGAAGGCGCTGGACTTCAGGCGGTCCTTCACATCGTCCCACAGCGCGACGCGGCGCAGGCAGTATTCGACGCGCTCGTCGATGATCTTCTGGTTCTTCTCGCCGTGGATGCGGAGGCCGTAGGCGATGTTGTCGTAGATCGACTTCGGAAAGGGATTCCACTTCTGGAAGACCATGCCGACACGGCGGCGCAGCACCTGCAGGTCGAGGTCCGGGCGCGAGATGTCGATGCCTGCGATCCGGATCTCGCCGCCGGTGACCTTCGCTCCGGGGATGCGGTCGTTGATGCGGTTGAAGCAGCGCAGCAGCGTCGATTTCCCGCAGCCGGACGGCCCGATGAATGCGGTGATCTCGCGCGACTGGATGTCGAGGCTGATGTCGTGGAGCACCTGCTTCGCCCCGTAGTTGAAGCGCAGGTTATCGACCGAGATGGCTGGGGTGCCGGTTACCATTTGAGCTTCGAGCGGACGCGGTTGCGGAGGACGATGGAGATCGTCGAGAACATGAAAATCATCAGCAGGAACACGAAGACCGACCCATACTGGGCGCGCTGCGTGTAGTCCGAGGTGGGGATACGCGCGGCCAGCGTGTAGATGTGGTAGGGCAGCGCCTGCACCTGGCTCTGGAAGACGCCGAAGGGTCCGCCGCCTTCCCACGGGAAGGTATCCTTTGCGGCCACCGCCGCGGTGAACATGATCGGCGCCGTTTCACCCGCCGCACGTGCCAGCGAGAGCACGGACGAGGTCAGGATGCCCGGCAGCGCGAAGGGCAGCACGCACTTGCGGATGGTGTGCCAGCGGGTCGCGCCGAGGGCCAGCGAGGCCTCGCGGAAGCCCTGCGGCACGGCCTTCAGCGACTCCTCCGATGCGGTGATGATCACCGGCAGGATCATGCAGGCGAGCGTGGCGGAGCCCGCGATGAGCGAGGAATTCCACCCCTGGAAACTGAAGTAGGTGAAGCCGAGCGGGATCGCCAGCAGCGAGCGGTCCGATGGCACCTCCGTGAAGACCGGTGCCGCGAGCACGAAGACGGCGAAACCGAAGAGGCCGAAGACGATCGAGGGAACGCCCGCGAGATTCAGGATGGCGAGGCGCACCCACTGGATGAATTTCCCCTGCTTCGCGTACTCGCTGAGATAGATCGCCGCCGCCACGCCGAAGAACAGCGCGAGGACCGTGCTCAGCAGCGTCAGCAAGGCGGTGCCCACGATGGGACCGGCGATGCCGCCGCCCGAGTAAGAGTAGGAGGTTTCGTTGAAGACCGCCTCGGAGCCGTTCTTCTCCGTCCATGCGTGATACTCGTCGGCAGGCAGGCTGTGACGGGTCCCGGCAGCATCGTCAAAGACGTGCAAGGTCTGCGTCCGCTCCGTGAGGAAGGCGGTATCGATGAAGGGAAACTCCGGCTTGAGCAGCACGGGAGCGCCATCCATGCAGATGCGGCCGAAGATGAGCAGCGCCACCAGCACCACGCCCCAGGTGAGTCCCCCGAGGATGGATTTGACCACGCCTTCTTTCAGAGCGTTGCGATCGACGCCCTTGCGGATGAGTTGTTCGGGATTGTCCATCAGTCGTGGCCGATGCGGAATTTGTGGAGCATGCGCTGCGCGGTCCAGTTGATGCCGAGCACCATGATGAAGAGCACCATGCCGACGACGAAGAGCGCGCGATAGTGGACGCTGCCAAAGGGCACCTCACCCAGCTCCTGCGCGATGATGCCGGTGAGCGTGTGGGCGGGCTGGAAGAAGACGCCGAGGCCTTCCGTGAAGTCCGGGATCTCGATGCGGTTGCCCGCGACCAGCAGCACCACCATCGTCTCCCCGATCACGCGGCCCAAGCCGAGCAGCACCGCGGCGAGGATGCCGGAGATGGCCGCCGGGCAGATGACGCGGAAGACGGTCTGGAGCTTCGAGGCTCCGAGCGCGTCGGACGCCTCGGCGAAGGCTGACGGGACATTGTTCAGCGCGTCTTCCGAGAGCGAGAAGATCGTGGGAATGGCCATCAGCCCGAGCAGGCAGCCCGCGGTGAACATGTTCAGGCGCTGCTGGATCGGGAAGCCGGGCACCCATGAGAAGGCGTCCTTCATCGAGGTCTCCTGCAGGATGGTGCCGAGCACCGCGATACCGAGGAAACCGAGAACCACCGACGGGATCGCCTGGAGGAACTCGATGACCGGCTTGATGAAATTCTGCTGCCTGCGACCGGCGAGCTGGTTCGTGTAGATGGCGGCACCCACGCCGAGCGGGATGGCCAGCGTGAGGGCGATCACCGCGATGATCGCGGAGCCGGTGAAGAGCGGCATGATGCCGTAGAAGTCCTGCCACTCGCCGCCGGTGATCCAGTCACGACCGGTGATGAAGCCCCAGATGGTCGCGCCGAGACCGACCGGCACGTCGTATTTCCACGCCTGCATCGCGGCCGTGGTGTCGGAGATTTCATTCGTGTACTCCCCTGCCGCCTTGCGGAAGGTGGAGAGATAGCGGTCCGCCTTTCCGTCCTCCAGCTTGGCGGGCAGCTTCGGCTGGACGTCGTTGATGGCGGTCGCCAGCTCGGCATTCGCCGCGGTGAATTCCGGCAGACGGTCGAGGACGGGCTGGAGCGAGGTCGCAAAGTCCACCGCCTCGGTGGTGACGGACTCGCGGGCCTCGGTCTCGAGTTGCTGGCGCAGTTCAGAAGACTTCGCCTTGGCGGAGGCTTCCAGCAGGGTATCGCGCTTTGTCACCTCGATCTCGTGAAGCGTGGCTGCGGCCTTGGTCGCTTTCACGGTGTCGCCGGTTTCCATCACCAGCGTGTCGAGATTCACGGAAGCATCGGCGAAGGCATCGATGGCCTCGCGGAAGGATGCCAGCGGCTCGCCCGCGGCGGCCTGCTTGGCGGAAAGTTGTTCCTGCAGGGCGGCGATCAGCGGAGGATCGTCCGAGGAAAGAGGGTCACGGGCCTCGAAGGCAGCGAGCAATTGCGCACGCTCCTCGGGAGCCAGATGAGGGGTTGGCGGCACGCCGTCGCCGAATTTCCCGGCGAGGCCGTCGGCGACGAGGGCCTTGTATTTCGCGGTGAGCGACTGCTGGAGTTCCGGGGGAACGCCCGCGTCGCCGGCATTCTCCGTCACCCGCTGGAGGGCGCTCTGGGCCGGTGCCACGGCTTCACCGAGATAGCTCATGACCGCGGAGGCCTCCTGCGAGCGGAGCATCTCCGTGCGGCACGCGGCATTTACCTGCGCATAGTAGGCGCGGTTGAGCAGCGAGCTCATCTGCTCGTGAGCGGTCAGGTCCTTGCGCGGGATGTCGATCAGCTCCAGACCGGACTTCCGGTAGAGATCCAGCTCCTTCCGATAGTCGGGGAAGAAGCCCGCGCCTTCCCTGACCAGGAAGACGATGATGAGGACCAGGATGACGATCGTCAGGCCGGCATTGCTGGCGAAGAAGAACTTGATCAAGCCGTCCGTGCCACGGCCCTTTCGTCGGAAAGGATGACCGGCAGGAACTTGGGAAGGGGTCTCAGGCATGCAGGCGCGGCGAGCGTGGGGGGAAGGCGTGGAAATGGCAATCCCGGCGGGTGGTCGCCGCGCCGGGATCGCGTGTCAAATTCGTCAGATCAATCCCTTAGTTCGGGACGAAACCGAGGCGCTGGGCGATCTTCTGGCCTTCTGCGCCGATCGCGAAGTCCACGAAAGCCTTCGCGGTGGCGTCGGCATTCTCGGGGATGTAGTAGTAGCAGGCGCGGCTGTAGGCATACTTCTTGGCGTTCGCGGCGACGGGCTGGACGCCGTCGATGGTCACGTCATGGATGCCGTTGCTCTTGGCGTAGGCGAGGCCCACGTAGCCGATGCCGTTCTTGTTCTTCGCCACTTCCTGGGCGATCTGCTCGTTGCCTGCGAGCTTCTGGGAGCCGCTGGCGTAGTTGCGGCCCTTCATCGCAAGACCCTGCCAGTCCTTGTAGGTGCCGGAGGAGGTATTGCGGGTGTAGATGGAGATCGGGCCCGGGGCGCCGCCGACTTCGCTCCAGTCCTTCACCTGGCCGGTGAAGATCTTGGCGACCTGGTCCTTGGTGAGGGTCTTGAGCGGGTTGCCCTTGTTCACGACGACGACGATCATGTCATGGCAGGCTTCCACTTCCTTGAGCTTGATGCCCTTGGCGCGGGCGGCCGTGATTTCCTCGGGCTTGGCCTTGCGGGAAGACATGCCGATGTGGGCGGTGCCATTGGCCAGCGCCGGGAAGGCGGTGGAAGAACCTTCGGCGGCGATCTCGAATTTCACGCCTTTGTTCTTCGAGGAAAAGCTCTCGGAAAGCTGCGGAACGAGCTTCGCGCCAAGGGTATCGGAGCCCTTGATGCTGATGGTCTGCGCGCCGGCGGTGGCGGCGAGCATGGCTCCCGCGAAGAGGCTGGCGGCGGCGGATCGGATGATGGTGCGCATGATGTGATATGGATTTCCGCGCCGCAAGCGACGCTCGCTAGGATGGATGCCAGCCCCGTCACAAACGTCCACCGGTCCATTGTGACGGGTTTGTCACGAAACCCAGCTAGAGGATTGGGCGGATCACACCACAAATCGTTATCGATCAGCCGGTAGGACCCGATCCCGCCACATGTGACAGGACCGTCACGCAACGAACCTGTCACAGAGCTGTCACTTCGCATCGATTCCCGCCGCCTCACGGCAAACGACCTCATTATTTCATCCATGAAATACCAAACGACCCAAGTCACCGCCGCCCTCCTGTGCGGTCTGTCCAGTCTCGCCCTCGCCGGTGATCCGGTGGTCGAGCCCGCCCCGGCCGCGGAAAGCGGCTCGATGTTCGCCGACTTCAACTTCTGTGACTGGCTCTCCAGCAAGCCGGGCACGGTGAAGATCCCGGACAATCCGTGGGTGCAGAGCCTGGTCTTCGAGGGTCGCTACCACTGGAATGCCGCCTACGTGGATGGCGAGGGCACGAATGGCCAGGACTTCAGCGAGGACTACACCGACGCCCGCCGCTTCCGCCTCGGCGGCAAGATCGGCTTCCTGAACTACTTTTCCTACAAGGGCGTGGTCAACATGGTGGACGACCAGCGCTTCAACGGCGGCGAACTCGACTACGACTACATCGATTTCGACGAGTCCTACTTCACCTTCGACATGCTGAAGGCCTTCAACTTCGGCGGACTCGACGCGCTGACCGCGAACTTCGGCCGCATCAAGTGGCACGGCGGCCTGGAAGCCCGCACGTCCTCAAACGCGCTGCTCACCGTCGAGCGCTCGGCGATCTCCAACAAGCTCTACCAGAGCGCGCGTCCAACCGGTCTCTTCGTGAATGCCGTGAAGGGCCAGTGGAACGTCATCGCCGGTATCTACAGCACCGACGAAGGCACCGATGAGACCGGCGCGGACGACGGCAACGTCGAGGGCTGGGGCGGCTGGAACGACGGCCTGATGTACAATGCCGAGGTGATCTACTCTGCCACGGAGGACCTGCGCCTCGGCTGGGAATTCATCTACAACAACGCGGACGAGCGCTTCGCCAACGAGGACTCGCTGCTGGACTACCGCTGGGCCACCACGGTCTCCGCCGAATACGCGATCGGCAATGGCGGTGTGAACGTGGAAGGCTTCTACGGCGACAACGGTGGCGCCGAGATGCAGTCGAATGCCGCCCGCCGCGGGAATTTCTGGGGCTTCGTCGCCACTCCCTACTACTGGATCGTCCCCGCCAAGCTGCAGGCCGTCGTTCAGTATGCCTATGCCGGTGCCGAGGAAAACCAGGGCATCCGCATGAACAGCCGCTACGTCCGCGCCACCAACTACGGCGGCGGTGGTAGCCCGAACGTCGTGAATGGCGGCCGCGGCGACTCGCTGCACACCATCTACGCGGGCCTCAATTACCTCGTCTGCGGCGACAACCTGAAATTCCAACTCGGTGCTGAATACGCCCACCTCGAAACGCCAAATGCAGGTGACGGCGACGTGGAAGCGCTGACCTGGATGTTCGGCTTCCGTTCTTTCTTCTGACGCGCTCGGTTGCGCATCTTCGGTTAAAAAGAGCACCGGTCCGCAAGGGCCGGTGCTTCTTTTTTCCAAGTGAGGTGGCGAGACCGTTTTTTCTGGAAAGCCTCCTGGGAGCGCGAGCCACTGGCTCGCTTGGAGGGGCGTGGAAGCTACCAGTAAAGCACGCCTCCTAGAAAGCCCCTGACAGCAGCTTTTCCCGCAGTCCGCCTACTTTCCAAGCGAGCCGGTGGCATGCGTTCCCAGGTGATTGCCAGCAATCACTCCCGAAAGACCCCCTCACTCCGAACCCGCCGACGCCACTGCCAGCAACAGCTTGTCGCGCAGCGGCCAAAACCCGAGCGCGGGATCGAGCCCGTTTGCCATCAGGCAAAAGGTCAATTCACGACCGTCCGACGTGGTGATGAAGCCGACGTCGGTCTTCACGCCGGACATCGCGCCGAGCTTCGAGCTCACCCGGCCACCGACATAGGTGGAAAGGCTTTGCCGGAAGCGGTCGCCATGCGGGCCCCGGCGCGCGACGTGATTCACCTTCGCGAGATCGACCGGGCGGATCATGTTCGCACGGGCGAGGCCGCTGCCGTCGATGAGGCGCAGGCCTTCGAAGGAAATCCCCCTCCCTTCCCAATAGCCTCGCAGGGCCTTTGACGAGTCCTCCTTTTTCGCCCGACCCATGGTGAGGAAAAGGCACTGGGCCTCCAGATTGTCGCTCACGCGATGCAGGTGATCGATGATCTCCGGCAAGGGCGCTGACCGGTGAACTGCCAGCTTCTCGCTGGCCGCCGCGGCTGGAAATGTCTTCCCCCCGATCACCACGCCCGCCTTCTCAAGAGCCGCCGTGAGCAGCCGCGCAGCGGTCGCAGGAGGATCCGGCAGCGAGCCGGTGATGGTGAATGTCCGCCCCATCGGGACCGTGCCCTGCAGCGTGATCGCAGTGCCGTAGGGCTGGGAATAGACCACGACCTGATCCCCGCTGCCCTCCGGACCCGTGGTCACGGTGTTCAGCCAGCGGGTGTCCTTGCCCGACCCCGGTACGGGCAGCAGCTTGGCGGTATCGCCGAGCTTGGAGCCGGGAGTGAAGGAAAGCTCCAGCCGGTTGTGATCCAGATTCACGCCGAAGGCACCGGCTCCGTAGGCATTCCCGATGTCGCCCCAATTCCAGTGATCGCTCACCGGTTGTCCGCGGAAAACCGATGCATCCGCGATCACCTTCCCCTCCACCCGCTTCAGCCCGCCCTTCACGAGATCCGCCGCGAGCACATCGAGATCCGTGGTCGAAAGCGTGGGATCGCCTCCGCCGACCAACACGAGATTCCCGGCGATCACGCCCGCAGCCGAGGGCTTCGACGCGGCGGAGATCGCGGTCTCGAAGCGATATTCCTGACCTAACAGGTCAAACGCCGCGGCAGTCGTGACGGTCTTCAGCGCCGAAGCGGGGCACAGGGCTTTCCACGCGAGCGGCGAAGCGTATTCGATCTCACCGTTCTCATCGAGAACGCAGAAGCCGATCAAAGCACCGCCCAGCGCTGGATCAGCGGACCATTCCTCAAATGCTCGTTGAATAGCACCGACCGGTGCCGTCTCAACCGAACCCGGGACCGGCCTGGACACAGGCGAAGCGGCCTGCGGCGCCCGCCCATTCAGAAACACCCACGTCACCGCAGCCCCGATAGACAGGAACACGACATTCACGAACACCCGCGGCCAACTCATGCAGGCAAGCTAAGTCGAGCCCCGGGCCAGATCCAGCATGTCGGCGGAAGTTTTCCGGCCGACCCGCCCGGCGCGCGTCACGCGCCGAGGTTCTTGATCGTCTGGAAGATCGCCGTGATCATCAGGTAGGCCATGGTGCCGATGAGGCTGGCCATGATGATGAGGATGATCGGCATGATCAGCGCCATGATGCGGGACAGGCTCTTGTCGAGCTCCTTGTCATAGCGCTCCGCAGCCTTGCGCAGGGCGGTGTCCAGCTTGCCGGTCTGCTCGCCGACGGAGACCATGTCGATCAGCAGCGGTGGGAACGCCCCCGTGCGGATGAGTGCCTTCGAGAAGGCGCGACCGTCGCCGACCTGGTCGATGACCGTGTTCAGCTCGTTGCGCAGGGACTGGTTCTGCGTGGCATCGCGGGAAAGCTCCAGAGCACGCAGCAGCGGCAGGCCGTTTCCGGCGAGGTTCGCCATGGTTTCCAGGAACTGCACGTAAAAGCGGCTGGTGACGACCGGGCCCATCAGCGGCGCGCGCAGCTTGAAGCGGTCCCAAGTCATCTTGTTCTCGGGATTGTCCTTCCACGCCTTGAAGAAGAGACCGGCGGCAGCGAGGACGATGAGGATGATGTACCAGTAGGCCTTGATGAAGTCCGCGGTGGTCACCATGAACTTGATCGGGCCCGGCAGCTTGCCGCCCGGGGTGCTCTCGATGAGTGTGGTGAGCTGCGGGATCAGGGTGGTGACGAAGACGATCGACACGCCGATACCCGCGAGAATGAGGAAGGCCGGATAGATCATCGCGAGGATGAGCCGGCTTTGCAGCTCCGCGATGGTTTTCAAGTAGTGGGCCTGGCGCTTGAGAATGGTATCCAGCGCACCGGAAGCCTCACCGGCAGCAGCCAGCGAGCAATACAGCGGGCCGAAGCTCGGGCTGACGCGCTTGATGGCCGTGGAGAAATTCATGCCGTCACGGACGAGCTGGCGGACGCGGCTGGCGACCTCCTTCAGGCCGCCGAGTTCCTGGCGGTTCTCCATAGACTTCAGCGCCGGCTCGAGCTGGAGACCGGCGGCGAGCATGTCGGAAAGCTCCTCGGTGAACATGATCACCTCGGGGCGCTTCATTTTCAGCGGGCCTTCGGGAGTCTTGTCCTCGGTGTCCTTCGAGGCGGCCTTGCCCGCAGGCTTGGCAGCCGGTTTCGCCGCGGGCTTCGGTGCACTCTTGGCGGCGGGAGCGGGCTCCTTCGACTTCTTCGCCGGTGCCGCAGCGGATGCGGATTCCTTCAGGCTGACCGGCTGGAGCCCGCGCTTGTCGAGCACGCGCAGGGCTTCAGGACGGTCCGCAGCATCCACCTCCCCGGTTTGGACACCGCCGGAGGAACTGAGGGCTTTATAGGCGAAAACAGGCACGCTGGGATGAAGAGATGAGATTTCGAATCCGGGACTTCAGGTCACTCCGTGGCGATGTCCGTGGAGGTCACCGAGATGACTTCCTCAATGGTGGTGAGGCCCTGCATCACCTTGATCCAGCCGTAGCCGCGCATCGGGACGAAGCCCTCCTTGATCGACTGCGCACGGATGTCCGGAGCGCTGGCACCGTGGGCGACCATGTCCTGCATGGTCTGGCTCAGCACCACGACCTCGTAGATGGCGAGTCGGCCCTGGAAGCCGGTATTGCGGCAGCGGTCGCAGCCCTTGGCCACGTGCGGCTGGCCTTCCAGATTCATCGGGATACCGAGATCGCGGCGGTCGTCGAGGCTCAGTTCGCGCGGCACCTTGCAGTGCGGGCAGAGGCGGCGGACGAGGCGCTGAGCGAGGAAGGCGCGGACGGCGGCGGAGACGAGGAAGGGCTCCACGCCCATGTCAACGAGACGGCTGATACCGCCGAGAGCATCATTGGTGTGGAGGGTGGAGAAGACCAAGTGACCGGTAAGCGAGGCGCGGATGGCGATTTCCGCGGTCTCAAGGTCGCGAATTTCCCCGATCATCACGACATTCGGGTCGGCACGCAGGATGGAGCGCAGGCCGGCGGCGAAGGTCAGGCCGATGTCCGACTTCACCGCGATCTGCATCACCCCGGAGAGCTTGTTTTCCACCGGGTCCTCGATCGTGACGATGCGGCGGTCCGGGTGGTTGATCTCGCTGAGGAAGGAGTAAAGGCTGGTGGACTTACCCGAACCGGTGGGACCGGTGATCAGGATGATGCCGTTCGAAAGGTGCAGCAGGCCCTCGATCTTCGTCCGGACGTGCGGCTCCATGCCGAGCTTGTCCAAATTGAACTTCTCCTGGTTGAGGAGACGCAGGGCGACGCTCTCGCCTTCCACGGTCGGCACGGTGGCGACGCGGACGTCGATGGTGCGGCCTTCGAACTGGAGGTTGATACGTCCGTCCTGCGGCAAGCGGCGCTCGGCGATATCGAGGCGCGACATGATCTTGAGACGGGCGATCACGGAGCTTTGCAGCGCCTTGATATTTTCCGGGACAGTCACCGCAAGCAGTTTGCCGTCAATGCGGTAGCGGATACGGAGATTGTCAGCCAGCGGCTCGACGTGAATATCCGTCGCGCGCTGCTCGAGCGCTTCACGGATGATCTGGTTCACGAATTTGACGACGCTTGCCTCTTCGTCTTCGTCCGCGTCGATAACGTTCGCCTCGTCCTGGCTTTCGAGATTGTCGTAGTCGAGTTCGCGGCCTTCCAGGATCTGCTCGAAGGTATCGGCACCCACACCATAGAGGCGGCGGAGCGACTCGTGGATGCGGCGGCGGGAAGCCATCACCCACTCCACGGGCATCTCGATTTCCTGGGCAACTGCCTGGCGGGCAACGAGATTGAAGGGATCGAAGGTGGCCAGCTTCAGGCGGGCATCTTCGCCCTCCCCGATGAACTCGATCGGCAGCAGGCGATGGCGCAGCGCGACCTTCGGTCCGCAGGCGACGCGCAGCGGCAGCGGGGTCTCAGGGAAATGGATGGTTTCCAGCCATTCCATGCCCAGCTCGGAGGCGAGCTCGCGCATGTAGGGCTCCTCGTCCACGACGCCGGCATCCAGCACGTCATCGATGGGTGAGCGCTGGCGGACGCTCGCGCCCTCCAATACTTCCCCGAGTTTTTCCAAATCTTGGCATCCGCTACGGCGGGCGGGGTCGATCAACAATTCGGTCATGCGGCTGGCGGTCTTGTCCCGTAAAACCGCCGGAGGTGCAACTTTGTCTCTGGAAAATCCAAGATCATGCGTCAGCAGGCAAAAAAACCTCCATCCGGGAGGCTTGTAGGCCTGAAAACGCCCCCCTAGAACCACCCCGTGCCGACGATCCACCCCACTGCCCAGGTCTCCAAGGAAGCGGAACTCGCCGACGACGTGAGCGTGGGTCCCTTCACGGTGATCGAGGGACCGGTGAAATTGGCCGCCGGGGTGAAGATCGGCGGGCACGCATGGATTTCCGGCCGCACCAGCATCGGCGAGGCCTCCAGCGTGGGCTGGGGCGCGGTGATCGGGGCGGATCCGCAGGACCTCTCCTTCGATCCCGCGACCGACTCAGGCGTGGAGATCGGCCCGCGGAACACGCTGCGGGAATATGTGACCGTCCACCGTGGCTCGAAGCCAGGCACGAACACCGTGATGGGCGAGGGCAACCTGCTGATGACCGGCGTCCACCTCGCCCACGACGTGCGACTCGGCGACGGGAACGTGCTCGCAAACAGCGTGCTGCTGGCCGGGCACGTCCACGTGGGAAACAAGGCATTCCTCGGCGGCGGTGCTGGCTTCCACCAGTTCATCAAGGTCGGCGACCTCGCCATGGTCCAGGGCCTGACCGCCGTGAGCCAGGATATGCCACCGTTTTGCACGGCCTACGGGATCAACCAGCTAGCCGGCCTGAATACGGTGGGCCTCCGCCGGTCGGGCTTCAGCGCGGATGAACGGGCGGCGATCAAACGCGCCTACAAGCTGGTCTTCCTGTCCGGGCTGACCCGCGAAGCCGCACTGGCCGAGGCAGCCACGCAGGACTGGCCGGAGCCTGCCGCGAGATTCCTCGCAGCGATCTCGTCGCCCTCCAAGAAGGGCGTGATGAGCCCGTGAGCCCGGGTGTCAGCCGGGATTTCCGGTCTGGTCGTCTTCCGCTTCGCCTGATTTCGATGGCGTCTCGGCTTCGATCTCCCGCTGGATCTTTGGCGAAAGGAAGGGCCGGACCACCAGGCCGTAGAGCAGGTAGGCGCTGAAAAGCACCGCCGGCATGATGTAGTGGAATCGCACGGTGACGATCAGGAGAAGCGCCGCGCCAACGATGACGAGCGGAGTTCCGCGGGTGCGCCAGCCGACTTTCTTGAAGCTGGGGTAGCGGACACTGCTCACCATCAGGACTGACAGGCCCAGCATCGCACCCGCGAGGACGTATTTCCACACGCCGAGATTCCGGTCCGTTTCGTTAAAATAGATGACCACGTAAGTCAGCGATGAGATGAAGCCGGCGGCCATGGGGATGGGCAGGCCCCGGAAATCGGTGCTGGCATTCGCACGCTTCGGCATGGCGGCCAGGCAATTGAAACGCGCCAGGCGGATCGCTCCGCAAAGGACATAGACGCAAGCCAGGCCCCAGCCGACGCCCTCCATGTTTAGGTCCTCGTCCAAGGGCAAAAGCACCGCCTTTGCCATCAACATCGACGGAGCCATGCCGAAAGAAATGACATCCGCCAGAGAGTCGAACTCCCGGCCGAAGGGCGACTCCTGCCCGCCGAATCGCGCCAGGCGGCCATCCAGCAAGTCGAAGATACAGGATGCGAAGATCAGCAGGATCGCCTGCTGGTAGTAGGGCTGGGCCTCGGCGAAAATGTAGCCCTCCGGCGTGGTCGCCTTCATGATCCCCTTGAAGATCGTGAGCACCGCGAAGAAGCCGCAAGCGAGGTTTCCTGCCGTCATCAGGTTCGGCAGCAAGTAGATGCGCGGTTCGTCAGGGTCGATGGAACGGAACATGTCGCGGCAAGGTGGCCCAAAAGTATGCTTTGAAACAGTGGAAAATCCCCGGGCGGCAGTTAGGGTCCGCCGCGTGGACCTCGCGACCATCACTGCCGACACCCCGATGGGGGAAATCATGAGCGCCCTGCCCGGTGCCCGCCGTGCGCTTTTCTCGCGCTACCATCTGGGCGGCTGCCAGAGCTGCGGCTTCGCCGACACGGAGACGCTGGGCCAACTCTGCGCCCGCGCCGGAGAACTGGACGTGGAGGAAGTGCTCCAGCACCTGCTGGACAGCCACGCGCACGATGAGTCGATGATGATTTCCCCCGCGGAGCTGAAGGCCGAGCTGGAGTCCCCCGCCCCGCCGATCCTGCTGGACTGCCGAACCCGCGAGGAACACGAGGCCGTGGCCATCGCCGGGGCGGAATTCATGACCCAGGAGCTCCAGCAGCAACTCTTCGGCGGCGACCCGAAGCGTCGCGTCATCCTCCACGACCACTCCGGCAAGCACGTGCTGGACACCTGCGCGTGGTTCCTCGGCCACGGCATGAAGAACACCCGCGCTCTCCGGGGTGGCATCGACGCCTGGAGCCGCGAGATCGACCCGAAGCTGCCGAGGTACCGGATCGAGGTGGATTGAGACCCCCAATCCGCTTCGCGAATAAGCAGCATCAAAGACCCGGCAGGCCAGGCGCGTAACCCGCTGATGCCGTGACTCCTCAAGCGACTGGATCTCCCAGCCGGAGATGCAGGCTCCTTGACCAGATTCACTGGACAGGATAACGTCCAGCCATGGAGGCAATCTCTTACACCGCCGCCCGCGAAAATCTGGCGGCCACCATGCAGAAGGTCTGCGACGACAGAGCCCCTGTCATCATCACGAGAAATCGCGATCAAGCCGTGGTGATGATGGCGCTGGAGGAATACGAAGCACTTCAGGAAACCGCGCATCTCCTCTCCTCCCCTGCCAATGCGTCGCGGCTGATGGAGTCGGTGAAGGAACTGCGGGCAGGCAAGGGCAAGGAGCGCAACCTGACCCCCGAATGAGGCTGATCTTTTCCAAGAGAGCTTGGGAGGACTATCAATACTGGATCAGGACCGACAAGCAGACGCTGAAGCGGATCAATCTACTCATCGAAGACACCACCCGGAATCCTTTTGAAGGACTAGGGAAGCCCGAGCCGCTACGCTATCAACTCGCCGGATTCTGGTCCCGCCGGATCACAGCCGAGCATCGCTTCGTGTATGCAGTCGAGGATGGCGATCTGCTCATTGCGCAACTGCGCTATCACTACGAGAGCTGAAAGCGAAGCAGGACCGGCGGATGCCGGGCCTGTTTGATGAATGTAAGTGGCGTCCCGGCCTTCAGGCAATTTGCTGCATACCTGAACATTGCTTCGCAACCATGGGATGAAGATTACCCGAGTCCCCGAAAGCGAGATCGAGGTGGATTGAATCGCAGCCCTGACTCCACCACTCACCCCTGCCCGCCGATCCACGACATCCTGCCGTTGCGAGTCAGCCGGATCTCCCCGAAGTCCGAGTCGGGATAGCGGATGATCCACCCGCCGAATTCGCGGTGAGGGACCTCTTCGCCCACGGGCTCGTAGCCGTGCTCCCGGAGTTCACGCCGGGCCTCAACGATTGCGCGTTCCTTGCCCATGTTTCCAATAAGGTTCCAAATCACGATCGCTCCGGTCAGCATCAGACAGAGACGATAGCCGATGGATACCATACGACATGTGGCTTCACCCGGGCACCGTGATTCGATGAGCCGGAAGATTGGTGCCACCAATGCAAACGGGAGAAGCAGCCACGCCCAACCCGTCACGAAATAGACTGCATTGGCAAAGCCATTGTCCGGAGGATCAAGAACCGCCATCCACAGGTTGAAATAGACCCAGGAAATCGCCGCGCACGCGGCGGTTGCGGACCACCAGGAGAGGGAGTGCCTCCATTTCGCCAGGCACACCCCCACAGGGATGATCACGATGAGGAGCAAGTAGGTTTCGATGGGAAGGAGATTCACCAGCGGGGAGTGACCGCAATTCCATGCGATTCCGATGAGCGGTCGGGGAAGAATCGGGGAAACTCAACCGCGGCACTTCCAGCTTTCACGGGATTACGAATGCGCACGCGCCTACGGGCAAAAGGAGCCTTGTCGTTTCCGCCGCCCGGAAACGAAACAGGCCCGGCGAATGCCGGGCCTGTTCGATAAATCAAGTGGTGTCCTGAAACTCAGGCAAACACATCCATCACCGGCTTGCCTTGGTCGGCGAACTGGAACGGGCGACCCGTGGGAGACATGACGGTGAGGTCGTGTGGAAGGCCTAGGGCACAAGCGATGGTGGCATTGAAGTCCTGCACGGTGACCGGCTTTTCCTTCACGCGCTCGCCCTTTGCATCGGTCTCGCCGTGCTTGTAGCCGCCCTTCACACCGCCGCCCGCGAGCAGGCAGGTGAACGCCGCAGGGTGGTGGTCGCGGCCGTTCTGGTGCTCGGTCTTGATCGTCGGCGTCCGACCGAATTCGGTGGCGACGACGACCAGCGTGTCCTTCAACATGCCCTTCTTCTCAAGATCGCTGAGCAGGCCGGCGTAGGCTTGGTCGAACTCCTTGCAACGGCCTTCCACGGCGGCGAAATTGTCGTAGTGCGTGTCCCATCCGCCGAGCTGGACTTCCACGAATCGCACGCCGTGCTCCACCAGACGGCGGGCCAGCATGCATCCCTGCGCGAACCGGCCCTCGCCATACATCGCGCGGACGGAGGCGGACTCGTCCTTGATGTTGAAGGCCTTCAGGTCCTTGCTGTTCATCAGGCGGATCGCCTCCTGGTAAAGCTCCTCATAGGCCTTCACGTCGGCATTCTGATACTTGCCGTGGAATTGCTTGTTCAGGCGGTCGGCTAGCGAGAGGCGGCTCTCGAAATCCTGCTTTGAGACACCGCCGGGCTTGTGCGAATCCTGCAGACCATCGGTCGGGCTGCCGATGGGAGCGGCGGCATACTTCGCGCCGAAGAAGCCGCCGCCGGAGTATTCCTGCGACGAATCGATGGCGACGTAGCCCGGGATATCCGGATTGTGGCGGCCGCCGAGCTTCATCACCCAGGCACCCAGCGACGGGTGCTTCACCGTGCCACGCATGTCGTAGCTGGTGTGCATGATGTAGGTGCCCTGCTCGTGGGCGCCCTGGCGCGAGGTGAGAGAATTGATCACGCAGACCTTGTCCATCACCTCCGCGGTCTTCGGCAGGCTCTTGCCGACGAAGATGTCGGTGGCCTTGGTCGGGATCGCTTCCGTGGGCCCCATCACCTCCTTCTTCTTCGGCTTCGGGTCGAAGGTGTCCAGATGGCTCATGCCGCCGGACATGTAGAGGTAGATCACGCTCTTCGCCTTCGCTGCGGCAGCTTCCTTCGCGCCGGTCGGAGCGGCGGAGGCGGCGCTGTTGAAGAAGGGCATGAGCTGCACCCCGAGGTACATCTTCGCGGCGTTCGTGATGAAGCGACGGCGGGTCGGCTCGTCGAAGCGGTTGAAATCGCTGGCGTTCATGGTTTTTCGAGGGTGGCGGGGTTTATTGCAGGAAGAGGAACTCGGAGGACATCACGAGCGCCGAGACGATGTTGCGGAAGCCGTTCTGGCCGGACTTCTTCACCTCGTCGCGCATCCAGCCCATCTCTTCGTCGGTCGGCGGGCGGTTCAGGATGGTGATGTAGAGACGGCGGATCTTCTCCTCGTCGCTACCGGCGTCCTCGAGGCTCTTGTAAAGGTGCGCGCCCGGGTTGTTCACGAGCTGCTCCTGCACATAGCCGTTCATCAGCGAGAGCACCTGGCCGACATTCGGCTCGCGGCTGGCTCCTTCCACCACGATGCGGTCGGATTGGCCGAAGAGATACAGCAGGTGATTGCGCGGCGCGGGGCTCGGCAGCTCGGAGGCGCGGACCTGCGCCTTGCCATCGTAGCTCTGCACCCGGGCCATGCCCATCATGCTGTCGCCACCACCGGCACTGCCGCCGTCCTTCTTCACCTCGTCCAGCAGCTTGTCGAAGTAGGCGCGCACCTCGGCCTCGCTCTCCAGCGCTAGCACCTCCTTGGAGACCTGCACCATGTTCTTCTTCCCGACGAGCACCGGCTTGCGGTTCATGTAAATGCGGTCGTCGAGCCCACGGCGCGGCTTCTTATCCGGATCGCCGGAGGCCAGAGTGATGAGCGAGTCCCAGAGCTGCTCCGCCGACAGGCGGGTGAGCTGGCGACCGTGGAAATCATCCCCCGTGACCACCTTCGATGGCTCGGGATTCGGCACGAATTGGAAGGTCTTCGTATTGAGCAATACCTTCTGGAAAGCCTCCAGATCGTAGTCGAGCTGGACCATCAGGGAGATGAGCGTGTTCATCAGCTCGGGGTGATGCAGCTCCTTGGTCGGCTTGTATTCGTCCACCGGCTCATAGACCCCGCGGCCCATCACGCGCTTCCACATGCGGTTCGCAGCCACGGAAGCGAATTGCTCGCCGGTCTTGCCGACGACCCAATCTGCCAGCTCCTTGCGGCCACCGCCCTTGTCGTTCTTTTCCGAAATACGGACGCCCTTTCCGAAAGGGGTCTTCGCGCCGATCAGCTTGCCTGGCTCGCCATCGCGATACTGGTAGTCTTCCGGCAGCTTGATCTTGCCATCGCCGGTGCCGCCGAGGCTGAGGCCGTAAACGCGATCCCACATGATCCGCGCCACCTCATACTCGGTGGAGCGCTCGCGCTGATCATCGGCCAGCTCGTCCCACAGGTCGCGCATCAGGTTTTGCCGCAGCGCCCCCTGACCCTCGGTGAAGGCGGCCAGCTCGAAGAAATCGTGGCGCTCCGTAGTGCCGAAAGGATCGTCATGGCACTGCGCACACTCCATCCGGGAGCCGAGGAAGATGCGCATCGAGTTTGCCAGATTGTCCAGCGGCATGCCCCGGTCGCGAGTGTAATAGCCCACCGCGGCGGTCTCCGGATCCCAGCCGTCGCCGTAGGCCGAAAGCAGAGCCTGCGTGAAATCGTCCCACCGCATGTTCGACTCCATCGCGTTCCTCACCCAGTGACGGTAGGGCTCGAAGGATCCATTGAAGCCCGGCTTGTCATCGGTCACCCGCAGCAGGTCGAAGACCCAGTTCGTCATGTGGCTGGAGTAGCCGGGCGATTTCATCAGGTAGTCGATGAGCTGGACGCGCTTGTCCGCCTCGTGGATCTCCAGGAAAAAGCGGGCCTCCTCAGCGGTCGGGATGCGCCCGATCGCCACGAGGAACGTACGACGCAGGAAAGTGGCATCGTCCGTCACGGCCGGCACCGGCAGCTTCTCCTTCCGATACCACGCCGCGACGTGGGTATCGATCGCGCGCGCCGACTTTGCGATGAAGGCCGGATCGTCGGCAGGCGATGGTTTCTCCGCGCCACTCGCGTGGGGAATGACCGACAGCCAACAGGCGAGGAGGCCGAAGATGCGTGATTTCATGGGTCTTGGGGTTTTGTCGAAAGTAGGCCTCCCACGAGACGACGTCAATTCGACGCCAAGACATGGGATCGGTCGATTACGCCTACAAGAAAGGGCATCTTTCCCGAAAACCAAACGCATTTGGAAACCAATCGCGGTGACAATCCCGGCGGATGCCTTGCAATTTTCAACGCCAAGCCACTGCGACCCGGGATTTCCCGGCACAGGCCTGCTCCACGGCATCCCGGACATCCGGGGCGCGCTCGATCCAAAAAAGATCAGCGCCCGGCTTCCTGGATCACCGGGCGCAGTTTCGCGAGTTCGGCGATCGCGATGCTTTCCTGCGATACCGGCAGGCGGAAACTCCAGTTGTGGGGTCCCACGGTACCGGGTGAATTGATGCGATCCGTGAGATCGCACAGATCCGTGATCATGATCGCCGCGTAGCGTGACTTCGAGTCGAGCAAGGCCTTGAAAAGCGCCCGCTTCACCTCCGCGCCGTAGGGCTGGTCCGGCTCTATCCCGGCGAACTCCGCCATGAGCCGGAGGTTGTTCGCGGCACCGTCACGCTCGGCTTCGTCGGCACGGACGTCATCTGCAAGCGTGCGGAAATTCTCCCACATCGCGGGCAGCGACTCGTGGTCGTGCGTCGCGTAGGTGGCGAAGGAGCACTCGGGCAGCTCCTCCGGCGGGATCACATTACCCTCCTCATCGGCATCCCAATGCGGCACGCGGAAGCCCGCCACGTCGAGCGAGGCGAGGTGCGGACGCACGTAGTCCGGCACGCAGCCGAGATCCTCGCCCACGACCGCCGCGCCCTTCGCGGCCTCGATGACCATGCGCAACCGCACGTCGCCGTCGTGGCGATTCTCCGCCTTGTTGTCCGCGGTATCGTCCGGCCGGGGATTCCACCCGGGCAAGGGACCGCCTGTGATCCCGGCGGCCTCCTCCTCGGTCAGGTCGAGGAATTCCGAATTCCTCTGGGGCTGCCACGGAAAGGAGTAGATGCGGTAGAAGCCGAGGACGTGATCGATGCGGAAGATGTGGAAGACATCCGTGAGCATCGAGATGCGCTGCCGCCACCACGGGAAGCCGGTGGCCTCCATGCGCTCCCAATGGTAAAGCGGGATGCCCCAGTTTTGTCCCCACTGCTGGATGAAGAGGTCATACTTGAACATCCGCTCCGGCGGCGCGCCTCCGCACCAGCCGAGATCGAAGTCATCGCGATTGAAGAATACATCGGCGGAATAGCGGCTCACCCCGATGGGGATGTCGCCCATCAGGCGCACGCCCTTGTGATCCGCATGCTGGCGGACCGCACGCCACTGGACGAAGCACAGCCATTGCACCCAGGCGTAGAAGCCGAGCCGCTCCTCCACCGCGGCAGCGTCGATAGCCCTAGCCGCCTCCAGATGTGCCAGCGCACCCTCGACGGTCCTCATCGGCTCCGGCCAGTAGTCCCACGCCTCCGAGCCTCCCGCCTGATCCATTAACCAACGATAGATGCAGTAGTTCTCCAGCCACGCCTTGTCCTCGCGCTGGAAGCGATAGAAGCCGACATCGCCCGGCCCGGCATTGAAGCGCAGCCAGGCCTTTTCCAACAGGGCGCGCTTCACCTTGCGGACGGCGGCGTAGTTCACCCGGTCCGAACCCAGGATCTCGCCGAGTTCCGCGCGTGCCACCTCCACATCGGCAGCCTCCAGCCCGGGCACGTCGCGCGGCTCCATGGAGAGGTAGAGCGGCTCCAGCGCCACCGAGGAGATCGCGTTGTAGGGACTGTCATCGCTGCCGGTTTCATTCAGCGGCAGCAATTGCAGGAAGCCGATGCCATTCGCGGCGGCCACGTCGATCCAGTGCTTCAAGGCGAGCGTGTCGCCAATGCCGAGGTCCCCATCGCGGCGGGGCGTGAAGGCAGGCAGGAGGAGACCGGCAAGTCGGACGGGCATGCGGGGAGGCTGGCAGGCATCGTGCCACGATCCAGCAGGAACCGCTTTGGCGCGGAACACCCTACGGAAATATCGCCGTGCGATGCGTGCGGTGATACCATCCTGCCATGACGTCGATCTCGCTGAAGATCCCGGATGAGCTTGCATCGAGGCTGGACGCCGCGGCACTGGCGCAGCGGACCAGTAGATCTGCCATCATCCGCGAAGCTCTGGAAGAGAAGCTTGAATCATTGGCCCGAGACAACAGGCCGAGTCTTCTGGAACAGAGCCTCGATCTCTGCGGTTCTGGTGCCAGCGACATCGGCGACCTGTCCTCGAATCCCGATCATTCCCTGGACTTTGGCAAGCGCTCTCAATCCTGACCGGGACCCGGCCTCTCTTCCTCATCACGCCAGGCTCCGACTTCACAACTTATCGGAAGACGCGGCGAAGGGTCTTCCGTGAAAAGCGAAACCGCTCATCACCCGGGCGGATGATGAGCGGTTGTGGAGAGCGTTGACGGGCGGAATGAATTCCGCGTTCCCAGTGATGATCCCCGGTCGCGGGGATCAGGCAATCAGCTCCTGGATCGGATCCGCGCCTTCGACGCCGACGAGCTTCTGGTCGAGGCCACCGTAGAAGTAGGTGAGGTGGTTCGGGTCGAGGCCCATCTGCTGGAGGACGGTGGCGTGGAGGTTCTTCACCTGCACGCGGTCCTTCACCGCTTCTCCACCGAGTTCGTCGGTCTCGCCAAAGCTGGTGCCGCCCTTGATGCCGCCGCCGGCCATCCAGGTGGTGAAGCCGTAGGCATTGTGATCGCGGCCGGTGCCCTCGGCGTATTCGGCAGTCGGCTGGCGGCCGAATTCGCCGCCCCAGATGACGAGTGTTTCATCGAGCAGGCCGCGCTGCTTGAGATCCTGGAGCAGGCCGGCGATCGGCTTGTCGGTATTGCCAGCGTGATACTCGTGGTTCTTCACGAGGTCGCCGTGGGCATCCCAGTTGTCGTCATTGTGCGCGCCGCCGGAATAGATCTGGATGAAGCGGGTGCCACGCTCGACCAGGCGGCGGGCGAGGATGCACTTGCGCGCGAAGTCATCCGTGCGGCTGCCGTCCATGCCATAGAGCTTCTTGATGTGCTCCGGCTCGCTGTCCACGTCGATGGCCTCGGGCGCGGTGGCCTGCATGCGGAAGGCGAGCTCATACGACGCGATGCGTGCGGCCAGGTCGCTGTTGTGCTCGCGGCCCTTCATGTGGCCCTGGTTGATGTCGCCGAGGAAATCGAGCATCGAGCGCTGCTGCACGCGATCCATCCCGGGGCGATTCTGCAAATTCAGGATCGGGTTTCCCTGCGACCGGAAGACGACGCCCTGATAGCTGGCGGGCATGTAACCGCTGCTCCAGTTCTTCGCGCCCGAGATCGGGCCGCCCGTCTTGTCGAGCATCACCACGTAGCCGGGCAGGTTCTCGTTCAGCGAACCGAGACCGTAGTTGATCCACGAGCCAAGCGACGGCTTGCCCGTCAGCAGCGAGCCGCTGTTCATCATCAGCATTGCCGATCCGTGGATCGGAGAGTCCGCCGTCATCGAGTGGATGAAGGCGATGTCATCGACGCAGCCGCCGACATTCGGGAAGAGATCCGAGACCCACTTTCCGGACTCGCCATATTGGCGGAAATTCCACTTCGGTCCGACCACGCGGCCCTCGTTCTTCTTGCCGCCGCGGCCGAAGGTCTTGATCGGGATGCTCTTGCCATCCAGCGGGTACATCTTCGGCTTGTAGTCGAAGGTATCCATGTGGCTCGGGCCGCCATACATGAAGAGGAAGATCACCGCCTTCGCCTTCGCGGGGAGCTGCGGCTGCTTCGGCGCGAGCGGATTCTCGAATCCTATCTCGGACGCAAAAGCACCATCGCGAGAAAGCATGCCGGCGAGTGCGAGCGAGGTGAAGCCGCCACCGATCTGATGGAGGAACTCACGGCGATGGACACGTCCGCAGAAATTACCGGTAGGTGGGCGCAGGATCATGGCAGTGTGGGCAGGAGCTGAAGATTTGAAGACGACAGGCGGAAGGCTCCAAAAGCGATCGAAAGGAGCTGCTTGTCCGAAGGCTCCAGTCTGATGTCTGGAGTCTTCCGGTGTTTTGTCTTAATCCAGATAGAAGAATTCGTTGAAGCTGAAGACGGCGACCGCGAAGCGTTGCAAGGCGAGTTCGGGTGCGAGCTGGTTCTCGGTCTTGAGTTGATTGATGAAGGCGAGCGAGCGGATGACCTCGCTCTCGTCCGGCTGGCGGGAGACCACGAGCTCGAAGGCTCGCTTCACCTGCGCCTGCAGGTCACCGGCGTGCTCCTGTTCGAGACGCTTCGCCAAGGCGGTGGCCTTCTCGTGGATGAATTCGCTGTTCATCATCGCCAGCGCCTGGGTCGGCACCGTGGTGGTGAAACGCGTCGGACAGGTGGTATCCGTATCTGCGAGGTCGAAGTCCGTGAACATCGGCGGCTGCAGCGAGCGCTTGATCTTCACATACACGCTGCGGCGATTCGCTTGGTCCGGCGGGCTCACGCCCCACTTGCCGCCCTTCGTTGAAGAAGTGGCCAGCACCTCCTCCGGCATTGGGACGAAGACGCTCGGACCGCTCATCTCCAGATTCAGCTCGCCGGTGCTGAGCAAGATGGAGTCGCGCAATTCCTCCGCACCGAGGCGGCGCGGATTGAAGCGCCAGAAGAAGTCATTGGCCGGATCAACCGTGGCATCCTTCTCGTTCGAGGCGATGGAGAGCTTGTATGCCTTCGAGTTCAGCAGCAGGCGATGCATCGCCTTCACGCTCCAGCCCTTCGCGACGAATTCCGTGGCGAGCCAGTCGAGCAGCTCGGGATGGGTCGGCGCGGTGCCGAGGTAGCCGAAGTCATTCGGCGTCGGGCTCAGGCCGCGATTGAAATGGTGCTGCCAGATGCGGTTCACCATCACCCGTGCAGTACGCGGATTATCCGGCTGCGTCATCCACTTCGCGAGGGCGAGGCGACGGCCGCTGCTCTTCGCATCGGCGGCCGGAGGAAGCACCGGAGCAGGTGCACCACCCCAGATTGCGGGGAAGCCCGGCTGCACCTCATCCCCCTCCGCATGGGCGCTGCCACGCAGGTGGATGTGCGTCGGAGGAGGCACAGGGCCGACTTCCGTGATCACCATCGCCTCGATGCCCGGCGACTTCTTCTGCTGCTCGATCTCCTCCAACCGGGCCTGGCCGCGGCGGTAGGTCTCGCGATCCTTCCGGGCCACCGCGCGATATTGGCGATTCAGCACCAAGTCCGACGGCGTGACGGCATCGACTTCCAGACCGAGGTCGAAGAACTGCCCACCGGCAGTCTGGCGGACGTGGACGGAAAGGACGTTCCGACCGGTCTGCAGCGCGGCCATGAACTCACGCGGTGCCTTGATCTGCTCGTACTCCGCCACGTGGTGCTCGCGCTGGAGCACGGGCTGGCCATTCAGGTAGATCTCGATGTCCTCGTCGTGATAGAGGTGCAGCAGCACCGACTTCGGCACGGCCTCGAGGCCGAATGTGGTCTGGAGCCAGATGTCCGAGCCCGTCCACACGGTGCGAGCCTGCACGCCGGGAGCCGCGGTGCCGAAGCCCGCAGGACCCTGCTGCCAATTCGCATTCTCTGCGCGGAAGCCCACCGACGACCAATCCTCCGCCGGCTTCTGCGTGGTGTAATGCCACGTCGTCGGACGCGTGCGGGCATCGGTGACGAGCCAGCGGTCCGTCGTGGCGATATTGCTCACCCGCGCGGCAATCTCCGGACGGGTGCGATTCACATTGTTCAGGGCACCCTGCTCGGTGCGCGCCATCCAGTCGCGAATGCGCTTTTCCTCGGCGCGGAATTCCGCGAGCTGCTCGCCGCGGTTCTCGGCCAACTCGGGCGATTGGATGAACTGCGTCTGCTTGCCCCCCTTCCCCATCGGCTCGGTGCCGCGAAAGAAGGAGACGAACTTGAAATAGTCGGACTGCGGGATCGGGTCGCCTTTGTGATCGTGGCAACGCGCACACCCGGCGGTCATCGCGAGGAAGCCCTCGGTCACGGTGCGGACATTGTCGTCCATCACGTCGTAGAAGTGCTGCTTGCGGTCGGCGGGCTCGTCGTCCCAAGCCATCAGCCGCAGCATGCCGGTGGCGACCTGCGAATCCGCGGTCTTGTCCGGAAGCTCGTCGCCTGCGATCTGCTCGGCCACGAAACGGTCGTACGGCTTGTCGCTATTGAAGCTGCGGATGACGTAGTCGCGGTAGCGCCAGACGAAGGGCTTCTCATTGTCACGCTCGAAGCCATTCGACTCGGCGTAGCGCACGATATCCAGCCAATGGCGCGCCCACTTCTCCCCATACTGCGGGGCGGCGAGCAGGCGGTCCACCTGCTTGCTCCACGCGTCCGGGGAGGTATCCGCCTCGAAAGACCGGATCTCCTCCAGCGACGGCGGCAGGCCGGTCAGGTCGTACGAGAGACGTCGTAGCAAGGCGGCCTTCGACGCCTCGCCCACCGGTTGCAGGCCCTTCTCGTCCAGCTTCGCGCGGATGAAGGCGTCCACCGGATTCTCCGACCACGCGGGGTCGGAGACCTTCGGCGGCTCGTGGCGCTCCATCGGCTTGTAGGACCAGTGGGCCTTGGTCTTTTCATTCACCTCGGTCACCCCGGCCAGCGGATCGTGGATCTCCACCATGACGTCGGCATCCTCCGGCGTCCATGGCGCGCCCATCTCCAGCCAGCGGGTGATCTTCGCCAGATCCTCGTCCGGCAGCTTGCCGCGCGGCGGCATCTGCAGGTCCTCGTTCTTGTAGGAAATCGCCTCCAGCAGGGGGCTCTTCGCCGGGTCGGTCTCGTTGAATGACGGGCCGTGCGCGCCGCCCTTCATCAGACCCTTGCGGCTGATGAGTTGCAGCCCGCCACGGACGCGCGGGTGTCCCTTCTCATCGACGCCGCCGTGGCACTTGAAGCAATTCTGCTCCAGGATCGGCTTCACCTCGTTGCGAAAGAACTCCACGCCTTCCGTTTCCGCCGCACCCGAAGAGGTGGCGGCGAAACCCAGTGCGCCAAGACCGATGACCAGCGTGTTCCTCATGAAATTTGGGATAAGACAGCTCCGAAGCGGCCGGAAATTTCATCCGCGTGGGCTTTCACCACGGCTCCGAAGGTGTCGAGTTGGGTATCCGGGATGCGGGAAGATGGAGCGGTGATCCACAATGCGGCGATCACGCCACCGGTGGCTCCGCGGATGGCGGCACCGATGCAGGTCTGGCCTTCCATCTCTTCGGCGAGATCGAAGCCATAGCCGCGCTCGCCGACTTCCTTCAGATGGGCGAGGAAGGCATCGTGCGTGGTGATCGTGTTTGCCGTGAAGCGCGGGAGCTTCATCTTCATCACCCGCTGGGTGCGCTCTTCCTCCGGCATGGCCGCCAGCATCGCCTTGCCCGGGGCGGCGGTGTGCAGGCAGAAGCGCGTGCCGGGATCGACGGCGAACTTGAAGTGATGCGTGCCGAGCGCTTGGTCGAGGACCACGCCCTCCGTATCGATGATGGTGCCGAGCAGGGCGGTCTCGCCCGTCGCGTCGCGCAGGCGGCGCATCACATCGATGGATTTCTCGAAAAGATTCGCGTCCGTCACCGACATCGCGCCGAGCACCAGCAGGCGCGGGGTGAGCTTGTAGCGCTTGGTGCCCTCGACCTTTTCGAGGAAGCCGCGGTTCTCCAACGTGACCGCGATGCGGAAGGCGCTGTTCTTCGGGATCTTCAGTTCAACGCCCAAGTCGCTGACGTTGATCCCCTCGGGACGGGAACTCAGGAGTTCCAGCATCACGAGTGCACGGTCGAGATTTGGTACAATATAGCGCGCGCGAGGATTGTCGGCGCTGTTCTCCCAGTCAGATTCGTTTGTCATATCGAACACGGTGCGTGGCCCCTTACAAAGGGGATGCTCCGTGTCTTTCAGAATTTCGCGAAGAAATCTATCACAAACCCGCCCACTGGCGGCCCCATACAATCACGAAGGGCAGCGTGAAAAGGCTCACCACCGTTGTCGCGATCACCACCTGGACCGCCACGCCCGGCCTCCCGCCGTAAACCTTTGCCAGCATGATCGGCGTCATGGCAGATGGCATGGCAGCCTGCACGATGAGCACCTGCTTCAGCGCCACCGGGGCGGGAAGGAATTTCGCCGCCGCCAACAACAGCATCGGCAGCACCGCCAGACGCACCACCGTGCCGCCCAGCACCACCTTGGGCGAGAGCTTGTCAGCACCCACCAGATCGATGACCAGCGCGCCGGTGATAAGGATCGCCACCGGGAAAGCCCCGGCTCCGAGCCACGCCATCGCCTTCCGCACTGGCTCGCCCACCGGATGCCCGCCACCCGTGGCCAGATAGCCGTCGAGGCCCGAGCCGACCAGTACCAGGCCGAGCAGCACGGAGATCACCGGCCCATTCACCAGCTTCTTCCATGGGACATTCTTCTCTCCGGAGAGGATCATCACGCCCACCGACCAGATCGCCAGCTCCACGCCGAGATTGTGGACGAAGAGCATCGCGATCGCCCCGGTGCCCGCCCACACCTGCTCCACCACGGGGATGGCAGTGTAGCCGAAATTCTGCACCCCGGTCGTCAGCGTGAAGGTCCGCTTGCCCGCGCCCTTCTGGAAATTCATCAGGCCCGCCAAGAACCACGCCCCGGCGAAACCGAGCACCGTGAGGCTGAAGCCGACCCCGATGCCCCACAGCACCGCCCCGCCGTCCCGGACGCTCGAACTGCCGAGGATCTTGTCCAGGATGAAGCAGGGGTAGAGGATGCCGAAGACGAGGCGGAAGACCGGCTCGTCCTGATCCTGCTTGAGGATCCGCAACTTCCGCAGCACTGCCCCCGCGATGATGATCAGATAGACCGGAAAGACCGCCGCGAGAACCGCCTGGGAAGTATCCACGGCGCGGAGCATTTCCAGCCCACCCCTCCCCCACAAGCCGGATTCCACACGGAATAGCTTAGGATTCGCAGTGAGGACCTTAGATGGGAGGACAACGAAACGAGCGAAATGGACGAAAGGAAGAAATGCGACGCACTGCGGCCGTCCCGGTCATGCCCCCCCCTTTGCATCCTCCTCCCTTGGCGACCTTGGCGTCTTGGCGGTGAATCCTCTCTTCACCACGCCTGCCCCGGGCTAACGGCCCGATTTTCCGATTCCCAAAGCGCGGCACGCTAGCCAAGCTCCCGCTCCATGACCCTGCCGCGCCTGCTTGCGATCGTCCTGCTCACCCTCTGCCCGGGCCTCGTCGCCCACGCCGGCGGGAAGAAAGGCGAGAACGCCGGTATCTCCTTCCACATGCAGGGAGATCCTTCGGACAACCCGAAGATGATCTTCGAGCAGTTCAATCACGGGAAAAACATGGTCTTCCGGCGAAATCCCGAGTTCATGACCAAGGACATTGCCGCCTTCAAGCCCTTCCCCTCCGAGGATGGACAGGGCTTCGGCGTGGTGCTCCAGCTCAAGCCCAACGCACGCAACCGCCTCGTCGCGGTGACCAATGCCAACGTCAACCGCTGGATGCTGGCCGTGGTGAATGGCCGCCGGGTCGATGCCGTGATGATCGACAAGCAGGTGGACGACGGCCACCTCGTGATCTGGAAGGGCATCGGCGCTGCCGAGATCGACGCTTTCGACACCCAGGTTCCCCGCATCGGTGAAGCCAAGCCACGCCGCTGATTCCCATCCCGACATGCTCCGCTCCCTCGCTCTCGCCCTCGCCTCCCTCCTCACGCCCCTCTCCGCGCTGGAACTCCAGCTTCCGACGGAGAATCACCACCTCTTCACCGGCGAGCCGGAGAAGTTCTACATGTACGTGGACCGCATCTTCGAGGGCGAGACCTCGAAGCCATGGGAGGGCGGTGCCTACGGCTACGTCCGCACGCCGCTGCGCATCGGCAAGGACGTGGTGCTGACGAAGTTCCACGAGGGCATCGACATCAAGCCGGACAAGCGTGACAAGGCAGGCAACCCGCTCGACCTCATCATGGCCGTCTCGGACGGCATCGTGGTCCACGCCAGCGACGTCGCCGGGCGCTCGAACTACGGGAAATACATCGTGGTGGAGCACAACTACGGCGGCGATGCCTTCTACAGCCTCTACGCCCACCTCGCGAAGGTGACCGTGAAAGCGGGCGACCCCGTGAAGATGGGCTCCGTGCTCGGCCAGATGGGCTACACGGGCGATGGCTTCTACGGCAGCAACGTGCGCGCCCACCTGCACCTGGAAATGTGCCTGAAGATGAGCGATCACTTCGATGGCTGGCACAAGGCATTCTCGGGCGGCCTGAATCACCACGGGAACTACAGCGGCCTGAATCTCGCCGGCATGGACGTGGCCACGCTCTATCTGGAGCACAAGAAGAACCCGGCCCTGCGCATCCAGGACTTCGTCCTGAACAGCCCCGCCTACTTCAAGCTGACCATCCCGCGCGATGGCGAGTGGGACTTCGCCCGCCGCCACCGCTGGATGGTGAAGGGCGACATCATGGAAGCCTCGCCATCGTGGGAGCTGTCCTTCACCGCCACCGGCCTCATCACCGGCATCGCGCCCAGCCAGCGGCCGGTCTCCGAGCCGGTCGTGACCGCCGTGCGGGACTCGCGAGTGAATCACCGCCACCTGACCCGCGGCCTCATCGATGGCCAGGGCGACAAGGCGGTGCTGACCCGCTCCGGCAAGCAGCTCCTGGCGTTGCTGACGGATGACTTCCCCATTCCCACACCCGCCACCTCGGTCACCCCGGCATCCAGTGCCGCGCCTGCGGGCGAGTGAGCGGGCGGAACTTCCGCGGATCGGCGAGGGTTGGCACTTGGCACTTCCGGCCGGGGTCTCTTAGCTCCCGGCATGGATTCCATCCTCGCCCGCATCGAAAGCCTCGGCCACACGCTCCCTGAAGTCCCCGTCCCCGTCGCTGCCTACGTCAACTGCGTCCGCAGCGGCAACCTGCTCTTCCTTTCCGGCGGCCTGCCCATCGACGGTGATCGCAAGGTGATCGGCAAGGTGCCCGGCGACGTCTCCATCGAGGAAGCTCAGGAAGGCGCCCGCATCATCATCCTGAACCGCCTCGCCGTGGTGAAGCAGGAGATCGGCTCGCTGGACAAGGTGAAGCAGATCGTCGCGCTGAATGGCTTCGTGAATTCCGCCCCGGACTTCTTCGGCCACCCGCAGGTGGTGAACGGAGCCAGCGAGCTGCTCATCGAGATCTTCGGCGAAAAGGGAAAACACTCCCGCACCGCGCTCGGTGCCGCCGCCCTGCCGCTGAACGTGGCAGTGGAGATCAACTTGATCGTGGAGGTCGAGTAATCGACGTCCCGGTCGATTGCCTCCGGCGGTTCCCCGTTGTCTCATGACCACGGACCGATGACTGCCTACGACTCGCACAACCACCTCCAGCGTTTCGCCGATCCCGCGAAGATCGTCGCGGAAATGCGGGACGCCGGGGTGGCCGGATGTGTCGTGAACGGGACGGGCGAGGACGACTGGGAAGCCGTCGCCCGCCTCGCCGATCAGTTTCCTGATTTCGTCTGGCCCGCGTTCGGCCTCCATCCGTGGAAAGCGCACCTCGCCTCGCCGAGGTGGCTTCCTCTTTTGGAGAGCTACCTCGATCGCTTTCCGGATGCGTCCGTCGGGGAATGCGGGCTAGACGGCTGGATCGCCGCGCCAGCGCTGGAGATCCAGCGGCCGGTCTTCCTCCGGCAAGTCGCCCTCGCCCGTGAGCGGAAATTGCCGGTGACCATCCACGCGCTGAAAGCTTGGGAGCCGCTGTTTGATGCGTTCAAGGACGAGCCTCCGCCACCTCGCTTCCTGCTGCACTCCTTCGGCGGATCAGCGGAACTCGTGAAGCGCCTCGCCGATCTCGGTGCGTGGTTTTCTTTTTCCGGCTACTTTCTTCAGCCTCGGAAGGTCAAGGTGGTGGAAGCCTTCAAGGCTGTGCCCCGTGACCGACTGCTGATCGAGACCGACGCCCCGGACATGATGCCACCGGAGGAATACATCAGCCATCCCTGCGACGAAGGAAATCATCCTGCCAACCTGCCGAGCATCGCCGCTGGCCTCGCGGAACGTCTGGAGATCCTGCTCGAAGAACTCGTCGCACAAACCGCGGAGAATCACCGGGCTTTCTTTGATCGCTCCGGGCACTGACCTGAGACGTGGCTGGCAGCCGACCGCGAAGCGCTAAATAACATGCCTCTTGCCTGAAAGCCGCACCATCAAGATAAGCGGAGCCGGGGGCGCTGGCTTTAGCCGGCTTGGATGGATCGGCGAAGCCAAGAAAAGAGCTGCACCTCATGGGGCGGACCGCTGGGAGCGCGTGCCACCGGCTCGCTTGGACGTGCGGGCGAAGTGACCTCAAAAGCTGATGCCACCTGAGACCATCGTGGTCCGCATCGCTCCGCGTGCGGTGCGCCGGTCCGGGAAGCTACCTATCAAAGCCCGATTTCACACCGTGCGCCAAGAGCCAGAGATCGAGGCCCGCCTGCAGAACTGCTTCGACCGCACGCGGAGCGATGCGGACCACGGTGGCACAGGGTCTCCGTCGGCATTGAAGGTGACCTCGGGGCGGCTGGCGGAGAGCGGATGATTGAGCGATCTGGAAGGGTTGCTTCGCCTACCTGCGAAGCCGGCTGAAGCCAGCGCTCCCGGCTCCGCCGATCCTTGTGCCCCCTGGGAGCGCGTGCCACTGGCGCGCTTGGCAGGTAGGCGCGCCTACGGAAAAAGCGGGCCTCATGGAGAGGCATCCGGGGAAGCATGCTTCACTGGTCGCTTCGCCTTCCATCCAAGCGAGCCGGTGGCACGCGCTCCCAGCGAAGCCGGAATCGCGAAAAGCTGCATCCACCCATACTTCGCCTACCTGCCAAGCCGGCTAAAGCCAGCACTCCCGGCTCCGCCGATCCTTGCGTCCCTTGCTACCCTCCCCCCAAAAAACACTCACCCGCCGCTGCCGCTTTCCCACCAGTCTTCCAACTCCTCGATGCGGATGGCTTCCGCGCCGAAGGTGGTGGCGGTGAGGATGACCATGTTGTCGTTGCTCGCCACACGGACGCGATCGCCCTTTTCCGAGAAGCGGGCGGCGAGGCGCTCCACCACGGCGTCGGCAGTCTCGCGGGCCTTCGAGTAGATGATGAGGATGCCCTCGTCATTCCCACCCTCGTAGCCGCGGTCGGTCTGGCGGCCGTCGAAGACCACGACCACCTTCCACTCGCCGCGGTCGCCCAGGTCGCGCAGGCGCTTCACCAGCTCGATGCGGGCGAGGTGGCGCTTCGGCCCGTGGTGCAGCTCGCGCAGGTCTTCCATGCCGAAGATCGCGCTGTGTCCGTCCACGATGAGGAGCTGCTCCATGCCGCGAAAGAAAGAGGGCCGGAAGCTTGTCGCAACCGGCCCTCGGAAAAAAATCAGGATCCCAGAGTCTTCACTCCTCGCTTTCCGGAGCCGCTTCGGCAGCCGGGGTCGTGGTCTCGGTCTCTTCTTCCACCTTCTTGGCAGCCTTCTTCGCAGGAGCCTTCTTGGCGGCCTTCTTCGCGGCAGGAGCCTTCTTGGCGGCCTTCTTGTCCTCGTCGTCAGCGGACTTCTTCGCGACGGCGGTCTTCTTCACGATACCGCCTGCCTTGGCCTGCTCATTCTTGCGCTTGAGGTAGAGCTTGCGGCGGCGGCGTTTGACGATGGTCTTGGTTTGCTGGCCCATGGTGTTGGTGGCGAGGGGTTTAATCCGCTGCCGGGACGCGTAGCAAGGGGAAATGCCCTCTTTTCTTCACCACCCGCCCCGCGCGGCACCGGATCAGGGGTGCCCGGGAGGCCGCCGCCAGAGGGGCTTCCGCATCGCAAACCGCTGGGACCGGTAGATGCCGGAGTGCCCGCTGGCGAGGAAGGCGAGGCCGCACACGAGCACGAGCGGCAGGGCGTGCCCGGGGCCGAAAAGCTCGATTCCCATGAGCGTGCAGGCCAGCGGCGTCTGGCTCGCCCCGGCAAAGACCGCCACCATCCCCAGCCCGGCGAAGAGCTCCGGTGGCGCCCCCAGCGCCCCGGCCAATGCATTACCAAGCGCGGCCCCGATGAAGAAGAGCGGCGTGACTTCCCCGCCCTTGAAGCCCGCGGATATGGTCACGACCGTGAAGGCCAGCTTCCACACCCACGCCGACGGATGGATCTCCGGCGAGGAAAAGAGCGACGTGAGCGTCACGGCCCCGGCATCCGGCGACCACACGCCGAGCCCGAGGAAATCCGCCCGCCCGGCGATGAGGAAGAGCACGATGACCGCCAGCCCGCCGATGGCAGGACGCCACACGGGCTGCGGGACCCAGCGGCGCAGCCGGGCAGAGAGCCCGTGGCAGAGCGTGGCAAAGCTCCACGCCACCAGACCGCAAGCGAGCGCCAGCAGCGCGATCTTCCCCAGCAGCAGCGCATCCAGATACCCCGCCGCGAGCGGGCCCGCCACGCCATCGATGTGATAGTGCGTGTGCCCTGCCCCCCATGCCCGGCAGACCAGATCCCCCACATAGGACGCCAGCAGGCACAGCGGCAGCGCACGCAGGCCGGGCCTGCCGACGACGGCCACCTCCACGGCGAAGACCGCCCCGGCGAGGGGCGTGCCAAAGACCGCCCCGAAGCCCGCCGCCACCCCGGCCATCAGCAGCATCCGCACGTGGCCCTTCGCCAGCAGGAATGGCCGAGCCACCGCGCTGGCGATGCTGCCGCCCATCTGCACCGCCGTGCCTTCACGCCCGGCAGATCCGCCAAAGAGATGCGTCACCAGCGTGCCCAGCAGCACCAGCGGGGCCATCCGGCGCGGCACGCCACCGCCGGGATCGTGGATGCGGTCGAGGATTAGATTGTTCCCCCCGTCGGATTCGCCGCCATGGCGATGGTAGAGCCACGCCACCGCCATCCCCGCCACGGGGAGCAGCCACAGCAGCCAGGGGTGATCGAAGCGGATCCGCGTGACCGCCTCCAGGTTCCACAGGAAGAACGCGCACGCCGAGCCCACCAGCACCGCCATCGCCACCGCCAGGGCGATGAGCCGCGCCCATGCCCACTTTGCCCGCAATTGGAGGAGGGCCGCCATCGTCTCGGGCAGGAGTGAAGCCGGGACACGACCGCGAAGCAAGGATAGGGCGGCGTGCCGGAGATCGGAGGACGGAGGGCAGATGTCGGAGATCGGAAACCGGAGATCCGAAATCAGAGGACGGAGACCAGTGGAGCTTTCACCCTGAAGGGGTGCAGGATAGTAGCCGGCAGCGTGAGCCGCCGGAACCGGTTGCCCGTCTTGTTAGAAGCGTCGGCAGTGGCGAGGAATGGGGTCGAGCTATCGTGATTTACCACGATGACCTCATGAACTAGAAGTTGATCACATCCCCGATGTCTCCAGATGCCCGGTATCTTTTCCCTCGATGATCTTCTCGCCGCTACGGAACGGGGAGAGCCCCTCAAATATCTCTTCTTCTGGGGGCATACTCCGCCCGCAGATGGCTCGGTCTCCAAGTCATGCTTCAGCCAATGGTTCCCTTCGCCCTTCACCGTGGATGGCATCTGCTACCCCACCGCCGAGCATTTCATGATGGCTGCCAAGGCCCGTTTGTTCGGCGACCGGGAGATCGAGGAGCGCGTCTTGAAGTCATCCCATCCGAAGCAAGCCAAGGAACTCGGTCGGAAAGTCCGCGGCTTTGACGAAGCGACGTGGACCCGCGAGCGATACCGTCTGGTGGTGGAGGGCAACCTCGGGAAATTTTCCCGGAATCCCCCGATGAAGGATTTCCTCCTGACCACCGGAGAGCGGGTCCTGGTCGAGGCCAGCCCCTATGACAAGATCTGGGGGATCGGCATGTCCGCAGATCATCGCGATGTGGAAAATCCGGTGGCATGGAACGGCCTGAACCTCCTTGGCTTCGCTCTCATGGAAGTCCGCTCCCGGCTCCGGGCCTGTTAGACCCCGATGCCAACGAAATGAACCAATCTTCCCCCACCCTCGCCATCGTCGATTTCGAGGCGACCTGCTGCGACCGGCTGAGCTTCCCACGCCACGAGATGGAGATCATCGAGATAGGCGCGGTGGCAGTGGATGCGGCCAGCGGCGATGTCGTGTCCGAGTTCGGCACGTTCATCCGTCCGGTCCGCCATCCGCAGCTCACGGACTTCTGCAAGGACCTCACCACCATCACGCAAGGAGACGTGGACATGGCACCCGCATTCCCGGATGCCCTGGCTGCATTCGCCGCGTGGATCGCACGATCCGGACTCCCCGTCTTTTGCTCGTGGGGCGACTACGACCGCAAGCAACTCGCCCAGGACTGCGACCATCACGGGCTCCCCTATCCCTTCTTAAACGGCCACCGCAACCTGAAGGCGGAGTTCTCCACGGCCATCGGCTCGCAGAAGCGCTTCGGTCTGGGACAAGCGCTCGGACGGCTCCGCCTGGAGTTCTCGGGCACGCCTCACCGGGGCATCGATGACGCGAGGAATATCGCCCGCGTTTACAAGGAAATTCTCATGCCGGGAGGGCGCAAAAACTCGTAGCGCATCTGCTCGTGAAATGGGTTGCCAGCCCCGGTTCGCAGCCTAGAGTCCCTCCCGACTGCTGTGTTCGTTACGCAAAGGTAGCGTGCCCGGACCGATGTATTAAAACGGGGAGAACTCACCGCATCCAGAATACGGGTCATGCCTTCTCAGGACGACCTACCAGGATCGGACCTCCCACTTGTTGAGCAACTGGAACGTGGCTCTCAGCTCCTAGGACGGCACAGCGGTTTTTCTTTTCCCGTCCGGATGGCACCACCCTGCCAGCCGGACCCTCCTCCATGTCATCAGACGCAGCCGCCGGATCCTCCGAACCGAAGCACTACCCGGTGCTGGATGGCATCCGCGGCCTGGCGATCCTGCTGGTGATGCTGAGCCACTTCCTGAAGGCCGGGCACGAGGTCACCACGGCCACCTGGTGGGGCCGCCTGTCGCTCGGCGGCTTCGTCGGCGTGGATCTCTTCTTCGTCCTCTCCGGCTTCCTCATCACGGGCATCCTGCTGAAGTCGCGGATGGATACGCCACGCGCCTTTGGCGTCTTCTACGCCCGGCGTGCGCTGCGGATCTTCCCGCTCTACTACACGGTGCTGGCGCTCGTCTTCCTGCTCTGCCCGGCGGGGCAGGACTCGCCGTGGTGGTACTTCCTCTTCCTCTCGAATATCGGCTCCACGGTGAAGGGCACGTGGCTGGACCACCCGGCGGGAGTGGATCTGGGGCACTTCTGGTCGCTGGCCGTGGAGGAGCAGTTCTACATGGTGTGGCCCTTCCTCGTGGCCTTCCTGCCCCGGCGGCACCTCGAGAAGGTCTGCCTCGCCTGCCTCGTCATCGCCCCGGCGGTGCACTACGCGCTGCACTACTCGGGGAATCCCATCGGCTCCTACATGTTCACCCCCACGCGGCTGAATACGCTGGCGGGCGGGGCATGGCTGGCCATCGTCTTCCAGGATCAGGACCAGGCGCGCTGGGCCGCCCTCAGCCGGTGGGCCGGGCGCGTGTGTCTCGCGGCCGGGGCCATCACCGTGGCCGGGCTCATCTTCCCGCAGCAGGTCTCGCTGGTGCCCTTTTCCCCCTTCCTCTGGGGCTCGCTGGTGGTGCTGGCGCTGGGGTCCCGCGGCGTGCTGGAGGGGGCGCTTTCCTCCCGTCCGCTGCTCACGCTGGGCAGGCTGAGCTACGGGCTCTACATCCTGCACTCGCTCTTCGACCCCTGGCTGAAGGGCACGCTGCATGACCGCTGGATCATGGGCGCGCTGGGCGGCCAGCCGCTGGTGGCGCTGGGTGTCTTCACGCTCGCCGCCTTCGCCCTCTCGCTGCTGGCGGCGCAGGCGAGCTGGCTCTTGTTAGAAAGACCCTGCCTCTCGCTGAAGCGCCACTTCCGCTACGCCTCCACGGACTCGAAGACGCCGCCGCCGAGCAATCTGCCACCCTCGTAGAAGGCGCAGATCTGCCCCGGGGCGATGGCCCGCTGGGGCGTCTGGAAGCGCAGCGTGACCCTGCCATCCTCGCGCGGCAGTATCTCCGCGCGCTCCGCCTTTGCCCGGTAGCGCGGCTGTGCCTCCAGCCAGCGCGGGCCGCCCTGCAGCAGCGGGCTGCCGATGGTGGAGACGCTGCCGATGATGCACTCGCGGGCGTAGAGGCCGGGCGTCTCCCCGAGATCCCAGCCGACCACCAGGCGATTCCGCCCGATGTCCTTTCCCACCACCACGTAGGCCATCCCCTCGCGCGGGGAGGCGACGCCGTGGCCCTTCCGCTGGCCCAGCGTGTAGAGGTGCAGGCCGCGATGCGTGCCCATGACCTTGCCCGTGGTGTCCACGATCTCCCCGGGCTTGTCCGGGATGTAGTGGCTGATGAAGTCGCTCATCTTGATCTCCCCGATGAAGCAGATCCCCTGGCTGTCCTTCTTCTCCGCCGTGGGCAGGCCGAAGCGCCGCGCCACCTCGCGCACCGCAGGCTTCAGCAGCTCGCCCGCAGGGAAGACGGCGCGGGCCGCCTGCTCCGTGGTCATGAGCGAGAGGAAATAGCTCTGGTCCTTGTTCGGATCCGCGCCGCGCAGGATGGCCGGGCTGCCATCGGACAGCGTGCGCTTCCTCGCGTAGTGCCCCGTGGCCACGCTCTCGAAGCCCTGCTCAAGCGCATAGTCGAGGAAGACGCCGAATTTCATCTCCCGGTTGCACCACACGTCCGGATTCGGCGTGATGCCGCTGCGGTAGCCTTCCACGAGGTAGTCGACGATGCGTTCCTTGTACTGGTCGATGAGGTCGATGACGCGGAACTCGATGCCCAGCGAGCGGGCCACGGCCAGCGCATCCTCCAGATCGCTCTCCCACGGGCAATCTCCCGGGATGCCCTCGGCATTCACCCAGTTTTTCATGAATGCCCCCGCGACCTCGTGCCCCTGCTCGATCAAGAGCGCCGCCGCGGCGGAGCTGTCCACCCCGCCGGAAAGTCCCACCAGCACCTTCGCCATGCCGGGAGTGGTAGGCGCGGAACGGGAAGTGCCAAGTGGGAAGTGAGAAGTTCCAACGGTGAGAAGCATGGATGAAAGCCGCCTCCCGCGGT
The DNA here is from genome assembly GCF_025950085.1 of Luteolibacter flavescens. NCBI lineage: Bacteria > Pseudomonadati > Verrucomicrobiota > Verrucomicrobiia > Verrucomicrobiales > Verrucomicrobiaceae > Neoluteolibacter > Neoluteolibacter flavescens. The sequence goes on from NZ_JAPDDS010000011.1 coordinate 98,272, forward strand.
GCCAGCCCCCTGGGAGCGCGTGCCACCGGCTCGCTTGGACGGTGGGCGAAGCACGGGATGAGCGTGCTTTTCCGGATGCCTCTCCATGAAGGCGGCTCTTTCCCTAGGTTCGCCTACCTGCCAAGCGGGCCAGTGGCCGCGCGCTCCCAGCGCTTTCGCTTCCAAAAATCGAGGGACGGAAAGCGAGACCCACCCGGGTTCACCCTCCGTCCCTCATCCCTCTTCTGTCGGAAGAATCGTTGGAAAGTATCGCTGCCTTGTTCTCCCCTGCCCTTACGCGTCGAGTCTCAGGGCGGCCTTCTGGGCGGCCGTCTTCGCCTCGCCCTTGCTTGCCATGTCGTCGGCATTGGTGAGGCGCATGCCCACCGGCTTCGACACGCCGAATTCCTCCATCGTCACGCCATACATCACATCGGCGCGTGCCATGGTGCGCTTCGAGTGGGTGACGATGATGAACTGGCTGTTGTCGATGAAGCGGTCCAGCACCTTGACGAAGCGGTTGATGTTCGACTCGTCGAGCGGAGCATCCAGCTCGTCCAGCACGCAGAAGGGGCTCGGCTTGATCATGTAGATCGAGAAGAGCAGCGCCACCGCGGTCATCGAGCGCTCGCCACCGGAGAGCAGCGAGATGCTCTGGAGCTTCTTGCCGGGCGGCTTTGCAATCACCTCGATGCCGGACTCGAGCGGGTCGTTCTCGTCCTGCAGCAATAGGTCGGCCTGGCCCTTCTCGCCGAAGAGCTCCTTGAACATGTCGCGGAAATTGATCTTCACCTGCGCGAAGGTCTCGGCGAAGCGGCGCTGGGTCTCCTCGTTGATCTTCTCGATCACCTCGATCAGATTCGCCTTCGAACTCACGAGGTCGTCGTAGTTCGAGCGCACCTCGTTGTAGCGCTCCTCGAGTTCTTCATACTCCTCGATGGCGTCCACGTTGACCGGGCCCATGCCGTCGAGGCGGCGCTTGAGGTCGCCGACGATGGCCTCGACGAATCCCCAGTCCGGCTCGCCGGTCATCTGCGGCGGCAGCTCCATCTCGTCGCTGTCCTTCGAGGCATCCACCACCACGATCGGCTGCTCTTCCTCCTCGCCGTCTTCATTCTCCACGAAGCTTTGGCGTCCGCCGCGCGACTGCTGCGCCTTTTGCGAGGCGATGCAGGAAAGCAGAGCGTGCGCGTCGGGCTCGAAGGTGGAGAGCTCCACCTGATGGCGCTCCAGAATGGAGGTGACGAGGCTTTCGAGGCGAAGCTCGATCTTCGTGATCGAGACCTCCTCGCGACCGCGTTGCTCGGAAGCTTTCGCAAGACGCTTCCGCACTTCGGAAAGCTCGGCTTCCGCGCGGTCGATCACTTCGAGAAGTTCATTGCGACGGCTCGCGCGGGACTCGATCTCCATGGCGAGGTCCTCGGCCTCGGCCTGGTGCGTCTCGACTTCTTCGGACAGCCGGGCGTTCTCCGCGGCGGCGGATTCGATGCGCTGGACAAAGGACTCGATCTCCGTCTCGCGGCGGATGGAAAGTTCGCGCAGCTCGCTCAGGCGTGCCTCCATCGGCTGCTGCTGGGCCTCGGCGGCGTGCTTCGCCTGGCGTTCCACGGCCAGAGAGGTCCGCAGTTCATTCAGCGCCTGCGCCAGCTCGGCCTCGTCGCGCTGGGAACCCTCGACCTGCGATTGCAGGCGGCGCTGGTCTTCCTCGTGGCCTTCCAGACGCTCGCGCGCCATGGCCAGCTCGCTCTCCAATCCGCTGCGGCTGTCGTTCGCGGCCTGCTCGCGGCTGTCGAGTTCGCCGCGTTCCCACTGCACGTTCTCGATCTTCGTCTGCACGCTCTCCACCTCGCGCGAGGCGAGCGTGAGCTGTCCCTGCAGCGTGGAAAGCTCCACCTTGTGGCGCTGGATGCGCTCGCGGCAGACTTCCATTTCCTCCTGAAGCCGGCCCAGCGAGCCCTCCAGATCCGTGACGCGCTGGCGGGCCGCTTCCTCGGCCTGCACCAGCCCGGCGACTTCTGTCTCCAAGTCGCGCACTTCATTCTGAAGCTCCAGCACGGAGACATTCCCCTCGCCCGCGTCGCCGCCGTGAATCACGCCCTCGGCACCGATCAGCTCGCCGGCCTGCGTGACCATCGTCACATCGGCGAGCGACGAGCGCAGGCGCATCGCGGTCGCGTAATTCGGCACGATGAGCACCTTCTCAAGGAGCTTTTCAATCACGCGGGACACGCGCGGGTCGGACTTCACCTTGTCGAGCGCCCAGCCGACCGCGCCCTCGGGCACGGCTTCCATCTGGGTGCTGACCGAGTGACCGACGAAGGTCTCCGGCAAGATGGCGGCCACGCCGAGCCGCTTCTCGGTGAGGCGCGAGATAATCGCATCCGCGAGCTTCTCATCGGCCACCAAGACGGCCTGAAGGTGCTTGCCCAAGGCGGTCTCGATCGCACGGGCGCAAGAGCGGTCCGCCTCGATGAATCCGGCGAGCACGCCATGGATGCCGGGCTTGAAGCGCTCCGCATCGTCAAGGCCATCGAGCACCTTCCGCGTGCCCTTTTGGAAACCTTCGCCGCTCGCCACGAGCTGTCGCACCACTTTCAGACGTGAGTCGCGCTGGGCGAGGATCTTGTTTGCCTCGGTCGCCGCGGTGCGCGAGGCGTCGAGGTCTCCGCGGGTGTGCTGATAGGTGCGCTCGGCCTTTTGGAAAGCCTCCTCTAGCTCGCCGGTGCGTGCGGAGTGTTCCTCCAGCTCCACCACGATGCGGTTGCGCTGCTCGTTCGCCTCCTCGGCCTCGAGGTTCAGGCGTTGCTCCTCATCCGCCAGCATGCGGGCGCGCTCGCGGCTGGTCTCAAGCTGCGCGAGCGAGCTTTCGATGCGGGCCTGCGTGGATGCGATGATCGTCTGGGCGCGGTTTGCCTCGGCACGGGCCTCGCGGAGCTGCGCCTCGATCTGCTCGCGATCGCCACGGGCCATCATCGTGCGCTCCTCCTGATCGCCGAGCTGGATCTCCTGCTCGGCGATGCGGCGGGCGAGCTGCTCCAGCGTTTCATTCGCCGCCACGACGTCGAATTCCTGCTGGGCGAGCTTCTCGCGGGTCGTCTCGATTTCCTCGCGGTTCTGGAAAATGCGGCTCTCCAGCTCGGCCTTGCGCTCTTCGTTGAAGGCGACGCGGCCTTGCGCGGCCGAGAGGGCGTTGCGGTGCGAGTTGAGCTGCTGGCGGAGGTCGGCGAGTTCTCCTTCGAAATTGCGGGCATTCAGCCGGGCGTCGGCCACGGCCTCCTCCTTCGGGGCCATCTGGCGCTCGAGCTCGAATTCCTGCACCTCCAGCGAGCGGATCGAGGTCTTCAGCTCGTCGCGCTCGGCGGACATCTCCACGAAGCGCTTGTGGCCCAGGTGGGTGTCCAGGATGCGCACGTCGCCGGCGAGAGCCTGGTAGCGGCGGGCCTTGGCGACCTGGCGCTTCAGCGAGTTCATGCGGCGCTCCTGCTCGGCCAGCACGTCGGACACGCGCAGCAGGTTGGCCTCGGTGAATTCCAGCTTCCGCAGCGCCTCCTTCTTCTCGCGCTTGTACTTCGTGATGCCCGCGGCTTCCTCGAAGACCATGCGGCGCTCTTCCGGCTTCGACGAGAGGATCTGGTCGATCTGGCCCTGCGCCATGATCGAGTAGGCCGTCCGCCCGATGCCCGTGTCCATGAGCAGGTCATGGATGTCCTTCAGGCGGCAGAGCGTGCCATTGATGCGGTACTCCGACTTGCCGTCGCGGAAGACGCGGCGGGTCAGCGAGACCTCGTTGTAGTCCACCTTCAGCGCCTCCTCGCAGTCCGCCATGGTCAGCGTCACCTCGGCCATGCCCAGCGGCTTGCGGCGCTCGGTGCCATTGAAGATGACGTCGGCCATTTCACCGCCGCGCAGGGCCTTCGCCGATGTTTCCCCCAGCACCCAGCGGATGGCGTCCACCACGTTCGACTTCCCGCAGCCATTCGGGCCGACGATGCCGGTCACGCCCTTGTGGAACTCGATCTTCGTCTTGTCCGCGAAGGACTTGAAGCCGTGGATGTCGAGGGACTTTAAATACATGCGACAGAAGCGGGTTGGAGGTTCAGCCCGGGAGGGATTCCGGACATCGGCCAGCGTATCCGGGAAATCCCCGCGGGAAAGCACCCGGTCCGATTTGCTCTACATATTGTGGTTCGTATAAATTTTATACACCACCTGTTGAGTTTTGTGAACTTTAAGGTTTCTTTATAAATTTGCGTTCGGTGCAATTTCCGCCGGAACCAAGGCGGGGCAATCTAACGTGTCATCCGGTCCTGCTACGCGGCCCGAGTCACAATCGAGGCTTGAGTTGTCTGACAACCTGTCGCTTAATTTCGGCCCGCAAGTATGTCCACCGCAGTGCTCTCCGAATTCCTGACCGTCTCCCGCGCAGCCCACGACAGCCTGGTCGAGGCCGCCTACCGCTCCCGTGGATTCACCGCCGACGAGGCGGCCGAGGGCGCGAAGCTGGCAGCGGAAGCGGCCCGCCACGGCATCCGCACGCACCACGCGCTGAAGGCGCTGCACCTCGACCACCTCTTCGGCAGCGCCACCGGCGGCTGTGTCCCGGGAGCGGAGATCGAGGTCGTCCCATCTCGCTTCGCCGGATCCGAGACGTGGAATGCCCACCGCAAACTGGGCCAAAGCGTCGCCTACCGGGCGATCGAGCGCTGCATCGAGCTGGCCGACCAGTATGGCATCGGCCAGGTGAGCGTGGACAATGCCTTCCACTACCTGTGGGGTGGCGGCTATGTGATGGAGGCCGCCGAGCGCGGCTACATCGCCTACACGAACTGCACCTCCACCCTCGCGGAAGTCGTTCCTTTTGGCGGAAAATTCCCTACCCTCGGCACGAATCCCCACTCGTGGGGCTTCCCCACCACGGATGCGCTCGGCTTCCCGATCGTGAGCGACTGGGCCACCTCCACCGTGGCCATGGGCCGCGTGCAGGCGCTCAAGCGCGAGGGTAAGTCCCTGCCTCCCGGCGCCGCCGTGGACAAGGATGGCAAGCCGACCACCGACCCGAACGAGGTCGCGGCCCTGCTCCCTTTCGGCGCGCACAAGGGTTACGCCATGTGCCTCATCAATGAGATCTACGGCGGAATGATCGGCGGCTCGCTGCCGACCATCCGCGGCCGCAAGGCGCAGGCACCGGCGGGCGAAAAGACCACCGCTGCATTCTATTTCCAAGTGATCCACCCGGACGCGATTTCCGGCGGCGACTTCGCCAAGGGCCGCGACCAGATGGAGAACCTCAAGGCGGTGCTGAAAGATGTCTTCGGCCACGGCAACGAGGGCTGCATCCTGCCGGGTCAATTCGAGGCCGAGGCCCGCAAGAAGTCCGACGCCGCCGGTGGCCTGCACTTCACCGCTGCCGAGCTGATGGAATTCAACCAACTCGCTGCCGAACTCGGACTGAAAGAGCTGGAGCCCATCGACGCGGACGTCCTCTGAACGCGGACAGCCTCTGAAGAAAGTGGCTGGAGCATCCTGCTCCAGTCCGTTGAAGGGGCGTCCCGCCCCTTCTCTGCTTTCAAGTCCACCGATCCCAGGCAGTCCGGCGCAGCCGCTCTGCCACGGGTCCGGTCGGAATCAAGCGACCGTCGATGGCGGATACCGGCACCACGCCGCGGATCGCCGATGAGAGAAAAACCTCGTCCGCCGACGTGATGTCTTCCGCCGTGAGATCCGCCTCCCGCACCGGGATCTGGCAGATCACGCGCTCGCGCATCGTGCCCGGCAGACATCCCGAGGAAAGCGGCGGCGTGAGAGCCACCCCGTCCTTCACCACGAAGACATTCATCGTGGCCGACTCGCAGAGATCTCCGCGGGTATTGTAAAAAAGCGGCTCGTCCGCCCCGGCACGGCGGGCGGCATCGAGCGCGAACAGATTCTCGGCATACGAGGCGCACTTCAGTCCGGCCAGCGGCGAGCGCTCGTTCCGGGGAAAGGTAGCCGTGACCAGCGAGAGGCTTTCCGGCGGTACCGGGCTCGCGAAGGCCGTGATCCAAGCCAGCGCTCCGACGCCCCGGGCCAGATCCCGCAGGTCCCCCGCCCCGGCGGTGATCGCGATGCGGACCCGCGCTCGCGTACCCTCCTGTGCCAGCCCGCAACGGTCCAGCAAGCCTGGGATTGCCAGCGCGATTTCACCGGCATCCACCTCCCATCCCAATCTTGCCGCCCCCGCATTCAGCCGGGCCAGATGCAGGTCCAGCGCCAGCGGCGAGCCGCCGATGGCCAGCACCGTCTCGAAGAGGCCCAGGCCATTCGTCAGCCCGCGATCCGTTGGGGAAACGGCCAGCGGGCCATCGAAGAAGTCGCCATTGCACCAGGTCCAGCTCACGGCGGCTAGACTGCGGCAAGGAGGCGGACGGCGGAAAGCCCGCATTGCACGGCGGGCGATCCGGCAGTCCAATGTGGCATTGAACTACCTCGCCCACCTGCTGCTCGCGGAAAACGATCCCCTCTCGCGGATCGGGAATCTGCTCGGGGACTTCGTGCCCGGGAGGCCCGAGAGCCTGACGGAAAAGTTTCCGCTGAAGGTGGTGCAGGGCATCGTCCGTCACCGGGCCATCGATCGCTTTTCCGACGAGCATCCAGCCACAACTGAGTTGAAATCCCTCGTCGCGCCGGAGAGGCGGCGCTTTGCCGGGGTGATCGTGGATCTCGTCCATGACCACTTTCTCACGCGGCACTGGGACGAGCACGGGCCACAGCCGCTGCGGGACTTCATCGACCGCTGCAATGGCGAACTCCTCGCCCACCGCGACGTGCTGCCACCCGACCTCGCGGACACGCTGGACGAGCGCATCGCCGACGACTGGCTCGGCCACCAAGGCACGGATGACGGGCTGGACGGGGTATTCCACCGCGTCTCACTCCGTCATCCCGGCTTCCGCCCGATCCGCGGGGCGATCGACGACCTGCGGCGGCACCGGGCGGCATTCGAGGCGGGCTTCCGCGCGTTCTTTCCTCTGCTCCGGACCTGGGTCCGCGATCAGGGGCCGGAGGCAAATGTCGTCATGGACCGCAGGTGAAGCAGCGTCTAGCGTCCCGCCGTGCGCATCCTGATCTTCACCGGCGGCATCCTGATCGCCCTCCTCGGCCTCGCGGTCTTCCAGCAGACGAAGGACCCGGTCCTGCTCCAGGGCGGACTCACCCTCGGCGGAGGCTTTGTGATATGTGGGATCTTTTCGCTCCGGTCAAAATGGCATGGCATCACCGGAGCCGGGGTGCTCGCCCTGCTGGGGGCAGCACGCTCCCTGCCAAAGCTCGGCTCGGAGCCGCAATGGTATTACGCGGGGGCGGCGGCCGTGTGCTGCGTCCTCATGATCACCGTGGTGCGCGCCCTACTCACGGAGCGGACGCGCCAGGCGGTGGAGAAACTGAAGACCGGCGAATGATATCTGGACGGGGTTAGAAACTTACCCGTGATCGCGTAATGGTGGAAGTTACGCAGATCCGCCATCGTATCACCGTCGGTCGCCCGCGAACCGAGCAGACTCTCCTCCCTCGCCCTTCGAGGGGATCATCGGACACCGTACGGCCCTCCCCAGCGCTGTCCGCCGGTTTTTCCAACGAAGGGATGGATCCCATCAAGATCGCTGCTTCACCCTGATACTAATACGGCCGCAAGGCCACACACCCAATCACGCCGCACGGATAGGCGACTCCGTGCGGCGTATTTCTTTTCATGGCGAGGCCCGGTGGCCATTCCCGCCTTGGCCTGAGGACTGCAGCGGCCTAACGAATCCTGCATGCCATCCGCCGATACCCTGCGCGCCGCCATCCGTGACGTGGTCGATTTCCCGAAGCCGGGCATCGTCTTCAAGGACATCACGCCCGTCCTCGCGGACCCGGCGCTCTTTCGCGACGCGATCACGCTGATCTGCGACAGCGCCGGCGGCCAGCGGATCGACAAGGTGGTGGGCATCGACGCGCGTGGCTTCATCTTCGCCGCCGCGGTGGCAGACCGGCTGGGAGCCGGATTCATCCCCGTGCGGAAGAAGGGCAAGCTGCCGTGGAAAACCCGCCAGCAGGCCTACTCGCTGGAGTATGGCGAGTCCGTGGTGGAGCTGCACGAGGACGCCGTGGCCCCGGGTGAGACCGTCCTGCTGGTGGATGACCTGCTCGCTACCGGCGGCACCGCCGGTGCGGCGCTGAACCTGCTGGACCAGCTCGGCGCGCAGGTCGTCGGCGTCACCTTCCTCATCGAGCTCGGTTTCCTCGGCGGCAGGCGGATGTTAGGCGACCACAAGGTCACGTCGATCCTTGTATTCGATTAGCCTTCCTGATACCGCGGATGAAGCGAACCGCCTCCTCGTGACAGTCCCGCCGCTTGCCCTGTCAGCCCGGCTTTCCCATCCTGCGCGCGCGCAATCCCAATTTTCCCATGTCCTGGTCCACCTACGCTTCCTCGCTGATCCGCTACCCTCAATTCGGCTTTTCCCTCGACACCTCGCTGATGGACCTCGATGAGGCGTTTTTCGCCAAGATGGCGCCCAAGGTGGAGAAGGCATTCGCCGACATCGCAGCACTGGAGTCCGGAGCGATCGCGAATCCCGACGAGGGCCGCATGGTCGGCCACTACTGGCTGCGGAATGCCGCGCTCGCCCCGAGCCAGGAGCTCCGCGACTCGATCACCAAGCCCCTCGCCGACCTGAAGGCCTTCGCCGAAAAGGTCCACACCGGCCAGGTGAAGCCCCTCAGCGGCGGCGTCTTCCAGCGCATCCTGCTCATCGGCATCGGCGGCTCGGCGCTCGGCCCGCAGCTCGTGACCGAGGCCATCGGCCATGGCGCGCGCATGCCCATCCATTTCTTCGACAATACCGATCCGGCAGGCATCGACCGCGTGCTCTCGGACATCGGCGCGGCAGGACTGGCGAAGACCCTCGTGGTGGTCATCTCGAAGTCCGGCGGCACTCCCGAGACCCGCAACGGCATGATCGAGGCAAAGGCCGCCTATGACGCCGCGGGCCTGCACTTCGGCAAGCACGCCGTGGCCGTGACCGGCACCGGCTCGAAGCTCGACCAGTATGCGGAGAAGGAAGGCTTCCTCGTGCGCTTCCCCATGGAAGACTGGGTCGGCGGCCGCACCTCCGTGATGTCCACCGTGGGTCTGGTGCCCGCCGCGCTGCAGGGCATCGATATCGATGCCTTCCTCGCCGGTGCCGCGGCCATGGACGCCGAGACGCGCAAGACCGGCGACGGCAATGCCGCCATGCGCCTCGCGCTCGCCTGGCATGCCTCCGGCAATGGCAAGGGCGAGAAGGACATGGTGGTGCTCCCTTACAAGGACTCGCTCGTCCTCTTCTCGAAGTATCTCCAGCAGCTCGTGATGGAGTCGCTCGGCAAGGAGCACGACCTGGACGGTGCCGTGGTGAACCAGGGCATCGCCGTCTATGGCAACAAGGGCTCCACCGACCAGCATGCCTATGTGCAGCAGCTCCGCGACGGCGTGGCGAATTTCTTCGCCACCTTCATCGAGGTGCGCAAGGGCCGCCACGGTGACTCGATCGAGGTGGAGCCGGGCAACAGCTCCGCCGACTACCTGCAGGGCTTCCTGCGCGGCACCCGCAAGGCGCTTTACGACTCCGGCCGAAAGTCCATCACGATCTCCATCCCGGAGGTGACGCCCTTCCAGCTCGGCGTTCTGATCGCGCTCTTCGAGCGGACCGTTTCCTTCTACGCTTCGCTGGTGAATATCAACGCCTACCACCAACCCGGCGTAGAGGCGGGGAAGAAGGCCGCGGCCGTCTTCCTCGACCTGCTCGGCGCGGTGCGCAGCCGTCTGGTCTCCGAGGCGAAGACCGCCGACCAGATCGCCTTCGAGGTAGATGCCGATCCCGAGGACGTCTATCACTGCCTGACCCACCTGTCCGCGAACGGCGAGGTCCAGATCTCCATCGGCACCACGCCGAAGGAGGACAACTTCTCGCTCTGATCGAGAAAAATTAGCCGAGGCATCCTGCCTCAGGATTTTTCCAAGCGCATCCGGCATACCGTCGGATGCGCTTCTTCGTATCTGCCAACAGCGGCCTACCCTTTGCAAAAAGAAGCGTTCCCCGGCAACCTGCCATGGGGAACGCTCTTTTGTTCGGGGAGGGGAAACCCATGTCCCGACTTGCTAACAGATTCGCCCTTAAACGCTTCCCCGCAAGCGACTCATTCAACTGTTAGATAACATGCTACCAATTTCCGCGGGCACGACTCGTGCGAAAGCAGAGGTGCATGAAAAGCAACCAACCCAAAATCCGCCTGAAATCCGAGCCCGGCAAGCTCGGCTGGATCTTCCTCTGGCTCATCGGCGTCCCGGTGCCGATCCTCATCATCCTCTACTTCCTGCGCGGATGTACGTGATCAAGCGCACGGGTTAAATCACCCCCGCATCCTCCAGCGCGCGGGCGAGGCCTTCCTTCCCGCCGGTCTCGATGATCTCCCCGTGTCCCGGGATGATGCGGTCGAAATCCCACTTCATCATTTCCGAGAGCGACTCGCGGAAGGCGGCGCGGTCGCGGATGCACCAGCGAAAGACGCGGCTCATGCCCGGGTAGCGCTTCATCCCAGCCAGATGCCGGTGGAAGAAGTGATTCCACGGACCCTCGTCCGCAGGAAAGTTGAAGACCAGATCTGCCACGATCAGCGTGCGCGATGGCACATGCAGGAAGGCGTGCTCTTCCAACTTCGGCGCGCCCTTCAGACGGATCACTTCCAGCTCGCCGCCCCACTCCGGTGGTGCGGGCAACAGCGGTCCTGTCTCAAAGCCCACCACGTCACCGAATCCCGGAGGCCCGAGGAATGGCAGCGCGGGAAAACAGGCCCTGCCTTCCTTCGCGTAGGTATCGTGCAGCAGCATCGCCTCCACCAGCCAACCCGGTTCACCCAGCCGGCGTATCTGCGCGAGATCCTCCGGCGTGAACGGGGCCATCGAGTGGATCACCAGCCTACCACTGGTCAGGCGGATCACGGTCACGGTGCGCCCGTGGGAAGTGCCCAGCACCTTCAGCGGGTAGCGCAGCGCCCAGAGGCCTTCGGAGAGTTCGTTCATCATCGTATTGATACCATTGTAGGCACGGGGACAGACATCTGCATCACCGGATTGGATCTTGATCTGGCGCGGTGAAAGCGCGATTGCTTCGGGTCACTCCCGTCTCCCATTCGCCTCACCCTACCCACCCGCACGATCCACGCCATGGCCAGCGGCCCGAATCCCACGGAGTCACCTCTCTCCGCCCTCGTCTCCTCGAGCCGCAGCATCGCGGCAGACCTGGAAGACACCCGCCTCCTCCACGAACTCGGCGCGCGTCTCGTCGATGAGAGCAATATCGGCGCGATCTATCAGGAGATCCTTTCCGCGGCGATCACCCTCGCCAAGGCGGATGCCGGATCGGTGCAGGTCGTGGAGCCAGATGGCGAGGGTCTGTCCGTGCTCGTGTCAAAGGGCTTCAGCGAAACCCTCATCGCCCGCTTCCACCACGTGGACATCAGCTCCCCCACCTCCTGCGGACTTGCCCTGAAGACGAAGCAGCGCGCGTATGTGAACTACGACAGATCCTCTGGCGAGGAGGCCGATCCCTCGCTTCAGCCGCTGCTTGATGCCGGCTTCCACTCCGCGCAGTCCACACCGCTGGTGAACCGTCGAGGCCGCCCCATCGGCATGATCACCACGCACTGGAGGAAAAGTCACCGTCCTTCCGATCACGAGCTGCGCTTCCTCGACCTGCTCGCCCGCCAGGCGGCGGATCTCATCGAGCGCCGCACCTCGGAGGAAGCGCTCCGCGAATCCGAGCGCCGGTATCGCACGCTCTTCGACTCCATCGATGAGGGCTTCTGCACCATCGAGGTCATCTTCGACGAGCACGGCTACCCGGGCGACTACCGCTTCCTCCAGGTGAATCCCTCCTTCATCCGCCTCACCGGCATCACGGATGCGGTCGGGCGCACGATGCGGGAGATTTCCACGGACCACGAGCCGCATTGGTTCGAGGCCTACGGTCGCATCGCCCGCAGCGGCAAGCCGGAGCGCTTCATCGCGGAGGCGAAGCTGATGCACCGCTGGTACGATGTCTTCGCCTTCCGCATCGATGAGCCGGGGGACAATCACGTCGCCATCCTTTTCAGCAACGTCACACGGCGGATCGAGACGGATGAAAAGCTCCGCCAGTCCGCAGCGATGGATGCCTACCGCGTCTTGCTCTCGGACACGCTGCGCCAGCTTGTCGATCCCGGGGAAATCCAGGGCGCGGCAGCCCGCATCCTCGGCGAGCAGATCCAGGCCAGCCGCGCCGTGTATGTCGAGGTACGCAGCGGCGAGGATGGTGACCACCACGTGGTGCTGCAGCACTACCATGCTCCGGATGCCAGCAAGCTGACCGGCAGCTACCGGGCGAATGATTTCGGCGGCACGCTCTTCGACGAACTGCGCGCGGGCAAGACACTGGTGGTGGACGATGTCGCCCGGGACACCCGCCTCACCGCCGATGAACGCTCCGCGTATCCGAACATCGACATCGGGGCCTACGTCGCGGTCCCGCTCCTGAAGGAAGGCAAGCATGTCGCCATCATGGCGGCGCATCACAAGATTCCCCGCCATTGGCACCCGGATGAGATCGCGCTGGTGGAAGAGACCGCGGAAAGAACGTGGGACGCCGTGGAGCGCGCCCGCGCCGAGCAAGCGCGCCACCAGAGCGAGCAATGGCTGCGCATCGCGCTGGACTCCGCGCAGATGGCCTCCTGGGACTGGGAGGTGGGCACGGACTCCGTTAAGTGGAATGACCAGCACTTCCGGCTCTTCGGCCTGGTGCCGGACGGACGCGACAAGAGCCTCGAGGAATTCTCCACCTACGTCTATCCGGCGGACCGTGAGCGCGTCGTGGAGGAGCTGACGAGCGCCGTCGCCGAGGCGCGTGCTTTCCAATCCGAGTTCCGCATCATCCGCGAGGACAATGGCGAGGTCCGCTGGATGTGCAGCTTTGGCCAGACGGTCGAGTGCGATGGCGGACGCGCGCTGCGGCTCACCGGCGTGATCTACGACGACACCCGCTCGCGAGAACATGCCGAGCAACTCCGCCAGGCGCACGATGCGCTGGAGTCCCGCGTGAAGGAGCGCACCCGCGAGCTGGCCGGGGCACTGCGCCGCCTGCAGGACGAGGCGGATGAGCGCAAGAAGATCGAGCGTGAGCGGCGCGACCTCCTCCAACGCATCGTCCACCTGCAGGAAGCCGAGCGCGCCCGCGTCGCGCGTGAACTGCATGACAATCTGGGCCAGCACATGGTGGCCGTGCTGATGCATCTCGAGGGCTTCCAGCGGCGGCTCATGCAGTCGGGCAACGAGGCCGCCAGCCATGATCTGGACGAGTTCCGCAAGGTGGTGGACGCCCTCATCAAGGCGACCCACCGGCAGTCATGGGAGCTGCGCCCCGCGGAGCTGGACGAGCTGGGCCTGGAGGTGGCCGTGGAAAACTACGTGCTCCAGTGGAGCGAGCAGACCCGCATCGCCGCCAGCTTCACCACCAGCGGCAAAGCCATGCGAACGCTGGAGCCGGAAGAGATGATCGCGCTCTATCGCGTGACGCAGGAGGCGCTCACGAATGTCGCCCGGCACTCCTCCGCCACCGAGGTGCAGGTGACGCTGGAGACCGAGCCAACCGTATGCATCCACATCACGGACAATGGCGTGGGCTTTCACCCGCAATACGTGAAGCGCAGGCTCGGCCTGCTCGGCATGCAGGAGCGCATGAATGCCATCGGCGGAGCACTCGTCATCGACTCCTCTTCCAAACGAGGCACCCACATCCAGGCACGGCTTCCATGAATGGTAGCCGGGAGCCCGGCTGCATCACTCCGCTGTCTGCTCTTCCTTCAGGAAACTGGCGGGCGACTCATTCAGGCGCGAGAGCTGGCCTGATAGATCCTGCACCTGACGCTCCATCATCCCGATGAGGCGCTCCCATTGCGGAGGCAGCGATGCGGCTGCCTGCATCTGCCGCATCACGGCCACGGTGGTGAGCATGGACGAGAGGGGCGTCCGCATGTCGTGCACGGCTTGGCGCACCGCCTTGTCCCATGGGAAGGCGGGAGCGCTGATTGGGTTATCCGGGGGTTGGGTCACTTGAGGGGTCATATCATTTATGGATCATCCCATTTCAAGTGCAACTCGATGCAAATGAAAAACTCCGACCCGCGGCGATGCGGCAGCGAACCTCTTCGTCACGGGCCGGTTGATAGTCAGGAAAAGAGAGCGGTGCGCACGAGCAGTCAGCCCGCGACCGAAGCGTGGCGACCGATGACTTTTGCAGCGAGGTCCACCTTTTTCATGCGCGGGTCCTGCGGATCGTAGTCCTCTTGGGACTCCGTGTAGCGGCGCTCCTGCACCTGTAGCCGACGGATGCGCATGCAGCTATACTCCTTCCAGCCGTTCGTCGGGTGCCACGCCAGCAACACGGGAGCTTGATAGCGCCTGCCCATCCCGTGGATATAGGGCTCCACGGTCAGGAGCTCACCGAGGTAGTAGAATTCCACGAGGCGATGCTCGCGGATGGCCCGGCGGATTTCGTCGGCGTCCGGCTGCGTCGAGTATTGGGGTATGTCCATGGTAGGTGGTCCCGGGAGGCAGGTCCGGGTGATCACCCGCTCTCGCAGATGCCATGCCCTCGCCTTATTCCCGAAAAATCCCCGCCCTATCGCAGATTTCCCGGCAAACGCCCCACGCTCTTCCCGCAATCTGCAATCCCCACCGTGCAATGCTCTCCTTGCCGTCAATCCTCCCCTCCCCCTACTGACGTATCGGATGGCTTCCGGAGGGACTCAGGCCGCAGGATGGAAGCATCGCGTGGAATTGGAATGGTCCGACGAACCAAACGGTGAGATAAGCTGTCCCCATGTCGGATAAAAAGACCTCGGGATGCGTTGTGGCCGCGATCGTCGGAGCTGCGGTGATGGTCGCCGTGGCGGCATTGATCGCGGTGTTCCTGTTCCGTGGAGCGGTCGCCGGGAAGAAGGTGATCGCTGCGGAGTTTGAGAAGATGCGGGTGGAATCCGATCGTGTCGTGGCCGAGGCAGCCGCGCTGCAGCCCGTGGAACTCATCCGCGGCAAGCTCCCTGACTACTCCACCTACCAGGTCGGCCAGCCGCTGACCCGCGAGATGTTCATCGCCTGGCGCACGGACTCCACCGCAACCTCGCTGGTTCAGGATACCTTCCGCGAAAAGGCCGAGGGAGCCGATGTCTCATGGAACCTGCGCGCCGGCGATCTGCGACTGGAAGGAGACCACATCGTGGGCAGCTTTTACATCCCCTACGCCATCGCCACCGAAGGCGGGCCCCGCCTCCAGACCGGCATCGAGTCCGTGCGCTGTGAATTTGCCGCCGGCGAGCGCGAATCCCTCCTCAATATCCGCCGCGAACAAATGGCCACCATCCGTGGCAAACTCACGCTCCAGCACGGCGAAACCCTCCTCCGCGGCGCCCGCCAAGCCGGCACCGAGGTCGAAAAGGAGTGAACCCGCTGTCGGGTCCCGCAAGATTGCAAAACCAAGCGACGGAAATGCTTGCCAAGCACCGCGGATTTCCCCAAAACCTCGGCCCCGCCGCAAGGCAGGCAACACAACAAAGCGCGCTTAGCTCAGTGGTAGAGCACATCCTTCACACGGATGGGGTCGCAGGTTCGAACCCTGCAGCGCGCACCATACTGGTCATCAATAGGTTGCAAACCACTCTCGGTTTCCCTGACCTCTAAAAGAAGCCCTAATGCCCAGACTCTGCTACGCATGTTTGAAGGCACCAGGAACCACCCGGGACCACGTCCCCCCTCGACTGTTTTTCTCGACGCCTCCCCCTGAAAATCTAATTACCGTGCCGTGTTGCGCAGAATGTAACCACGGGAATTCGTCGGAGGACTCTTATGTCTGGTTCGTCCTCGCAAGCCTTCACGGCACTTCAAACGTAGCAGAAAAATTATTTGAGGAAAAGCTTCCCAACTTCGTTCGATGTAACCCCGGAATAATAGAAGAAATTACTGATTCGATGCGGGATTCCGAAATCGTGATCGATGGTGCACGAGAAGAAGTCAGCACCTTTGATCCAGACCCAAGCCGACTTCTTGCATATTTCGAAAGAATGGCAAAGGGACTGCTGCGGACCCATTACCCCGATTACGACTATTCAGGCTCCAACTTCCACGTTTCGATCCTTAATAGTTGGGATGAAAGGCTGGAAGCTCTCGAACCCCTCAGAGACGTCATGCGCTACGATGCTGTCGGTGAAGGGATCTTTCAATATCGCCATACTTTAACAGAATCGCAGGCATCGGGGCTTTGGCTCATGGTATTCTATGGGAAAGTGTTGGTCCTAGTGCACCATACAAATCTCCTCCCGGAAGCGCAACCATCTGATGATGCAAGTTTTGCACCTTACGAAGGAGCAAACATAGGAACGAGGCAGATGAATTCGATGATATAGTGGGATGAAACCGACGTTTGATCTGCTAGAGCCGGAGCTTCTTCTCCGTCCCATGCGCCGCGACATTTACGCGGAGCTGTTTTTTGCGGACGAACAATCGGACTTAGCGAGCGGAGCAGCTACCTGCGCATGAAAATCACGGAGAAGAAATAAACGGCTAGATCTGCAAAGTCTTGCCCGGCTGTCCCGTCTCATCATGCGGGAAAAATCCCGCGGCGTCCTCACGGACGCCATCAGCCAGCAAGACCTCTCATGATGCCTATTTCTCCCAAGCGGTTCGCCAACCGTGCCGCACGATTCGTCCTGACCAGCATCCTCCCGGCAACTTCCATGCTGCACGCCCGGGAGCCCGTCACGGAGACAAATGCCGATTGGGCCCTCGGCCCGTTCAAGCACCCCGAAAAGGCGCAGCCGGTTATCAAGCCGGATCCCACCACCCGCTTCGACTGCCCCATCCGAAAGGAGTCCATCCCGTGGGAGGCGCGCCATACCTTCAATCCCGCAGCCACCATCCTCGACGGACGCATCTGCGTGCTGTATCGCGCGGAGGATGATCGCGGCCCCGGCGGCATCGGCGGCTACACCTCGCGCGCGGGCTTTGCGATCAGCGATGACGGCGTGAATTTCACCCGCGAGCCGAAGCCCGTCTTCTATCCCGCGGAAGACTCGCAGAAGGAATTCGAATGGACCGGCGGCTGCGAAGATCCCCGCCTGGCCACCGCGCCCGATGGCACCTTCATCATCACCTACACGCAGTTCAATGGCACGAATGGCCGGAACTGGCGCATCGGCCTCGCGACCTCGCCGGACCTGAAAACGTGGACGAAGCATGGCAGCCCCTTCGAGGGCACGCCCTTCGACAAGGCACGGATCAAGTCCGCAAGCATCCTCCACAAAGAAGAGAACGGCCGCCTCGTCGCCGCAAAGATCGGCGGCCAATACTGGATGTATTTCGGAGAGGAATCCGTCCACGCCGCCACCTCCACCGACCTCATTCACTGGAAGCCGCTCACGGACGAGGGAGGCGGACTCCGCCACATCATGAAGACACGCGATGGATACTTCGACAGTGTCCTCACGGAAGTTGGCCCTCCAGCAGTGCTCACCGATCACGGCATCGTGCTAATCTACAATGGCAAGAACGCCACGCCCGGGAAAGGTGGCGATCCCGACCTCGCAAAGGGTGTCTATACCTGCGGGCAGGCGCTTTTTGACGCGAAGGACCCATCGAAATATCTGACCCGCCTCGACCAACCTTTTTTCAAGCCGGAGCTTCCATGGGAGAAGAGCGGCCAGTACAAGGAGGGTACCACCTTTGCGGAGGGCCTCGTCCTCCATGAGGGGCGCTGGTTCCTCTACTACGGCTGCGCAGATACCTATGTCGGTGTAGCCAGCGCCGAGTGATCCCTACCCAAGAAAAAACCCACCCCTTGATGAAACCATATGCCATCTCGTGGCGACAGCTCCTCGCGCCTGTCGCCATCCTCTCCTGCTCCATCCTCGCCGCGGCTCCACCCATGCGCATCCTGCCAATGGGTGACTCCATCACCGAGGGCAGCGGCGGACTGAACTACCGAGCCCCGCTCCGCACACTCCTCACGAATGCGGGATACGAGGTGGACTACGTGGGCACCTACACGGCGAATCCGGGCCCTCTAACAGACCGAGAGCACGAGGGTCACAGCGGCTGGACCATCCGCGAGATCGACGCCAAGGTGGAGACTTGGCTCGCCGCCATCGAGGACCCGGATTTCGTCCTCCTCCACATCGGCACGAATGACTTCGGCCGCCGCGACGACATGGCAAATGCCATCCAGCGGCTCGATGCCCTGGTCCTCAAGATCGCCACCCGGCGCCCGCACGCGAACATCATCGTGACCAACCTGATGGAGCGCGGCGAGCCGGAGAACGGGTGGATCGTCGCCCAGTTCAACCCGCTGGTCCAAGGCATCGTCGCGAACCACGTGGCGGCAGGCAGGAAGGTTCATTTCCTCGACATGCGCTCGCAGGTGCCGCTCAGCGACATGCCGGACCAGCTCCACCCGAATGCCACGGGCCTCGGGAAAATGGCGAACGCGTGGTTCGAGACCATCGACTCGCTCTCCACCCCTGAGGGAGACTTCATCGCGCCAAAAATCGCACGGGTGCGCGGCAGCGTGAGCCGCACGGAGGTGGCCGTCACCTTCAGCAAGCCGGTGGCGGACTCCGCCGCGGACCTCGCAAACTTCTCCATCGACAACGGCCTGACGATCACCTCCGCGACGCTGGATGCCTCGAAGAGAAAGGTGACGCTGGTGACTTCCCCGCAGACCGAGGGCGCTAGCTACACCGTCACGGTGAACAACGTGACGGACCTACAGACTCCGGCGCAGCCGATCGCGCCCGGGACCACCGCGACCTTCATGTCGCCCCTCCCGCGCGGCTATCAAAACCACGTCAGCGAGAGCGATCAATACTCGCTGGTTTACTCGCTCGATATCCCCGCGAATGCCGCCTACCGCCAGCGCCAGCCGGTCTATCAGGTGGACAATCGTGCGGCGACCGGGCCCTTCGACCGGGTCGCCTATTACATGGAGCTGCTGGGCGAAAGCGGCGATCTCCATTACGTCTGGACCTCGATGGACGCCTTCACGCAGGACGCCGGGAAGATCGCGGTGCCCACCTACGCCAGCGGCGGTTTCTTCCAGCAGGGAGTCACGAATCTCAACGTCGCCTCGAATGTCCCCGGCGTCGCTCCGGCCAATGGCGTGGCGGGCAACATCGAATTCTGGCCTAACAGCTACGAGCGGGCGAACTCAGCGAACGTGGGTGGTGCCAGCGGCACGCTTTACGACTTCGGCGACCAGCCGATAGCGGGCGATTACGGCTCCATGCAGGTGCATCACACCGGAATGTTGAAGACGGTCTTCGCCTTCAACAACTGGGGCGGCCCCACCACCGAGAGCCGCACCGTGGACATCGGCATCGGGAACAATCCGTCTCCCGTGAACGGAGGCATCGACTGGACCTTCAGCAACAACGGCAGCGCCTACACCGTCCGCACGCTGCAGGTGCTCGTCCGGACTTCCGGCGATCATGTCGCACCCACCGTGGCGTCCGCCATCGCCGCCGCGGGACGTTCCCAGGTCGTGGTGAATTTCTCGGAGCCTCTCGCTGCGGAGTCGGTGACCGCGCAGGGCTTCACGCTGAGCAATGGCGTGAAAGTGCTCTCGGCAAAGCTTTCCGAAGACCGTCGTGCCGTGACGCTCCAGACCACGGTGCAGCCCTCGGCAACGCCGCTGACGCTGACGGTGGGTGGCGTGCGTGACAGCTCGGCGAATGCAAATGCCATCGCACCCGGCACCACCTTCCCCGTCAGCACGAACACCCTGCCACCGGAGATCGCCGCGAACATCGGCGCTGCCGCGAATGGCTACCAGCTCGTGCTTTCCTCCGACCTCCCCGTCACAGGGAATTTCGTCGCAGGCTCCCCCTACAAGTATGACGACCGCGGTGCCCCCGGCACCTTCACCAAGGTCGCTTACTACCTGCAACTCGAGCAAGCAGGCCAGCCAACGCGCTACGTGTGGGCGGCCATGGATGCCTTCACCTCAGGTCGCAAGCACGTCGGCGTGCCCACTTCGGCGAGCGGCGCGATCTACCAGCAGAACGTGACCAATCTCCAAGTGATCTCGAATCAACCGGGAGTGGTCAATGGCACCACCGCCACCGGAGGCAACATCGAATTCTGGCCCCACACCTACGAACGGGCGAATGCCCTCAACGTCCCGAATGCCAGCGGCTCCACCTTCGATACCGGCGACACCCGCACCACCGGCCTGTATGGATCGATGCAGATCCACAATCATGACACGGGCGCGAATCAAACGGTGCTCGCGCTGAACCGCTTCGCCGAAGATGGCAACATCCTCGACATCGGCATCGGGAATTGCCCGTCACCGATCGAGGGCGGCGCGGACTGGACCTTCGCGGCGAATGCCGGGAACTACACGAAGCGCACGCTGCACGTGCTGGTGCTGCCAGGCACCACCACCGCCGCGGACGTGGTGACAAAGGCACCGGAGGCCGCGGGCTACCAGCTCGCCTACTCCGTGGACATCCCCGCCACCGGCAACATGCAGGGAGGAGCTGGAGCATTCAATTACGAGGTGAACCGCGCCGGGCAGATCGGCGACTTCACCCGCATCGGCTACTTCATGGAGCTGCAAAAGGCAGGCGATCCCGCCCCGAGCTACGTGTGGACTTCCATGGATGCTTTCACGAAGGACCCGGCCCGCATCGCAGTGCCGACCGGATGGAAATTCCAGCAACCGGTCTCAAACCTGAACGTGGTCTCGAATGTCGCGGGAGTCGTGAACAACACGAACATCGCCACAGGCAACATCGAGTTCTGGCCGAGCAACTACAACGAGCAGAACACCTCGAACGTGCCCGGCGCGAATGGCGGTGCCTTCGACTTCGGCGATGGCAACTCGAACACCACCCAGGGCTACGGCTCGATGCAGGTGCACAATTACGGCGCGGCCCAGACCATCTTCGCCTTTAACCGCTGGGGCTCGAGCAGCCACAATGGCCCGTTGTGCCTCGGCATCGGAAATGGTCCCGCCCCGAGCACCGACTGGACATTCGCGGACAACTCCGCCTCCTGGGGCGTGAAGCGCCTGCTGCAGGTGTACATCCTGCCCGGCAACTCCGACGTCACCCCACCCGCCATCACCGAGATCAAGCCGTCCGTGAACGGAGACTCCGTCCGCATCGTCTTCAGCGAAGCCATCGCCGAGGGCACCGCGGTCGTTACCATTCCGGGCCTCACCGTTCATGGTGTGACCCAGCAGGGAGACAATGTCCTGCTGGTGCGAACCAGCCCGCAAACGCCGGGGACCGCCTACACCGCGTCGATCACCGGCGTCACGGACCGCAGTCCTGCCGCGAAT
The DNA here is from genome assembly GCF_025950085.1 of Luteolibacter flavescens. NCBI lineage: Bacteria > Pseudomonadati > Verrucomicrobiota > Verrucomicrobiia > Verrucomicrobiales > Verrucomicrobiaceae > Neoluteolibacter > Neoluteolibacter flavescens. Next base: position 119,676 of record NZ_JAPDDS010000011.1, read on the forward strand.
GGCGCACCGCTCTCCGCGGCCTTCACCGGCTACACGAGACCGGCCGTCTTCTCGAATATCCCGGAGACCGACGGCTATCGTCACATGCTCAGCCTGAATCTCCCCGGAGCCGTGCCCGTGTACAACGTGAACGGCGTGAACTACCAGGTGGACGAGCGGAAATTCGGCGACCTGCCCTTTGACCGGGTGGCCTATCTCATGGAGCTGGATGGCAACTGGGCCTACGCTTCCTTCGACAAGCACACCTCGCAGCTCAGCCAGATCGGCGTCCCCATCGTGCAGACGAATCCCGCGCCCATCCAGCAGATCGTCACCCGTATGAATGTCGCGTCGAATGTCGCCAGCATCGCCACGGGCAACGACATCGCCACAGGCAACATCGAGTTCTGGGCTGGGAACTACACGGCCGTGAATCAGGCGGGCGTCCCGGGTGCCAGTAGCACGGCCTTCGACTTCGGCGACCAGATGACCTCCGGTGGCCACGGCTGCCTGCAGATCCACAATTTCGGCGCGGCACAAACCGTCATGGCCTTCAACAACTGGGGATCGAACACCACCGGAAATTCCGAGATGGGCATCGGCAATCACACGGCCTCGCCCCAGGGAGCACTCGACTGGACGCTCTCGGGGAACGCCAACAGCTACACGACGAGACGTCTCCACGTCCTCGTCCGCCGTGATGAAACCGCCTCTGCGTCCTTCCAAGCCGAGCCCGGCACGAAGTCCGTGGCAGCCGGAAGTGATGCCACCTTCACCATCCGCGTCGCCGGCCCTGGCCCCTACACCTATCAGTGGCGCCACAATGGCACCGGGATCGAGGGTGCGACGATGCCGTGGCTCGACGTGACCGATGCGACGGGAGCGAACTCGGGCACCTACGACGTGGTCGTCACCGGACCCGGGGGCATCCAGACCGTCAGCCCGGCTGGCACGCTCATCGTCACCGGTACCGTCCTGCAGCCCACGGAGATCCAGCTCACGGGCGCTGGCACGGCCAACCTCACCTTCTACGGAGACCCGGGCCGCACCTACGAGATTCATCGTAGCACGGACCTCGTCACCTGGGAGCCCCTCGATGAAGCCACCGCCGCCGCGAATGGCGAGATGCCCGTCCTCGACGAGGACGCCCCCGAGCCAAAGGCATTCTACCGCGCAGTGCCTGTGAACTGACGCGGACCGCCTGCCCGCCTTCCTTGAGCCGGAGCATTCCAAATGGCGTGACAACCCGTTTGGAGTGCTCCCGGCCAGGTGCCTCGGAAATCAGCCATTTCGTCCGATCCAAGCTGACGCGCGCGCAAAGCCCGTTGTGCACGGTGAAACATAGCGCGGCCTCACCCTTGGCCCGATTGACCCTGAAAAGGAGTGGAGCATAGGGAATTCGAATCCCTGACCCCTTCGTTGCTCGCGTGTCACAGCTCTTGTAACCAGCTCCTATGAGAGTTGGTGGTGTTGTTGTTTCACCCTCTCCTTCGGAGCGCACGTCAGAGGCCACAGTGAGGAAAGACAGCGCGATACGAACTCAACCGGGGTCAGGTCGACCAGGAACGAGTGCGGTCGCGATTAGTTGTATTTGTAGCGGTGTTTCTCGCCCGGCATTTTCGCCTCCACTAGAGCATTTCACACAAAGTCGTAGCCGCTTGTGCGGGATGGTTGGGGTCGGCTCTTTCAATGGATTGAGGCCTTCAGTTCACCGCGAAAGGACCCAAAAAAGGGTGCCAATATACTTGACTCAGTAAGCCGATCCGGTAGGGTCGCGCCATGAACAACGATACCGGCCTGCCTGAGACCCTGATGGAAGCCATCAGCTACTTCGGTGATGTGGAGAACTCGCACCAGTTCATGGTGAACCTCCGCTGGCCCGATGGTAAGCCTACTTGCCCTTGCTGCGGCTCTCAGGACGTTCGTTACATCAGCACTCGTCGCTTGTGGGAGTGCAAGGTGAAGCACGCCAAGCGTCAGTTCTCCGTGAAGGTCGGAACGATCTTTGAAGATTCCCCCATCAAACTCGACAAGTGGTTTTGCGCGATGTGGATGCTAGCCAACTGCAAGAACGGAGTCAGCAGCTACGAGATTTCCCGTGAACTTGGCGTCACTCAAAAAACCGGCTGGTTCATGCTTCATCGCATCCGCATGGCGATGCACAACGGCACCTTTGAAAAGATGGATGGCCACGTTGAAGCCGACGAAACCTTTATCGGCGGCAAGGCTCGCAACATGCACCCCGCGAAGCGCAAGGCTACCGTGAAGGGCACCGGCGGCATGCACATGACTCCCGTGCAAGGCCTGCTTGAGCGTGGCACCCGTGACGGCGTGAAGGTCTCACGCGTGAAGGCCGAAGTCCTCAAGAGTCGGAAGAAAAAGGACATCCAAGGCAAGGTTCGCAACTACGTGGTGAAGGGCTCGCAGGTGTCCACGGACGCTCTCCGCAGCTACGACGGCCTGAAAGACGAATACACCCACAAAGTGGTGGATCACGCCGTGACATACGTTGAAGGCGAGGTTCACACGAACGGCTTGGAAAACTTCTGGTCGCTGCTCAAGCGCACTCTGAAAGGCACCTACGTTAGCTGTGAGCCCTTTCACTTGTTCCGCTATCTGGACGAGCAGACTTTCCGCTTCAACGAGCGCAAGGAAGACAATCACGGGCGTTTTCTCCTGCTCGCCAAGGGGGGCCTTGGAAAGCGCCTGACCTACAAGGTTCTTACTGCCGCCGCGTCCTCCGACAACGACGGCAACTGCCTTCCAGCACTTGCATAAGCCCATCCGGGGAATGAAACGGAAGACTTGAACCCTGCGCGGTCTTGATCTAGACCCATTGCCAAAATAAATTGCAGTTATCGCAGGTATTGACTTGTACGAACGTTTGAGCCATTCCATGCTCCGCAATCTCTAGGCCCCACCAGCTTCCCAATCCTGACACCTGCCCCATCGAGGAGCTGGAGACGGCCATGGATTGTGGACCGGACGGAAAGGCATTCCGCAGGCTCAACGCCATCCACCTGCTCCTCGTCGGCGGTTCCTTCGAACTGGTCCTGCGCAACAGCCGCGTGAAGGAGCGCACGCTCCGCCTGTGGATCTCCCGCTTCAATTCGATGGGCATCGACGGCCTGACCTACCGGCCTCACACCGGCAGGCCCCGCAAGATGCAACCGGCGCAAGTCGTGAGCGACATCCTGACCGTCGTCGACGATCCCTCGCTCGCCCAACAGAGCCACTGGACGCTCACCAAGCTCTGCGGCTGGCTGCGGGAGGAAAAAAGCATCGAGCTCTCCTACCGCACGCTGGTGCGCTATCTCCATGAGCACAATTACGCCCGCCGCATCCCGCGCAAGATGCCGGAGCCGCCCGACCGCGAAGCATGGGAAATCCAGCGTGAAACCTTTGCCGGGGAACTCCTCGACCTGCTGGACGACAGGAAGGCCGATGTCTTCTTCGGCGACGAAGCGGGATTCGAGGGAGATCCCCGTCCGCGTGCCAAATGGGTGAAGCGGGGAACCCGCCCCACGCAGGGATACTTCGGCGGTCATGTCCGGCAGAACGTCGTCGGGGCGGTCAACCCACAGAGCGGCCAGTTGGTCAGCCTCATCGTGCCGCACTGCGACACGCAGGTGTTCCAGGCATTCCTGGACACGATGGCTGCAGAGGTCCCCCGGAAGAAAGGCAGGCGGGTGGTCCTGGTGCTCGACAATGCCAGCTGGCACCGGGCCAAGGGCTTGGAATGGCATCACATCGAGCCTGTCTACCTGCCACCCTACAGCCCTGACTTCAATCCGATCGAGAGGCTGTGGCAGCACCTCAAGGGCCACTACCTGGCAGGATACCTGACGAAGAGCGGCAAGGAGCTGGGAGACAAGATCTACGACTCGATCCGCGCCCTGCTGGATCAACCGGATCTGCTGCGTTCGGTCTGCCGGACGCACTCGGATTAACGGCAATTTATTTTGGCAATGGGTCTAGAAGCGTTCTGTCCGCCGACCAGCGGTCCGGGTGTGAGAACCCGACTTAGACAGCCCCGACAACGTCGGGGAGGCCACGGCTATGCAATAGGCTCTCAATCGGGGCCAAAGGCCGGGGCAGTCGTGTCTAAGCGGCTTCTCAACTCCCCGGCGACTTGGAGCGGTTCAACACCCGCTCCAAGTTCATGAACCGTTTTCTTCTCGCGCTCTCACTGATCTCCCCAGCTTTTGGCATGCAGGGAGCCAAGATGGATTCCCTCCGTCTTCCTTCCGGCAAGGAATACAGAGCAGTCACAATCACGCGGGTTTCTCCCGCAGAGATCGGAATCACTCACGAATCCGGAGCAACCACGATCAAAGCGGATCTACTTTCGGAGGCCATGAGGCGCGAGATCTGGCCGCCTAAGCCTGAGCCAGAGAAGAAAGAATCCCCGTATGCTCAAGCTGAGGTCTCATTCAAGACAAGCGCCTCCGAGAAAGCCATTCACGAAGAGCTTATGAAGTTCATGACGGCTAATCCCAAGGCCACCGTTCTAGCTCTCACGATCCGGGACACGGGACCCAAAGCGCGACAGCATCACCGGATCGTTTTCGACCGGAGCAAGGGCAAGCTGCTCGTGATGCGGAGGACTGAACCTCGCTCACTCGATTTGTCCGACTTTCACACTTGGACATGCTTCCACGTTGGAGAGGCGGGATTCAAAACGGAGATCCCTTGGATTGACGAAAAGGTGTTCAGTTACTCGAAATACCCAGCAGACCCACGGGCCGAATTGCCGCTGAGCTATCCAGAAGAGGAAGATTTGGTACAGTGGCCCTGATGGGTCTTCCCCCAAAATGCATAAATACCGAATTATTGTCGTTCTGCCAAAACGGCGCTAGCCTACGATCATGCCAGACCAACCAACAGAGAAAGAGCCGTCCGCATTCGAGAAGATGCGAGCGCTGGCGGCGCAGGTAGTCAGCACGCCAAAGAGCGAAGTGGACAAGCGCGACAAGGAATGGCGTGCGAAGAAAGACGCCAAGCGGAAGGCTTAACCGAGAATTTCGGCACTCACCTTCACGCGGTGATTGTGCCGCACTAGAGCGAGGATCTTCTTTCCTGTCTCAGTGGGAACGAACCCAGAACCGTGGCAAGTCTCGCAATCGGTGCATGAGTCACGCTCTGAATCGTAGGTGCCACAGCGCCCCATGCAAGAGGGGCAAACCTCTTCCAGTTCGGGTAGCTTTTCCAAAGCGTTCATGGGTTGTCAGTAAGCCATAAATCCACCTCGCACACAAGGTCAATTGCGAGGTCTATGGCAGGATTTTTATGTTCTCTAACGGAAGAACCGGTCAATTTTATTGGCTCCTTTTCGAGCAGCGAAACGAATGGTGCGAAGCAAGCTTCATTTGCTAAAATAGACTGACGTTTTATAAACTCATCGTCCACAAATCCCCGCTTATGAACAAAAATGTTCCGGACCGATTGAAGAGCCAACAGTCGCAAATCATCCATTATCCCCATGATCTTGGGGCTTTTCGAGAATCCTAGTTCGTATGTGAACCGCATTCCATCAAGCGTCCTGAATCCCGTTTTGCGATCCACACCAAGAACCGGATCTTTTCGGTGTTTGTTCATCATGATGCCAGCTTCAAACCCCGGCTTTAGCTGACACGCGCCATCCCAAACCATCTCAACAAGCATTTCAAAGGAGGTCCAAGTTTCGACCACAACTGCCTGCAATACCGCTTGCAGTCCATCGATCATTCTCTGGTCCCCAGTATCCATAAGAACCCCAAGAGCCACTTGATTCAAGGTTGCGGGACTTGGATCTCCAGCCAGCAACCTCTTGGACATGTCATTCATGTAAATTACTCGGAGTTGTTCCTTATGATCGTAAACCGCCTGGTTGAACTCAGGAGCTTCTGGCCTGAGTCGCAGATCATTAAATCCGGATATGAGGGGATAATCTTCGGACTTGTGTAGCTCGGCCAGAGCGAGGCAATCGCACCTCTCCCAAGCAATGGTTGAGCCAGCTATTAGAGGCGGCATATACGCTAGCGTGTGAACTCTCGCCATGTTGCCGATGAAAGCGTTAAACGCTTCGCGAATTGGACCAAAGCTTGGTCCAATTGCGGGAGTAGCCCTTTGGTATTTTTCGACAGAACAGAAATCAGCGGCATCCACCCATGCAATATGCCCTCATCCATTTACTGAGGCAAGTATATTATCGCCCAAAAAAGCGCCAAATCTAAAGGCAGGAAGAAAATCCCGATTCAGAAAATTTCGCGGGATTTCGCGGTTCGATCTTTCTTTGTCCGATGCCCGTGCGGTGGCTACAATTCAAAGTGAAATGCTCTAGGCAGCCGAGGACTTCGAGGTTGAGGAACTCGTCTCGGGAGCAGGAGTTGAAGCCCTCGATCTGTTCCGGGTGTGTCGTTTTCTTTTCATGATGAGAGTCGAACCCGGCAGGCGCCGGGGACTCTCATTGCAGACGATTCAATTTTCGGGGAGCACGCCCTCTGATCTTATATCAACCTCTCTGCCCAAAGAAAGCGACCACCCCCGGAGCATGGTGAATACCGGGGATGGCCGCCTTTGGGCTGTTAGATGGATCTATCTCGCCATGGTATCACGGGGCTGTGACCGTGGCGCGGAGGAAGCCCTTGCCGGGCAGACCATTCGAGCCGCCGAGGCTGAAGCTGCGATAGCTGTAGCCGCTGCCTGCGGGTGGCAGGTCGGTGGTGATGGCGGTCGGCACTGGATTCACCGTGGCGGGGAAGCCATTCAGATTGGTGCTGCCCTGGATGGAGTAGGTGATCCCGTCGGCCACGGAGGCGGCCGTGGATGGAGAGCCGGTGCCAAAGGATCCGGCTCCGGTGCGGATGGCGGCGGTGAGGATCAGCTCCTTGTTGGTATCTCCGTCGAAATCGCTATCGACGGCGAAGGAGTAGATCTTCACCCGGATGCTGCCGTTGTTCGGGTGGCCCCCGAAGGCGAACTCGGTGAGGTTGTCCACGCCGTCCTTGTCCGGGTCCGCGGTCTGGCCGATGATGGCCGGGTCGGTGACTCCGGGGAAGAAGGAGTCGATCCACGTGGCATACGGGGATGCAGCATTCGCACTCGTCACGCTGAGCAGGCCCTCGCCGCTGATCAGCGGGGTCTCGAAGTCGGCTCCGAGCGAGGCGACCGATCCGGGGCGGCCCCACTTGCCTACGGCCTGCGGTGCTCCATTGATGAACAATTGGTCGACCACGTCCGTGCCCGCCGCCGTGAGGATCAGCATGCCACCGGTCTGGAGACGAACGTCCGCGCCATCGGCAAAGGTCGAGGCGACGTTGATGGCCAGCGTGCCTTGGGAGACGGTGGTGTCGCCCTGGTGGCCGATGGCTCCGGTGATGGTCTGGAAGCCGCTGCCGGTCTTCGTGATGCCGAGCGCACCGCCGGTCGAGCCGGTGAAGGTGGCCGAGGTGTTGTTGTCGCCGATGGTCAGGGTGGCGGCGCTGCTGGCGGTGACGAGGCCGCTTCCATTCAGCCCGTTGATGGTGTCGCTGTGTCCGGCGAGGTTTAGCGTGCCGTTGTTCGTGACGCTGCCCTTCGATGCACCGTTCGGAATCTGGTTCGGCGCGCCGATGACCAGGGTGGTGCCTGCGCCGATGGTGGTGTCGCCCGCGTAGTCATTCGCGCTCGCGGTCTGGTTCGCCAGCGTGATGGCCACGGTGGAGGGATTCAGCTCAAAGCCGAGCGGTCCCGTCACCTTGCCGGTCAGGCGAGCCGAGCCGGTATTGGTGAAGAGCGCGCGGGAAAGACTCGCCGTGATGGTGCCGGAGAAAGTGTGGCCCGAGGTATCCAATCGGATGCCCGGCTGATCGGTCCCCAGCGCAGTATTGAAGGTGATGGCATTCGCCACCGTGTAGCCGTTCATCGTGTCCAGCAGGATGCCTGCCTTGTCCGTGGCGGTCTCACCGATGATGATGGGGCCGGTGCCCCAGGGGCTGCTGACGATCGCTCCGGCTGGTCCATTCGTCACGGGGGTGCCCGTGATGCGGAGACGCGTGCCGGAGGATGTGCCATTCGCCAGCACGAGTCCACCGGCGAAGGTGTTCGGAACGTCGAGCCCGAAGGGCGTGACGCCGCTGTTCGCATTCCGGATCAGGACTCGCACCGCTTTCGACGGGCCATTGAGGATGCGGGTGACGATGGTATTGCCCAGACCCGGTGCAGAGAGGGTGGTGGTGCCTGCGCCCGCGCTGGTGTCCGTGATGGATGCCGTGATCGCTCCGCCGGCCACGTTGTTGAAGGAGGCGTTGAAACCATTCAAGTCGAGCACGCCGGTGCCGTTCACGGTCAGCAGCGGGCTGACGCCGAATGCCGCCGCATTGCCTGCCTTCAGCGTGCCCTCGGAGATCGTCGTGTTGCCAGTGTAGTTGCTACCACCAGAGAGCAGCCAGGTGCTGGTGCCGTTCTTGATGAGGGTGGTCGCACCGGAGGTGCCCGGATTGTTGATCGGGCCGGTCACCTGGTTTCCCGCCGCCGTGCCGGAGAGCACGACGTTGGTGGAGAAGGTGGCATTGGCCGTGTAGCCGCCGACCAGATAGTTCGCCGAGGTCGGGTTTAGGGTCAGAGTACCGCCGCCGGAGACGTTGTTGATCGGGCCGGTGGCCAGCGAGTAGCCGTTGCCGCCGGTCACGTTCACCGTGGTGGTGTTCACGTCGTAGCCGGTGGGAGCGATGGTCAGGACATTGCCCGTGCCGGTGCCGAGGTTGTTCACGTCGAAGGTGACGTTCGCGCTACCCATGCCGCCGATGGCATTGCCGCCGGCGAAGGTGACGGGGGCCTCCGAGCGGAGCTGGAGAATGCCACCGGAGTTCAGGATCAGCGGTTGCAGGGCGGTGCGCTCCACGGAGAGAGCCGAGGAGATGCCGGAGACGGTGTTGCCCGCGTTGGCCTGCAGTTGCAGCACGCCGCCGGAGTTGATGACGGTGCGGCTGGCGGAGGCAGCGGGGCGGCCGGTGTTGTTGCCGGAGAGCACCACGGTCGCGCCGTTGTTCACGGTCAGCGTTCCGTCGAAGGTATTGGCCCCGGTCAGCGTCAGCAGCCCGGCACCGGCGTTCAGGGAGCCGGTGAAGGTATTGTCGCCGTTCAGGACGATCGAGTTGCCACCGCCGGTTGTGAGACTGATCGAGTCGGTGCCGTTGTCGGCGATGATGGAATTCACCACCAGCGGGTTTGCCGCGCTGTCATTGGTCAGGTTCAGCGTGTTGTAGAGCGTGGTGACCTGTCCTTGGTTCACAGCGCTACCGAGCACGAGGCTGCCAGCCGCGGGTGCCTGCCAGATGTATCCGCCGGTGCCTTCGCCCACCATGAGCACGTCGGAGGCATTCGCGGGCGAGATGGTCGCGGAACCCGCGGAAGCATCCATCTGCAGGAAGCCAATGTGCGTCAGCGGGGAATTGGCTAGCGTGATATTGCCCGTGGTGCCGCCATTCACGATGCGGACGATGGCGCCGGCATTGTCCGGGATGGAGCTCGGCCCCAGACGGGTGATGTCGGAGTAGCCACCGGCGTAGGGAACGATGGGGCCGTCGAAGTCATCCGTGGCATTTGTGGCGAGCACCGGCTTGCCGGCGACCATCACGCGCGCCCATGGAAGGATGCCGTTGATGTTGTAGTTGTCCGTCTTGGCGATGCCGCTCGCGCCGAGGACCAGCGAGGAACCTGCATTGGCCGTCACGTTGCGGAGCTGGATGGTGGAGTTTCCGCTGCTACGCGTGATGTAGCTGGTCTTGCCCGGGGCGAGGTTGGTGGAAGAGACGATCTCGTCGTGGCTGCCGCCGGAGAGATCGATCGTGCCGCCATTCATGTTCAGCGCACCGTCGGAGAGCTTCGAGTCATTGTGGACGGAGTAGTCGAGACGGAGCGTGCCTTCAGTGACGGTGGTGCTGCCGGTGTTCGTATTGCTGCCGGAAAGGGTCCAGATGCCGAGACCGCCGTCCTTGAAGACGTTCACCGGGTTCGTGCCGTCGGTGATGGGACCGGAGACGGAGCCGGTCGATGCCCCGCGGAAATTGAAGCCCCGGTTGGCCACATTCGAGGAGAGGGTGCCGGTCAGGCTGAGGTGACCTGCACTTGAGAGGAAAGTGGTGCCGCCGCCGCCGGTGGTCGCGACGATGCTGCCAGCGATGGTGTTGTTGCCCGCCTTGTTGATGATGGCACCTTCGCCCGGGAGGGGCGTGCCGACGATGACGGCATTGCCATCGTAGCTGGTGAAGAAGGAGAAATCCGGGGACAACGAGATATCGCCGCCGGTGCCATCCAGCACCAGCGAGCTGAGGCTGGCGGGATTCGCCGTGGGGACCACCGTCACGGACTTCGGTCCCACGCCGAGTGCGGCCGCGCTCGTGATGACCAGGTCGCCGGTATTCACCGTCACGTTGCCGGTGAAGGTGTTGTTGCCGGAGAGCGTCCAGAGGCCGGTGCCGTTGTTTTTGACCACCGAGGTGCGGTTGACCACTCCCGCCACGGTGATGATGGCGCCGGCAGTGCCGGCTCCCGAGGTGGCCGGGGTCACGGTGACGACACGCGTGCCGGTATTGATCGCGGTCACGGTGGTGCCGGAGGCGATGCCCGTGCCGGAGATGGCAGCGCCGACCGTGATGCCATCGACCGAGGCCAGCGTGATGGTGGTGGCGGCCGCAGCGAAATTCGCGCCAAGGGTGGTGGAGCCCGTGGTGGTATTGTCCTGGATTTGGCCGGAAATTTCACCCGTGCCAGCGGTGGAGCCGTTCAGGGAGAGCGCCCTGCTGCCGAGTCCGCTCGCGGTGACATTGCCGGTGATCTTCAGCAGGCCGGTGCCGGAGTGGTTGATGCCACCGGTGCCGCTGGTGCCGCCGAGGTCGAAGGTGCGGTTGGTCGTCTCACCCGTGCCAGTGTAGAGCAGGGTGCCTGCGGTGCCACCGGTGCCGAGGGAGATGAGGGCATTCGTGCCGAGCGGGCCGGATGCGCCGGAGTTGTTGATCGAGGCGACGCTGATATTGCCGCCCATGATGCGGGTCGCGCCGGAGTAGGAGTTGTTTCCCGAGAGCACCAAGGTGCCGCCACCGACCTTCGTAAGCGGGCGCGATCCGCCGCTCTCCGAGATGATGCCGGTCATGTAAACGGGTCCGGCATTCGTGCCGACGATGCCGTCGCCCGCTCCCGTCATCTCGCCTGCGAGGGTGATGGGGCCGGTCCAGGTATTGCCCGCGGTATCCAGACGGAACTGCCCGAGAGATTCGCCCGTGTCTCCGCCGCCCAGGGTGATCGCGGCATGGTGGATGCCAGCCGTGGAGAAGAAGGTGGCGTGTGGCAACACGTTGATGGTGGCGGCTGCGTTGTCAGGGCCATTCATCCAGACGCGGCCGGCTCCTGCGGTGGCGCCTACACCGATGTTCCAGGTACCGGTGAAGTTCGAGTGGTCGCCATTCAGCATCACCGAATTCGCGACGGTGCCGAGCGCCGTGACATTCACGGTTCCCGCGCCGCTGAGCGCGGTGCTGATGCCGGTGAAGGTGACGTTGGCCTTGTTGAGATTGAGCGTCGCGTTGTTCACCACCGGGCCCACGCCGAGGGAGCCCTCGTGGCTGGCGATAAGAGTGCCCGCGTTGATGGTGGTGCCGCCGGAGTAGCTGCTCCCCGCCGCGCCATTGAGATTCAGGGTGCCCGCGCCGGCCTTCGTCAGCGAACTGGCGGTGCCCGTGTTGTTCGCCAGCGTCTCGCCGATGGTGGCGGTGTCGGCAGCATTCATCACCGTAAAGGTGCTCGCGAGATCGTTCGAAAGGATGAGCTGTCCAGCACCCGCGCTGCTGATGCTGAAGCCGGAGACGCCGAAGGTGATGTCATTGACGATGTTGTTCGTCGTCACATTGATCGACTCCGGCGTGCCGGAACTGCCGTCGAAGACCGCGTCCGCATTCTGAGTCCAGACGACGCCACCGGGGTTCCAGTTTCCATTGCCCGCGGCGGTGCTCCAGTCATTGGAGGGGCCCGCGGAATTCCACGTGAGAGGGGCGGATTGGACGGCCAGGGTCAGGGCCGTGGTTAACAACGAAAGACGCGCCGCCGGGGCCAGCGGGAGGCATGAGGAAGGGAGTTTCACGAGTCTTGGGTTCGTTTGGGTTAGTTAACAAAATGCCCGAGATTCTTTCAGGCAGTCATACGACTTTGTGTTTCGCAGATCGCTCCGGCAGGTCATTTCCTGTCATGGCGAATTTTGGCAGGATTTGGGAATCACCCTGCACTTGCATGCCTGATGAAACGTTGCTTGCCCGAGCTTGCGAGAAGGTTGGCACCGCACTTTCGGCCTACCCTTTTCCTAACGCCTCGGATTGACCTCCTAACCAAGGACGGCATTTGCCCACCTGGACGCTGTGGCCGCGAGCAGCTCCGTCACGGCCGTTCTCCGGTGTCTCGATATCTCTTCACCATGGGAGTCAGACCCGGATCTCACCGAGGAATCCGAAGACTGATAGATCAATCTCAGAGAAGGACACCCGCCCCGTTCAGGGTCTTGGTTGTACATCAATTGTACACCTCCACCGGCAACCGGGCTTCTTCCTCGGGTAACGTCCGTCGCTATGGATCGTCGGTGGATCACGGCAGATCCATCACCCCCCTTCCCCGATCACATCTTCTAACATGATGTTCCGCCATCTCTTCCTCGTCCTCCTGTCCATTGCGGGCACCGCCCCTGCTCAGGACGCGTCCACGGTCTCGGTGCGCACGCTGGCCTTCGATCTGCCCGTCCCCGCCGTGGAGCTTTCCATGAAGCGCGAGGACGCTGAAGCAACCCAGACACTCGGCGTGCAGGTGAATCAATTCGGCACGCTGGCCAAGCTCGCACCGGGCACCTATACGGCCAGTTCGGCGAGCTTCGCGTCGAAGGAAACTTTCAAACTCCCCGCGGGAGAGTCCGGCAGCTTCCTGCTGCTCGTCCTCTCGGACAAGAAGGGCCAGTGGAAGATCCTGCCCGTGGCGGATGATGCGTCGCGCTTCGCGGCGGGCGATCGCTTCATGATCAATGCCACGGTGGCACCGGTGGCCGTGCGCTTCGACAAGCAGCGCATCCGCCTCGATCCCGGTCGCTCGTCCTACTTCAAGAGCCCCGTGGGCAAGGCGGAGGGCGACAAGATCGAGATCGAGATGTTCCAGGAAGTGAAAGGCGCGCTGAAGCCCTTCAACTCCACCTACTGGCCGGTGGCGAAGGACCTCCGCACCGTGGTCCTCATCTACCCCGACCTCCGCACCGGCAAGCCCCGCGTCCGCAGTCTCGCGGACATGCCCGAGTCCGCCACCGCAGGAAACTGATCCGCACGATTCCCTCCCTCCCGTTTCCCCCATCTCCACATCCATCCCCTTCCCATGAACCGATCACGAAAAATCCCCTGGCTGATCATTCTGGCAGCCGCTTCCTGCACCCAGCTCCACGCGCTGGAATCCATAGGCTGGAACTTCGACAACGGCCACGAGGCCTCGACAAATGACGGGCTGGTGCCGACCGATCTGGCCGGTGCCGGGCCCTATGCCCAGCTCAACTGGAACAACCACGTGGGTGGCGAGTATCAGAATCCCGGCACCGTTCCCTTCGCTCTGGTGGACAACAGCGGAAGCAGCACGGGCACCTCCGTCACCGCATGGACCCACAGCGAGAGCCATAGCTGGCACCACTCCTACGAGGGCGCAGATGCGAATGGCAGGATGATGAATGCTTTCGCGTGCCGGAATCCCTCGATCAAGTTTTCCAATGTCCCGGCGACCTATCAGGACTCCGGCTACTCGGTGGTCGTCTATTACGCCCAGACGGAGCTTTCGCGGGAATCGATGGTGAAAGTAAAAGGCTCGATCTCCGACGACAAGGAGCGATCCGTGACCACGGGCATCCCGGGCAATGGCACCTCCTACTTCTCCATGGGATTCGTGGAGCAGGACGACAGCCACACCGGACCGTCGAACTACACGGTCATCTCCGGACTGAGCGATCCGGATTTCACGCTCTCGCTGGAGAGCGTGAATGGCGCGAACAACAACGGCATCACGGCCGTGCAGATCGTAAAGGAGAGCGGCGCACCTGCCGAGCCTGCGGGGAACTTCCCCTTCGACTTCATGTCGGAAACGGCGTTGAACCCGGTGCTCACGTGGGATCGCTCCCTGCGCGCGAATTCCTACCGGGTCTTTCTCTGGCTGGATGGCCAACCACGTCCCACGACGCCCACCGCCACGGTCACCTCTACCTCCTATACGGTCACGACCCCGCTCGCTGCGAACACCTACTATCTCTGGTATGTGGTGGCGGTGGGCTCCGAGGGCAATGCGGAGAGCCCGGACTGGAGTTTTTCCACCGGCAGCGCGGCGGCACCGGCGGTCGCGGAGTTTCCCTTTCCGGTGGAGAATTCCACGAACGTTCCCGCGGACACCATCTTTGACTGGAACTACGCGGATCGCACCTCGACCTATGAGTTCTACCTCTGGACAGATACGAAGCCGGCCACGCCCACCGCGGTGAGCCCGCAGATCGGCTACACGTTCCCCGCGATGTTGGAGCCATCCACGACCTACCAGTGGCAGGTGGTGACGGTGAATTCGAACGGCCGTACCGAGGGCCCCGTGTGGTCCTTCACCACATCGGACTTCGTTCCGGTTGGCCGCCCCAGCGTCGGTTGGAACTACCACAACGACTACGACCCGAATGGCGTGCTCGAGGACTACGACGGCGCGGGAGCACCGGGCTACGGCCAGCGGAACTGGAACAACCACCGCGGCTCCGGCCAAGGCCCCGGCGACGTGCCCTTCGCCATGATGGACAACGAGGGAAATCCCAGCGGCATCACGCTTTCAACCTGGATCCACCATGGCGCGAGCAATAGCTGGCACCAAGACTATGCAGGCACGGACGCGAATGGCCGGCTGATGAATTCCTACGCCTGCCGGGATGCCGAGCTGACCTTCACGAATATCCCGCCATCCTACACGGACACCGGCTACTCAGTGGTCGTCTATTACGGCCAGGACACCAGCCGCTCCGCAACGCTTGCCCTCACCGGAAATGCGGACGACGCCATCTCGCGCACCATCACCGCGGGCTCCTCGGCGAATGGCACCACGTGGGAGGCCGCAGGCTACGTGCAGGAAACCGGCAGCCATGGCGGCCCGAGCAACTACACGGTCTTCAGCGGGCTCAATGACGCGGCCTTCAGCCTGCGCCTGACGAGCATCGGCACCTCCGGCAACAACGGCTTCCATGCTGTGCAGATCATCCAGGAAGAAGCGACGCCCTCCACACCTTCCCAGCCCGCACCTGCCAGCGGAGCTTCTGATCTCGCGAATACGCCGCACCTTTCATGGCGGTCATCCCTTCGCGCCACGAGCTACCAGATCCACCTGTGGAAAGACGGCACCACCGAGCCCACGACGCCGACCGGCACTTCCTCGGTCGCGAGCTATGATCCGGCGTCGCCACTGGACTTCAGCAGCACCTATCACTGGCGGGTGGTCGCGCTGAATGACGCGGGCCCGACCTCGGGTCCCGTGTGGTCCTTCACCACCGGCGCACAGGGCGCACCGGATGCCGCCGGGTCGCCATCGCCTGCGAGCGGAGCCACTGCCATCGCGCCCGGCACTTCCTTCACCTGGTCCACGGCAGCACGTGCTTCGCAGTATCGCTTCTACCTGTGGCCAGCCTCCGGCACCCGCCCGGCACAGCCGACGCATACATCCAGCGAACCCGGCTACACGCCGGCCAGCCCGCTGCAACTTGGCACCGCCTACTCGTGGCAGGTCGTCACTTCGAATACCACCGGGACGACGGACGGTCCCGTCTGGACCTTCACGACCGGAGCCTCCCCTAGCGCGCCCAGCCAACCGTCGCCTGCGAATCTGGCTGCGAATGTTTCACGCGTGGTCACGCTTGATTGGGCGAACTCCACCGGAGCCACCTCCTATCGGGTCTTCCTCTGGAAGGCCGCCGACCCCGAGCCCGCGTCGCCCACCGCGACCGTCACCGCGAGCAACTGGTCCGGTGCCATCCAATTGGCAGGCGAAACAGCCTATCTCTGGAAGGTGGAAGCTGTGAACAGCTTCGGCACCTCGACGGGTCCGCAGTGGAGTTTCACCACAACGGCGTCCGCCGGCACCACCCTGGAGAGCATCGGCTGGAACTACGACAACGGCTTCGGCGGTTCGACCAATGACTCGCTCGCTCCCGAGGAGATCGCAGGAATTCCCGCCACCGCGCAATCGAACTGGAACAACCATACCGGCAGTGGCCAAGGCTCAGGTGCGGTGCCGCTCAGCCTGACCGACAATTCCGGAGCGGCCACCGGAACCTCCGTGACCAATTGGACGAATATCGGCGGAGCCAACAGTTGGTTCCACGCATACTCCGGCAGCGATCCGAATGGCAAACTGCTGAACGCCTACTCGGCGCAAGGAACCAGCATCACCTTCTCCGGCGTGCCCGCCAACTACCAGGGCGGCGGCTACTCGGTGATCGTGTATTACGGACAAAACGGCAGCAGCCAGGCTCAGGTCTCGATCACCGGATCCGTGGACGATCTCGCCCAGCGCATGATCCGGGCCGGAGCACCGGAGACCTCCAGCGCGTGGGCATCCATCGGCTATGTGATGGAAACGGGCTCCCTCAACGGCCCGACGAACGTGACGGTCTTCACCGGGCTCAATGATCCGAACTTCACCGTGGCGATCACCAATCCGAACGGTCCATTCAACAATACCGGCATCTGCGCCGTGCAGATCGTGCGTGGCCAAGTCGAGACCGGCAGCGCCTACGAAACGTGGGCCGGTGCGAAGGGCCTCACCGGTGGCGATGCGTCATTCGACGCTGACCCCGATGACGACGGCCTGGCCAACGGGCTGGAATTCATCCTCGGTGGTGAGCCGAATCCCGCCAACTCCGGCGCGGCCTCGCTGGCGATGCTGCCGGTGATCGCCGACTCCGGCACCTCGGTGACCTTCACCTTCACCCGCACCCACGAGTCATCGGGAGTCGAGCCAATCGTGGAGTTCAATAATGATCTCGGAAGCGAGTGGACCATCGCGAATGGCTCGAATTCCTCCACGTCCATCACTCCGGGTGCCAACGCCGATACCGTCACCGTGACCATTCCGAAAGTTTCCGCCCCCAGGCTGTTCGTCCGGCTGCGCGTTGAGGGACCCTGAGCTTCGAACGCGATCCAGACGAGGCATCGACCGGTCCCGCACGACCTCTCCCGGGACCGGTCGATCGCAGCCGCCGTTTCACACCATCCGGCTATCCAAGCACCCATGATCTCCACCTCTCATCGCCCGTCGGTTTCTCTCCGCGCCGCCCTCTTGCCCATCGTCGCCGCCATCGTGCCGCTCACCTCCTTCGCCGAGGAAGCTCGTCCGGCTGCCGCTGGCATCCATCTCATCCCTCCGGTCAAAACGCTCGTCCCCGCGCAAGGCGAGTTCGCGCTCTCTCCTGCCACCCGCATCGTCTGCTCCAATCCGGAGCTCTCACCACTGGCTGCAATCCTCTCCCGCGAGATCTCCACGCTTTGCGGCATCACGCCCGCGGCATCCGCCATGCCATCGCGGGCCGGGGACATCTCGCTACATCTCGATCCCGCGCTGAAGGGCGAGGCCTACACCGTGAAGATCGACGAGCAGGCCGAGATCCGCGCCGGCAACTATCAGGCGCTCGCTTCCGCGACCGTGACGCTGCTGCAACTCCTGCGCCACGAGGAACCGGGCAAGGCGTCCCTGCCCCGCGTGCAGATCTCCGACCAGCCGGACCTCGCCTTCCGCTCCGCGATGATCGACCTCGGGCGGAAATACCACAGCGTCGGCGGCATCAAGCAGGTTGTGCAGCTTTGCCGCTTCTACAAGATCCGCTACCTGCACCTCCACCTGTCGGATGACCAGCTCTTCATGTTCCCATCGAAGCGCTTCTCGAAGGCGGGCAAGACGAATGCTGAGTTCGCGCGCTTCGAGCCCGCCGCCCAGGAAAAGAGCGAGCCCTACAGCCGGGAGGAACTCGTCGATTTGGACCGCTTCGCGCGAGAACACGGGGTGCTCATCATTCCCGAGATCGACCTGCCCGGCCACTCGGGCCGGCTGATCGCCAACGAGCCACGCGACTTCGCGATGCCTGGCAACGGCTCCACCGTCCACATCGCAAATCCGAAGACCTGCGAGGCGGTCGAGGCGCTGCTGAATGAAGTGATGGACGTCTTCCAGAGCGGACCCTACGTCCACATCGGTGCGGACGAGGTGAGCCTCGCGGGCCTGGAGGAGACACCGGAGTATCGCGACGCGCTCAAGAAGGACCCAACCCTGAAGACACCGCACGATCTCTACTGCAAGTTCGTCAATCACCTGCACTCCATCGTCACGAAGCGCGGGAAGAAGACCCTCGTCTGGGAAGAAGGCTGGAATCCCGGAGGTCCCTACCCCTTGCCAAAGGACGCGGTGGTAGTGGTGTGGTCGCAGGGGCGCAACCCGGTGGACATCGCGAGCAGCGGCTACTCAATCGTCAATACCACGTGGACGCCGCTCTACATCGTCCGCGACAACAAGAAGTCGCCCGAATTTCTCCACGCGTGGAATCCCAGCCTCTTCGGTCGGGAGAACTCAGAGGAATACACGCATCTCGAGGACACCTCGAAGCTCATCGGCGCACAGCTCACCTCTTGGGAGAATTCGGAAGCCATCGAGATCCAGAGCATGCGCGAGCGGCTCGCGATCGTCGCCGAGCGTTGCTGGGACCGGAGCGGCGCGACAGGCGACTACGCGTCCTTCCGCCAACGCTGGGAGAAGACCGACGCAAAGCTGGACCTCATCGTCCACCCCATCGCCATGGAGGTGGATGGGAAATTCACCCGCGACGAGAACACCTTCAGCGAGCCGATCACCGTCCGGCTCACCTCGCGGAAGGAGGGCTTCACGATCCGCTACACGCTCGACAACACCTTGCCGAATTCCGGGTGGAAGGACTACGAAGCGCCCTTGGCCATCGACCGCACCGTCTTCCTCCGGGCCGGTCTCTTCGACCGCCGCGGCAAGCAGACCGGCCCCCTGCTCGGCGCGTGGTTCCGCAGCGAAGCCGATGCGAAGCGCTGAATCGACCTGCATCCCCTCCACGTGATGGTCACGCTCAAACAATCCGCCCTCTGGGCCATGGCGCTCGCCGCCCTTCCGATATCGCACTCTGCCGCCCAGGAGAAGGAACGCACCGAGGAGAGGAAGGGCAAGCATGTCTCGGTCAGCTTCCGCAAGGACGACTGGGCGCTCCTCGGAGAACGCAAGGACTTCATCCCCTTCCTCGACTCCACCTACCTGACGATGGCCGAGCTCACGAACCATCGCCCGCCGATGACGCTGCGCGGCTATCGCGATCTCGGTGCGTGGGGCACGGCGGGACTCGACGGCGTGAACATCGACTGGAACTTCGTGCCGGGTCTCCTCACCGACTTCACGAAGGACAAGGTGGAATTCGGCGTGCTGCACGAGATGGGCCACGTCTTCGACGCCCGCAACCACGGCAGATGGTACATCACCCCCAGCGCCGGCGGCGAGACCTTCGCGAACATCAAGCTCTCCTATGCCGTGGAGTGTCTTCTCACGGATGAGGCACCGTATCGCATCGAGTTCGGCCCCGGCGGCATGCAGACCGGGCGTGCCTTCAACGACAACTTCTACCTGAACAAAGGGGAGGAATACCTCGCGGGAAGCCAGCCATGGACCGCGATGGACGTGGATGCGCTGCATGCCTTCCACCTCCACTTCGTCCGCCTCTACGGGTGGGATGTTTACAAGAAGTGGTTCCGCGCCTACCAGGTCATCGAGGAGGACGCCGATGGACGTGCCCCGGAGTCCACGGAGGATCCGATCCGCATGCAGATGGTTTGCGCGCTGCTTTCCGCCTTCTGCGGCGAGAATCTCGTGCCGGAATTCCAGCGCTGGCGCATGCCGGTGACGGACGAGGACGTCGCAACCCTCACGAAGAAGCATCGCCTCGCCTCCGTGGTGAAGCGGGTGAATGCGGACTTTGCCCGTGAATTCACGAAAGGCGGCATCAACCTCGATCCCCTCAGCCTCGCCATCCGTCCGCAGCCCGGGAAGGAGTCGGTGACGATCTTCAGCATCTTCAGCGATCTGCCGAAGACGGAGGTGCGCTACTCCATCGATGGCTCCGCTCCCGCCCGATACACCGGCACGCCCGTGAAGGTCGCATCGAGCAAGACCATCGAGGCCTCGCTCCACGTCCCCGGCAAGCGCGATGCCATCCTGAAGACCCGCCGCACCATTCCGTGATCCCGCGGGCAGTCCTCACCCCGCCATTCCAAGCCTCATCATTCCATGAAATCGCGACTCGAGATTGATCGCCGGACCGGGAGCGGCTTTGCCCTCGTGACCACGCTGGTGATGATGATGCTGATCACCATCATCGCGGTCGGCACCATCAGCCTGTCCGCGGTCTCGCTGCGAAGCTCGACGCGTGGCGATGCCATGGCGGAGGCAAAGGCGAATGCGCGCCTGGCCCTCGGCCTCGCGATCGCCCAACTCCAGAAGCACACCGGCCCGGATCGCAGGGTCACCGCGCCCGCCGCCATCCTCGATCCCGGTGACGCCGTCGCGAACGAACGCTGGTGCGGCGTGTGGCGCACGGACGGCGGGACCACGCCCGGCGACCGCGATGCGGACTTCTCCGGATGGCTCGTCACCGATGACCACGACACGCCCGAAGTGGGTGACGCCCTGCGCGAGATCCCCGGCGAATCCGTGGCAATGCGAAAGGCCTCCGGAGCAAAGGAAGTGCGTGTGCCACTGCTCACCCTGCCCGGGGACGGCCGCCTCGGATGGTGGACTGAAGACGAGTCGCTGAAGGCCCGCGCCGACTTGCCGGACGTCCCTGCCACCACACCGGGCGACCGCACGGTGGCCCGCCACAGTGCCGCGCGGAATTCACCCGAGAGGCTTCCCGGAGTCGAAGGATTCGATCCAGCGGCGGAGAGCATCACGACGATCGTCACACCCGCGCAGCTCGGACTCGCGGCAAACAAGTGGCCGGAACCCCATGACCGCGACTTCACCACCTACTCCCGCTCGCTTCTGACGGATGCACGGAACGGCGGCATCAAACACGACCTGAACACCCTCTTCGAGCTGCCTGCCGACAAGATCACCGGCTTCGGCAAGTGGGAGGGCTCGTCCAGCACCGGCAGCCAGGAAGCCTACCTCTATGGGCAGGCCGGCATGGCGCTGGGTGCGCGCTGGAATCATCTCCACACCTACTACAATCTCTACAAGGACACTCACTTCAGCGGCGACGAGCCTCGCATCAGTCCGCACTCGCCGCTGATCGACTGGCACAAGGCGGACTCCGGCACCGACTACGGCGACGCCGGCGGCGGCTTCCGTTTCCCGCGCGTGGCAAAGGTGGTGTATCTCTTCTCCTACTCCGCCCGCAGCGAGAACAACCCGCAGCAGCCCTACACGCTGCAGATGATGGCGGACATCTACGTGACGCTGTGGAATCCTTTCGACGCCCGCATCGTCTTCCCCGCGAACACGACCTTCTTCGCCAAGTTCCACAAGCGCCTGCCGCTGAAATTCGACTGGCGCATCAATGGCAGCCCGATCGGCTCGCCCACGCTTGAGGACATGATCTCGGCAGGCTATTTCACCCAGTCTCCCTTCTACAATCACGCCGCGGGCAGCCAGTTTTCCATGGGTCCCGGCGAGACGCTGACCTTCTCCATCCGCAGGGGCACGAAGGAGTATCACCCCGGCATCGAATTCGAGGGTGGCATCTCGGGCGACCAGATCGGACCGAACAAGGCAAAGGTCCGCGGACGGGCCAGCGACCGCATCTCCGTGGGGCTCTCACCCACCGAGGTCGCGCAGACCGGCACGGGGAACAACTTCTCCCAGTACCTCGACTTCTGGATCTACGACACCTCGCGCGAGGTCCCCTACTATGAACATCGTGGCGAGATCCTGGCCACCAGCGACACGAAGTTCATCTCCTGGATGCCGGGGCTGGATCCCGCCAGCATCCCCACCCGTTCCTTCAGCCAGATCATCGGGAAAAAGCAGCCCTTCGCCGCCTTCATCATGGAACTGAAGACCGCGGAGGACAGCACGAATCCGATCAGCGCCTTCCTCAGCTCCGGCATCATGCGCCTGTCTTCCAAGATGCGCGGCGATCACACGTCCTTCGTCAACGAGCGCTTCGACTACCGCCTCGAGCCCGTCACCAGCTTTGACTCGGACGTGCTGCAGATCACCCACGCCGGGCACCCCGCCGGGGCGAACCACGGCTACACCGGCTCGGGCACAGGTCCGGGGAACGGCCAGACGCACGTGCTCGCGGCGTCCATCCCGACCGTTCCGCTCACTTCCCTCGCACAATTGCGCCACGCGGGAACCGGCGACAGTGCCTCGACCATCCGCGCCACGGTGTGGAATCACAACGTGAACGTCGCCTCCCCGCCCTACGCCGACCAGGCGATAGCGAATTCCTACGCCCACCCGCTGCTACCCGCGGACAAGTCGGTTAGCGGGGATCTGCTCGACCACCGCTACCTCGGCAATGAAGCACTGTGGGACCACTATTTCTTCTCCTCGCTCGCGCCGCGGAATGCCGGACGCTTCCAGTCCAGCGAAAGCATGGCGCAGGCATGGCGCAGTTTCATCGCGGGTGAGAAGGCGCTGCTGAACCCGCGCTTCACCCCGTGGCTGGATGACCGGGACGCGGATGAGATCCACGGCGAGATCTTCGAGTCCAGCGGAGCCACGGAGCCGAGGATCGACGCTTATCGCCGGATCGCCGCGCACCTGATGCTGGAAGGAGGCTTCAACGTGAACTCCACCTCGGTGGACGCCTGGCATGCGCTGCTCGCCTCCACCCACGGCCGCTCCATCACCCGCCTGAAACCGGGTAGCGGCACGAATGGCGACGAGGCGGAGTCGGCTGGCGCGCTCTTTTCCCGCACGGATGTGGTGCTCGGCGGTGCCGCCGACGCTGGATCGGATGACCTTCAAAGCCACTACACTGGCTATCGGGATCTGGATGACGAACAGCTCCGGGAGCTCGCGGTGAAGATCGTAGAGCAGGTGCGATTGCGCGGGCCATTCCTCAGCATGGCGGAGTTCGTGAACCGGAGGCTCGACCGCGATCCCAAGTTGGGGCTGTCCGGCGCACTCCAGACGGCCATCGACGACGCGGGGCTGAATGACGAGGTGAGGGACGCCGGGCTGCCCGGGTCGCCCAGCCCCGGCGGCGCCGCGATGGCCTTCCCCGAGGCCAGCGCGCTGGGCACCGCGGCGGGCACCCCCGGCTGGCTGATGCAGGGTGACCTGCTCGATCCCCTCGGGCCGAATCTGGTCGTCCGCGGCGATACCTTCCGCATCCGCGGCTACGGTGAATCTCGTACTTCCACCGGCGAAGTGGGTGCCCGCGCCTGGTGCGAGGCCGTGGTGCAACGCCTGCCCGGGTATCTGGATGGCAGCGAGAGCCCCGACGCCTACCCGCCCCGGCAACCGCTCAACGAAACCTGGGGACGACGCTATCGGGTCGTCCACTTCCGCTGGCTCACCGGCGCGGAGTCCTAGCCATTTCCCCCTTTTCTTTCGAGGTCACCACAAGTCCATGGAACTCCAGCAAGCCCCTCCCCGCCAAACATCCACCACACGCCACGACGCACGCCGGGAGGTCGTCCGTCATCTGGATCGCCTGCGCCCGCAGGTCATCATGCCCGCGCGCGGCTTCATCCGCTACCCCTACTGCATTCCCGGAGGCTTCTATGAACAGCAGTGGGACTGGGATGGATTCTTCATCTCCTGCCACCTCGCCTCGCGCGACCCGGCACGCCCCGAGTATCTGAAATACTGGACGCTGAACGTGCTGAACTCCGTGCTGCCGGATGGCGACGTGGCTGCCTGCATCTCCACGGAAGGCGTCCGCGCCCGCCTCCCCTCGCTGCGGCTGAAGCCCTTCCTCGCCCAAGGCGCGGAGCTGGCCGGCAGGCTCGGCGGCGATGACTCGTGGCTCGTACCTCATTATGATGAGATCGTCCGCATCGTCACCCGCCGCGAGGCGAGCCATCGGGATGCGGCTACCGGCCTCTATGCCTGGGAGGATGCCATGTCCTCCGGTGCCGACAACAACGTGGCGGTCACCAATGACCCGGAGGCCCGGCGAAAGATGGCCGCCGCCGACGTGAATGCCTTCCAGTATCGGGAATACGAAGCCCTTTCCCGGCTCGCCGACCGGCTGGGACATGCGGAAGACGCGCGCCGCTTCGCGACCATGGCATCCAAGCTCTCCGCAGCCATGATGAAGCACCTGTGGAGTCCGGACGATGTCAGCTTCTGGACCATGGACCTGCGCGATGGCACTTGGCGACGTCGCGTCTCCTACTCGAATTTTGTCCCACTCTGGGCCGGTCTGGTGCCCCGCGTGCATGCGAGAGAGATGATCCGGCGCTACCTCTGGAATGCCGATCACCTGCTCTCTCCCCACGGACTCCGCAGCCTCTCCGCCAGGGATCCCGACTACAACAATGTCAACATGATCGACCCGCACTCGAACTGGCAGGGACCTATCTGGCCGATCGTGAATTACTTCTATTTCACCGCGCTCGTCCGCTACGGCTTCGCCGATGAAGCGGAGGAACTCGTCGATCGCCTGTGCCGGCTCTACCTCGACGACATCGAATTCTGCGGGTCGCTGCACGAAAACTACGACGCCGAGACGGGCCGTCCGCTGGCACCCTCCGCGGATCAGTCCGCCACGGGGCGCGAAGGTGGATTCGTGGGATGGAATCTGCTTCTCCAAGACATGATCGAGGTGGTCGAGGGCCGGGAGCATCCGCTATTCATCTGACAGCAATCGAGCGGTCCAACGGTATTGTTGCGTTGATGGCATCCTCCGACCCCCTGCCGATCCGTCTCACGCTCACCGACCAGGTGACCGAGTGCCTGCGCCAACGCATCCGCGACGGTGCATGGGACCAGGTCCTGCCATCCGAGGCCGAGCTTTGTCGCGAGCTCGGGGTCAGCCGCGGCACACTGCGCCGCGCCTCCGCCGTGCTGGTCGAGGACGGCACCATCACCTCCGGCGGACGTGGCGGCAGGTATCGCATCGCTGCCCAGAAGCCTCCGAAGCGCTCTTCCAAGATTCCCGCCACCGGGAAGATCGTCCGCATTCTCAGCCCGCAGCCGAGGTTCGTCCTCACAACGCTCACGCAAAGCATCTTCCAGGTGATGTCCGAGTCGCTGGGCAGGTCGGGCCTTCACCTCGAGTTCGAGTATCATCCCGGCCTCTGGCGGCTGAAGCACCCGGACACCGCGCTGAGGAAGATCACTTCGCAACCGGACACCGCGGGCTGGGTGCTGTATCGCTCGACCCGCGAGGTGCAGACCTGGTTCGCCGCATCGGGCATCCCGGCGGTCGTGCTCGGTGGCATGTTCGGCGGCATCGCGCTTTCACATGCGGAGTTCAATCTGGAAGCGGTCAGCCGCCACGCCGCCGGGGTCTTCGCCGCGCGGAAGCACCGGCGCATGGTCTTCCTTTCCGTGGAGAATGCCACCGCGGGGGATCGTGCGAGCGCGAAGGCATTCATCGCCGCCGCCACGGCTGCCGGTGCCTGGGCCGAGCTCGCGATCTATGACGACACGGTGGCCGGGCTCTGCCACGTGCTCGACGGACTGCTCCTCGGCCAACCGGTCCCCACCGCATTCTTCGTTGCCTTCCCGAATCACGCGCCCGCGACGGTGGGCCACTTGACGCGGAGAGGCTTTCCGGTACCCACGCATGCTGCCGTGATCTCGCGGATGGATGCGCGGCTGCTCTCGGAAGCGATCCCGTCCGTGGCGCGGTATAGCATGGATGGCGAGGCACTCGGCCGCGGCATGGCCCAGCTCCTGAAGCGCTCCATCCGGGCGGGGATCAAGACCTCCCAGCGCCATTGCGTGATCATGCCGGAATTCATCGATGGCGAGACCGCCGGCGGCCCGCCCCCGGACTGGTATCTCCCGAAGGCGAAGCGGCCCGCAGGCAAGTGAGAGTCCGGAATTGTACCACGATGGTACATCTTCCGCCGTGCTCGCGGAGGTATCCTCGCCGCGGCACCCCACCATGATCTCCCGATATCCCCCGGTCCGGCAGCCCCTTGCACGGACCCTGACGAAACCATGAAACACGCCCTCATCCTCCTCCTCGCGACCTTGTCATGGTTGCTACCCGCCGCGGCACTCTCGCCGCTCCCCTCCTCGATGACGATGGATGGCGGGAGCATGACCTGGTCGCCCAGCCCGCGGATCTTCTACGCGACGAGAAACACCGCACGCCCTGTTGAAAACAGCCTCCAACCACTTGCCGAAGTCCTGGCCGGCGAACTGGAAGCGGTGACCGGGGTGAAGCCCGCCATCCTGCCACTCGGTGGCGGAAGCACACCCGGCAATGGCGACATCTCGCTGGAATTCGCCCCTCTCACCGGGGCCTTCGCCGCCACCGAGGATCTGGAGGATCAATCCTACTCGCTGGTGGTCGCGAACTCGGTGACCATCCGCAGCCAGTACTACAAGGGCGTCGCCTACGGCACGGCCACGCTGGTGCAGTCGCTCGTGGAAAGCGGTGGCAGCTTCACCGTTCCGAAGGTGACCATCGCCGACAGCCCCGCCGCAGCCTATCGCTCGGTGATGCTGGATCTCGCACGCCAGCCATCCAGCCTCGGCACGGTGAAGGAAGTCATCCGCTTGGCGCGCCTGCACAAGCTGCGCTACTTGCACCTGCACCTCACCGACGACCAGCACTTCACCTTCCCCTTCCCGCCGGTCACGGACCACCTCTCCGGAAACATCCTTTATCCGCGCGCGGAACTGGAGGAACTGGTGGCATATGCCGATGCGCGTGGCATCACGATCATCCCGGAGCTCGATCTTCCCGGCCACTCCTCCCGCCTGAAGGAATCCGGCTACCTCAACCCCGGGGGCACCGATGCCGACGTGGCGCACCCTGACAACTACGCGAAGATCCAGGCGATCGTCGATGAGATGCTGGAGGTCTTCTACACCTCGCCTTACTTCCACATCGGAGGTGACGAATCCGGCGCGGGCAGTGCACTCATCCCCTTCCTCCGTGCCATGAATCTCCACCTCCGCAGCAAGCCCGAGGCGGAGCGCAAGCGCCTGATGATTTGGGAAGGCTTCCACGGCTCGCCTACGGTCGACCTTCCTGCCACCGGCCCGGATCGAGTGGTGATCTTCTCCTGGGAATCCAGTTACAATCCGCCGTGGGACCTGCTGAACAGCGGTTACCAAGTCATCAATGCCTCGTGGAAGCCGATGTACATCGTTGGCTCCGGAGCCACGAACCGCGGCCCGCACACCACGCAGCGCATGTGGTCGCCGGAGATCATCCACGGCTGGGACAAGGACACCTTCATGCACTGGGAGCCGGGCCGCCCGGTCTTCGAGGACGCGGGGCCATCCGACCCCAACAAGCAGGACGGGAAGTGGGATGTAAAGGCGATCGGCCGTGAAGCCCAAGTGCTCGGCGGTCAGATGCTGAGCTGGGAGCAGAATGAAAAGACAATCCTGAGGGACCTCCTGCCGCGCCTTCCCGCGATGGCAGACCGCTTGTGGAATCCCGTCGGTACCGAAAACTACCCTGCATTCGCGGAGCGGCTGGAGTCGGTGCGCGAGCGCGTGCTGACCATCGTCCAGCCGGTGGAGATCCTGCCCGCCGATACGGACCCCGGTTCGCCCCTCTCCGCCGACTACCGTTCGTATGCCGGCAGCCAGGTCGCGATCACCCTGCGCAACCGCACGAAGATCCCCGGCACGATCCGCTATGAAACTGGCGGCTTCAACAACAGCCGGACCACCACGGACTTCCACATGGTGCCGCAGACCACCGCGGCCAGCCCCGCTTACAGTGGCCCGATCACTCGCAGCGGCGGCTTCGGCATCCGCGCCCGCCTGCATCGCCCGGACGGCACGCCGGTCGAGGGACACGATTGGCAACACTACAACAACTGGCAGAACGTCGTCCGCGTGACCGAATACGAGGTCCCGCGCAAGCCGCTCGCCGTGGTGCCGGACTTCGCCTCCTACACCTCGGACAAGATCCTGCGCAGCTACGATCTGCCAGTGCTGCGCGGCCCCTACGTGCTCGACCGGGTGTATGGCCAGATGTTCCGCGCCACCCTGAGCGTGCCGGGAACCGGTAGCTATGACCTCTCGATGCAGACCAGCGACGGACGCTCGTCGGTTTACATCGATCGCAACAGGAACGGCATCTGGGAGCCCACCGAAAAGCTCATCGCGGACTCGCCAGGGAATGACACGCCGGTCCACGTGAACGTGCAGCTCGAGCAAGGCGACTACCAACTCCGGGTCGATCACGCATCCGGAGCCATCGGCCCCATCCTGTGGCTGAAGCTGAACGGACCCGGCACCTCGGGAGCGAAGGATGTGACCGATTACCTCTCCCTGCCCATCGATGCGAACGCACCGCCCGCCACCCCGCAGCTCACGTACCCACTGAATGGAGCCACCGGCTACAGGTCCTCGCTGCCGCTTTCGTGGACCTCCGCCGGTGCCGCCAGCTACAGCGTGTATCTCTGGCCGCAGGGCAGCCCGAAGCCCGCCACCGCGACGGCCGGCGGCCTGACTACAGGCCAATACGCTCCGGCAAATCTCAGCGCCGCGACTACCTATCGCTGGACGGTGACGGCCACGAATCCGAACGGCACCGTCGAAAGCAGCGAGGCCACCTTCACCACCGCGGACAGCCAAGGCCCAGCCGCATCCATCGGCTGGAAATATCTCGGCCTCGGAGGCATCAGCCTAGCCGCCTCCGATCTCGCCGGGGCACCCGGCTACCAGCAAGTCTACTGGAACAACCACCAGGGATCCGGCCAGGCACCCGGCTCCGTGCCCCTGGTCCTGAAGGACAGCGACGGTCAGGCAACCACGGCCCGCGTGACCTCCTGGACGCAATCGTCGAACAACAGTTGGAAGCACGACGATGGCAGCACCCCGGACCGAGCGCTGACCAACGACTTCGCCAACCGCGAGGCGGCCATCACCTTCACCGGCATCCCCTACAGCGGCTATGACGTGGTCGTCTACTACGGGAACAACGAGGGACCTAGTACTTCCACGCTGCATGCGGGGAATCGCTCGCGCACCATCCGGACAGGAAACACTGCGCAGTCCTTCCACGCCCATGTCGGCTACGTGGAGGGCACCGATGCGAGCGCGGCGACGCCTTCGAACTACTCCGTCTTCGAAGGTCTCAGCGGCCAGACCCTTGTCGTCTCCCTTTCCGGAGCGAACAACAACGGCATCTCAGCCATCCAGATCATCGAAGGCGAGCCCGTGCCCGAAAGCACCACCCCGGCCACCCCATCCCATCCTGCTAACGGATCCTCCGGGATGAAGCCATGGCAACCGCTGGCGTGGAATGCCGGTGGAGCGGGCGAGACCGGCTACGATGTCTATCTGTGGAAAGACGGCGAAAACAAGCCGGGGTCGCCCACGGGCAGCACCGATGCGATCCGCTTTCACCCCCACACCTATCTGGAGGCAAGCCGGGCCTATCGCTGGCAGATCGTCACCCGGCTGCAATCGGGAGGCACGCTGACGAGCGGCGAATTCACCTTCACGACCGGCACGCTCGCCGGGGAACCGCCCTTTGACGTGTCACCGGCGGCACGCGAGCCTCGCACCGCCGGGGTCGAGGCGATGAAGGGCATCGCCGCACTGGTCAGCCCGGACGACGAGTCACGCCGGATTCCGGACGGGACACGCCTCGCTTTCTTCGGAGACTCGATCACGGATGTCTTCACCTACTTCGACGGCATCGCGGATGCACTCCAGCAGGCCTCGGATGCAGACCCCGATTTCCCGGAGGTGACCATCCTGAACCGGGGCATCAATGGCGCCACCTCCGACGACCTGCTGAATCTCCCCGACGGCGACCAGTTCTCCGGAGGCAGCGGGCCGAATCCCCCGAGACCTTTCGCCGCCCAAGTCGATGCAGATCTCGCCGCTCTCCCGGATGGAGCGAAATACGTCGCCGTCATCCAGATCGGCATCAATGACGTCTATCAAGGCGACAACACTTCAAAGGCCACCTACAAGGCGCGCCTCGATGCAATGACCGCCCATGTGCTCGGAAAAGGTCATCACGTCGTGCTCGTCTCGCCCACGGTGATCGGGGAGTCGCCCATCGCCGACATCACGAATGACGGGCGCTACGATGACGCGGGCAACCAACTGCTGAACCAATACGTCGAGGCCCTGGAAGAGATTGCCACCGCGCGCGGCATTCCCGTCGTGAACCAACGAGAGGCCTACCTGAACCTCTACCGAAACGAGAACGTGGCCATCGCTACCGATGCGGCCGGGACCGTGACCTATCCGGCGACGACAGGCATCCTCAATTCCGATGTCGTCCACCCGAATGCCCGTGGCAAGGCCCTCAGCAGCGAATTGGTCGCGCGGGGAATCGCACAACTTTTCTCCGCGGTGGCAGCACCACCCGCGCAACCCTCGCCCGCTGACGGTGCTGCCCGGGTTCCTCTGAATCCGGATCTCTCATGGAACCCCGTGATCGGTGCCACCAGCTACGACGTCTATTTCTGGACCGAGGGAGAAAGCAAACCCGCCGCTCCCACCCACACCGGAGCGACCGCAACATTCTCGCCGGGATTGCTGCCGGTGGGCACCGCGTTTCATTGGCAAGTGGTCGCACACACGGAGGGCTATTCCTTGACCGGCCCGGTCTGGACATTCACCACCCGTGCCGCACTCCCGGCCACCATCGGCTGGAAATACGTCGGGTGGAGCGGGGTCCCGCTTCCTGCATCCGCATCCGCGGGAGCACCCGGCCATGAGCAGAGCCAGTGGAACAATCACGCAGGCTTCGGCCAGGGTCCCGGCTCCGTCCCCTTCCCGCTGGTGGATGGCACCGGTGCCGCCACCACGGCCAGCATCACGGCATGGACGCAATCGCAGGACAACAGTTGGCACCATGGCCAGACCGACACGCCGGATGAGACCCTGCTCAATGACTTCAACGACCGCGAGCCCGCCATCACCTTCTCCGGCATCCCCTACGAGACCTACAACGTGGTCGTTTACTACGGGAACAACGAGGGTCCTAGTACTTCGACCCTAAGCCTGACAGCACAGGACAATGCGACCATCTCCCGGACGATCACCACGGGCAACACCTCCACATCGTCCCATCGTGGTGTCGGCTATGTCGAGGAAACGGGGGCGAATTCCGGCCCCACGAACTACACCGTCTTTACCGGCGTCTCAGCACCGCAACTCCGCATCGCTCTCAGCGGGGCGAACAACAATGGCATCTGCGCCATCCAGATCGTGGAAAGCTTTCCACCGCTGGAAGGATTCACCGCATGGCTGGCAAACACTCCCGGAGCGGGATCCGGCCCGGAATCGAACACCGATGGTGACGCGTGGCCGGACTTGGTCGAGTATGCCCTAGGCGGCGACCCGGCCACCGGCGTGGCTCCCGTGGGCCTGCCCGCGCTCTCCACCACCTCCGGCACCGTCTCCCTCAGCTACCTCAGGCCACTGGACCGCGGCGACATCCTGTACGAGCTTCAAGGCAGCACCACCGGCCAGCTCTGGCACCTCATCTCGGACATTGCCCCCGTGGTCTCCTCGCAGGACGGCATGCAATCTGTCACCTACCCCGACCTACGGGGCACCGCAGATGTCCCCGGCCTCGCCTCCAGCCTCACCGCGTTCTTCCGCCTGCGGTTCACCCTGCAGTGATGCGGCCCGGTTTCACGCCGTGAATCTCCGGGCATGCTTGGCTTCGTGACTCCTCCCGTGGGCTTCCTGGATTTTTCATGGCTCCACCCTCTCTTCCTGCCTGGCCATCAGCAGCCATCAGACCGACCCCACGCTCAAGCAGATCCCTTCGACCTGCCGATGACTTTTCCAATCACCCCGAAGGCGACCCAGAAGGGAAAATAGTAGAGAAGGATGTCCATCCCACCATCCTCACATCACCCCGAATTTCCCCTCGATCCTGCACTTCGCCCCGGAGAACCGCCACCACCAACACATAAATCACTGGAGCATAGGAGATTCGAACTCCTGACCTCTTCATTGCGAATGCTAGAACGCCTAACTTTATATCACTCATTTTCAATTATCTAGGACACCATCACCTCAGAAACGCTTGCCGGTTGCCACCGCGGTTGCCAAAAACGCACCGTGGCACGTCCCAAGAAGGTAATTGTCTTCAAGCTGTCCTCGTTCAAAAACCGGGGCGGTACAAAGTCGTGGCGGGTGACCGGCACCAAGCCTGACGGTACTCGGGTACGTCAAAACTACTCGGACAAGTCCGAGGCGGTCCAAGCGATGGCGGACTTGGAAGCGGATGCGGCCGGGAGACCGGAACATCGACGAGCCCTCCGGACTTCGCTCACGGTCGAGCAACTCGCCGACGCTGAGGCCGCGATCCAGCATTGGGGCGGCGACGGCATTTCGAAGGTGGTGGCACACTACAAGGCGCTGGAACGACGAGCGCTAGCGAAAGGCGCGAGCCTCGACGATGCCTTCGCGTTTTTCGAGGCCCGCTTCCGTTCGGAGACCAAGGCGATCAGCATCCTCAATGCCCGGACCGAGTTTCTCGCCAGCCGCATCGGGATCGAGGAGAGCACCCGACAGAATTACGAGGGCAGCCTGAAGCTGTTGCTGAAGCCCGACCCCAACAAGCACGTGCATGCGGTCCGGGTGTCCGACCTCGAGAAGATCCTCTCCCGCTTCACCAACATCAGCTCTCGGCGCAGCCACCGGCGGATCTTCTCGATTTTCTTCAACTGGTGCGTCCGCCACCACTACTGCATGGAGGATCCCTGCAAGCGGCTCGACAAGTTGCCGAAGGACACAAGCAAGATCGCAATACTGTCCTTCGACGAGGTGAAGCGCCTCCTGTCTGCCGCACTTCGTTATCAGGACGGAGCCACTGCCGCGGCCGTGGCGATTTCCTTGTTCGGCGGCTTACGCCCCAGCGAGGTGGCCGACCTCAAGGAGGAGGACATCACCGCCGAACGCATCCGGGTGACTGGCGGCAAGCTCCGTCGCACGCTGAAACGCTCGGTTCCCATCCCCCCGGTTCTCGCTGCGTGGCTGAAGCTTTACCCGTTCAAGGGATTGCCGGCCGGCTGGAACTACAAGCTGAAGGTGCTGAAGGCCGCCACCGGCGCAAAGCGCTGGGTTCCCGACATCATCCGCCACACGTCGATCACGTTCCAAGCTGAGCGTGACAAGGACGAAGGGCTGACCGCCTTCAACTGCGGCACCTCCAAGGCTATGATTGACCGCCATTACCGCAACACGGTGGACGACCTGAAGCTCATCGACCAGTTCTGGAAGCTTTCACCCGACGTGATCCAAGCGGACAAGAAACTGAGAGTGACACTCCCAGTTCAAGAGCGGGCCACCTGGCCCTCCAAGGCCGAGCTTTCCAGATTGGTCTGGAGCAAGCCCATGATGCACGCGGCAAAAGAAATCGGGGTATCGGATGTCGCGCTCAAGAAGCGGTGTGTCCGCCTAGGCGTCCAGCTGCCGAAGCGCGGCCAATGGATCAGCCGTTCCAAGGAAAATTGTTCTTGATTCAGAATTCTGATCTGCGACTCCTCGGGCGGAGCTTCGCTTGGCGAATGACTCCCATCCACATATAGCTCTGAGCGAATCGGGCACTTAGGCACACTCCGCCGCTTCCGCCAATTTTCTTCGCTCAATGAGTTTCGCACCGGTTCCGGTGCCAGTGACACGCTCGCGTGTTGCGAATCCATAGCTTCGTCTTCGGGACGATCTGGTCCGACGGGACAGGGTTCAGTCCTCGCCCCTTTGAGCCGGATCAGGCCCGGACCGTTGCTCCGCCAGGCCTTGGTCAAACCGCGTACGTGCGCGTGCACGTACGCACGATGACCCACACATCAGACCCACATTTTTATGTATTCCGATTCCTTCAATCCCCTGCACGTCGACCTGATGCCGGTCGACCACCTCGCCTTCGCAACCGATCTCCCGGTCTCGCCGAAGCTGGTCGAAAACCCTGCCGCCTTCCTTCAGAACGCTGGTTTGGATTTCAACGACATTGACTTGAAGCCCGCCCTCCGGCACCGCCCCGTAACCCTTTACCTCGATCTGCTCCGCAAGGGGACGATCAAGCTGAAGATCGTCCAGGACGACCCTGGCAAGTACGCGCTCCGGGGCGTCCGTTTCAATCCTGGGAAGCTGTTCCACCACCACAATGGCCGGATCCTCGAAAGCCGTGAGGCTATTGAATCGTTCGGCATCCTGCGCGAAGTGGTAGGGCCCCTTCTCGCCAAGCCCTCCGACGCGTCCCTTCTCATCCCGGGATGCCGCTCGGACAGCCCGTCATTCTGGAAGGAAATCGAGATCGTGATGCACCTCGATGACCCGGACGAGGTCGTCCTCGCGGCGCTGCGGAACATCCGCCACCCCTCCATCCGCAAGAAGGCTTCAACCTTCGAGGGAGAATCCATCACCCTCGGCACCCGTCGCGGTGAACTCATGATCAGCGCTTATCGCAAGGATCTCCAGATGGATGAATTGCGCCGTTTTGCGGTCGCCAACTTTCCCAAGGTGGTGCGGATCGAGGTCACTCTCAAGAAGGGGAAGCTCTTGGATTACCTGGGGAGCGCGGGGAATACCCGCCGCATTGCGGGCCAGCTCCGGCTTGTCGGGTTCCGGGGAGCGGGGCTCCTCCAAGCGCACAAGACCATCATGGATCAGCTCGAGGGGCTCTCGCCCGTCACCGCCGACGAGAGCCTCCCCGGGGACAACAAGGTCGCGCACTTCATCGGCATGCTCTCCCTCCGCTACGGGGAATCCATCGCAGCCCTGCTTGACAGCTATGACCACCGCTTCAAGCCGGGGGCTGAAACGCTCTGCAGGATGAAGAGATCCGCGCTGGATGAAATCTCGCGCCATCCGGGTGCGGCCCCTGATCTCTTCTCCCCTGCCAACTACGAGAACCAGCCCTGCCTTGTGGTCCCTAAGCTCGAAGAGCCGCCCTATTCGCAGAGGGTCAGCCCCGACGTGCTTGCAGACATCGAGAAGACCTACGGCCCCCGCCGCTGAGCCAGAGCCGGTAGCCGCAGTTCCCCGGCAGGCGTGAAGCCCTCTTTGGCTCATCCGCAGGAACCGCGGCTACCGATCTCGGGGCGCAAGATTCCCAAACTCAAGGTCCACTTTACATGAACCCCAGCGATTTGCCCGACAACCTCTTCAGCAATCCCCCTCCGATCCCGCCTGACGCCCTCCGCCTCCTCCGCAGCTTCAACTACGGCACCCTCGGTGATGGCAACGCCACCGCCGGGATGATCGCTCTTGTATCGATGTGCTGCACGCTGGCCGCAGTTGCCGGCCCCGGGGCGGCGATCACTTCCGACATGGATGGCAACTTCCCGGTGGGGACCAACTTCCTCACCGCCGGGTCACTGGCGGTGGAACAGGTCGGGTCGCAGGTCCTAGGACCTCTCCGCATGCTCCAGAACTCCCTTTCGGGAAACGCCATGGACGCGGCGGCGAAGTCGAACCACTACCTGACCAAGAAGTTGAATGCGACGGTGGGGCCGGCGAAGTCCCCGATCTCCCCGGACCATCTGGCGACGGCCAAGGACTCGATGCTCCTCGACTCCCTTAAGCCTTCGGACTTCGATGGAGATGGCTTCCGAGGAGGGGCGGCAAGCCTACTCCGCCGGAAGGCATTTAGCGGAGGTGCCGAGGTGCTGTATCGCCCAGGCTTCTACTTCGAG
Organism: Luteolibacter flavescens; assembly: GCF_025950085.1. NCBI lineage: Bacteria > Pseudomonadati > Verrucomicrobiota > Verrucomicrobiia > Verrucomicrobiales > Verrucomicrobiaceae > Neoluteolibacter > Neoluteolibacter flavescens. Next base: position 155,477 of record NZ_JAPDDS010000011.1, read on the forward strand.
GGCCTTAACGCGGAGCTGCTCTCCAGCCAGCTCGTGCACTGCCACATGCAGCACCCGCTGGTTCACGTTCCCATCAGCGACCTCACTCAGCTGTCCCGGCTGGAAGGAACCTGCCTTGGCATCATGGACGGCTGCTCCCTGCCCATCAAAACGCCGATGCACATCAAAGGCTGCGTGATCGCCCGCACGTCGGTCGAAGTGCTGAGTCGCTTCGTCGAGTCACGGGACAACGCCAGCTGGCCCTACCGGACTCTGTGGCTCGTCGAAGAGCCCCTTGGGCCACTCGCCTCGCAAGTCGCCAATCAGGTCCGCCTGGACCGCATGCAGGAGCGCTACGCATCTGCGTTGGAGTCGCTCCTTACCAACCGGCTCGGCGAAGGTCCGGCTCCCACGGTTGCGGGAGACATCTTCCTCGGGCAGAAGCGCGTCGTGAAGCACCTCGTGCAGCTTGAACGGGATCTCCCCGGCGTCGCAGGCGCGCTAAGGAACCTCTTCCCTACGCTGTTCTTCGGAATGAAGCACATCGTCGACAGCGCCCAAGCTCCGAAAGGCTTCTCGTGGTACCTTGATTCGATTGCCTCGTTGGCAATTTTCCTCGCCGACCGCATGGTCCACTCGTTCAAGCGGATGCGGCATGCCGAGTTCCTGGCACACAAACAGAAGCTCGCAGCATCCATCTGCCAGCGGCTGCAAAGAGGGCCCCTAACGGTGACCGCGCTCTGCCGTAGCCACAACAGGCTCCGGGCGGACGTCTGCCGCGAGGTGCTTGAGGACCTTCGTGCCGCCGGAGCCGTTACCCTCGAAGGCAATCTGTGGCAGCTCGCCGACAGCCCCCGACTTCCCTACTCCCGCCCCCCGGTGATCGATGTCGGTTAATCTGATCGCTTGGAACATGGCGGCTGAGAGCAAGGATCCGATGCGCGCACTAACCGGGCTGCTCCACCGCTTCCCGGAGCACGACATGTCGCGCTGCCAGTTGGTCGCTTCACTCCTCCTCACGATATGGCAGCTCGGAGGGGAGACTTTTTCCCCCTCGCCACCATCCTTCGTGCTCGTCAACGCGAACGAGGAGAAGGACGCCGTCTGGCAGGCACTGACCGGGATTCTCCGTTCCCAACTGGCTCCGATCAAAGCGACACCAAACGAGCCGGAACCATTTAATCCCAACAACATCTTCCGAGGGAATCCCGTAATGAGCCGGAGGACGATGCTGGCTGCGATTGCCACGCGCGCGAAGCTGGTGAAGCAGCGCCTCCCACCCCACGTGATCGACATTCAGTTGAAGAAGTGGCTGGCAGATTGGCACCAGTGCAAGCCGGAGGTCTTCCCGGCCCTTGAGATCAACCACTACAACAAGGCCCACGACCCGGATTTCGGATGGGTCACCCAAGCCGACGATCACATCTCCCTCCTGATTCACGGGCCGAAGAGCGAAGCCGAACTCCGTCGCGACCTGCAGGACAAGCAGTCGAAGCTCCACATTCCCCAAGGTGTCTGCGACGACCTCAGCCGCGGGAACAAGAAGCTCGCGCTGATCGGAAGGATCACAGGCGAGAGCTGGGACACTTTCTTGGTGGACGGGTTGCTTGGCGGCCCCTTTGCCCGTCGTATTCCTCCCCCACCTGTCAGCACCGCCCGTGGCCGGGCCGCACCCGGATGCCGGCATCCTGAATTCCATGGTGACCTACTTCACCCGGCATCAGCGCAACCACTGTCCGCCCGCGAGGGCTGACCTTCACCTCATGCGGATGGACGGGGAACCCGAGATCTACGCCGACCTGATCCTGAAGTTGTCAGCCGGCCTACCGGGCGACCGCCGCTTCGGCATCCAACTGCTTCTCCGCGAGCTTCAACTTGTGATCCCGCGGCTCTGCTTGTGGCTGCCCACCGAACAGCAACCAAACACCAGCCAGGTGGAGGCCCTTCATTACCTGGGTCGCGACCTCTATGTCACCGCTCTCCGTGGAATCGCTTACGGGATGGCGGCGCTTGGCTTCCACGGCATTGGGGTCAGCCTTGGCGATGACCGGCCGGCAGCCACGCAGATCCTGACCCACCTGAGGACCGCAGGGCCTTGCAGTCGGCGCGACCTCCAGCGCAAGCTCTACAAGCTGGACAAAAAGGAACGCGACCGCCTACTGGCCCGGCTGGTGGCGGCATCGTTGATTTCCTCCACGGGAAAGGATGTCGAAGCGGTGCCGCTCGGAGACTTCCTCATCGGGATTCCGGGCAGGTCAAGATTCCCCTCCCCCTCCCTCGCCACGACTCCCGCTTACATGGCAGCCATAGAAGCCGCCAAGGCCTCGCAGGCGGATGCCTCAAAGTGATGGCACGATCCCGGGGATCCCCGCGGGCGAGCGAAGCTCGCGTCCGCGGGGGACTCCCCATCGCGAAGCTTTCTACCCACCCTTGACGCCGCGACTGATGCGACAGCGGTCCCGGGAAACAATCCCATTACAACCCGCTTCAACCTCGATAATTGTCGCGACTGTCAAGAGAAGTGCCCCACCCCACGGCAAGCCACGCACCCGGAGCCCAAAAATGGCACTGCACCCACTGCATCCGCACTGCATGGCTTGCTGCGTGAATGATTCTTACCGCCGCGCTTCACCGTGAGAAGTGTTCCAAGCAACCCTTCACACGCAATTCTCAGCCCCGGAGTGTCATTAGGATTTGAAATCCCCCGACATTTCCCATGCCCCGAACCCTCTACAGTCCGAGATTGTCAAACGACGTAGTGCGCGCCCTCTACCGGGAAGGACAACGTCGCCGCCTGCCCATGACGCGGGTCGCCGACGACCTGCTTCGTCAGGCACTCGCCGCCACCGACAGCGACCGCCCAGTGCTCCGCCTCTGCGAAGAGGAACCGGTGCGTGACCTCAACGTCGCCTGAAACATCCCCCACCCCACCCGGCGAAAGCCTCGGTCCTCCACGCGAGGTCCGGGGCTTCGTCGTTTCGGGGATTCACATTCCCAACCCACATCAACCCCAAAACCAACCAGCCATGGCCATCAAACTGATCGCAAACTACAGCAAGCGCCTGGGCCTCCCGGGCTACTCGTCCCACCAGTTCAGCATCGAAATCGAGACCGAACTGGTCACGACCGACGATGTCGCCGCCGAGTCGGCCCGCATCTACGAGCTGCTCCAGACCAACGTCGACGAGCAGATCCGCCAGACCGGCTTCGTGCCTCCCACCGACTACGGCATGGAGGAAACGCCGGCATCCCCGGCTAACATCGGCCGTACCAATGGTTCCCAGCGTCCCGCGGCATCGGCCGCTTGGAAGTGCACCGACAAGCAGCGCGAGCTGATTGAGAACCTCGTCACAGAGCATCAACTTGATAAAAATGAAGTCGATCATCTCGCCCGCCAGCGCTTCGGCAAAGGCGTAAGGGAACTCAACAAGGTGGAAGCCTCGGGGTTGCTGAACGAGTTGCTGGAGTCCCACAGCGGCCAGCAGCGCCCGGCCCCCAACGGCCGCCGCTCGGCCTACGCCGGGATCAATGGCAACACGGGAGGTAAGCGATGATCGCGTTCGCCAGCCCACCGGAGTCCACGACCCTCCCGGATTACATCAGTCCGTCGGCGGCGAAGTCCTATCTCGCGTGCTCGCTTCGTTTTTACTTCGAGCGCGTGGCGGAGATCAAAAAGCCGACCACACCGGCACTGCACCTCGGCAAGGCCGTCCACGCCGCGCTACAGGCCTTCCACCTGGCACGCTGGCGGGGAACGGACGACTCGCCCGAGGTGATCGCCTCCGCCTTTGAGGACTCGTTCCTCAAGCTGGAGCGTGAGGAAGGGCCGGTGCGGTGGAAGGAAGGCGAGCGGGAAAGCTGCCGGCTCGCCGGCCTGCGCGTCATCGCCGCCTACTTGGACTCCAGTGAAGTACTCCGTGGGAAACCGCGGGCAGTCGAGGTGCCGTTGACCGAGACCATCCCCGGGCTGTCGGTGCCGCTCACCGGCGTCATCGACCTCGTGTTGGAGAACTTCGCCCCCATCGACTTCAAGTCGGCGGCGGCGAAGCCTGACCCGCAGCACGCGGCCTTCGATCACGAACTCCAGCTAGTGGCCTACCAGCTCCTGCTGGAGGCCGCCATCGGTGAGAAGCCGCCGGCTCTAGACCTGGTCTACCTCGTGAAGACGAAAGTCCCGAAAGTCATCCGGGTATCGTCGCCACCGGCGGATGGCAAGCGCAAGGACCGGGTGGTCCGCCTGATCGACACCGCCGTCACCGGCATGTCGGAGGGGCGCTTTCATCCCCAGCCCGGCATGACCTGCATGAGTTGCCAGTTCCGCAACGAGTGCAAGCGGTGGCCGGGCATCATGGATGAAAGGAGGGCGGCCGCATGAAACCGCTCCTCCTGTCCTGCAGCATCGCGGCGCTCCTGTCCGCAGTCGGTTGCACTTCCTCGCCGCCGGCCGAAGTCATTCCAGTGGCCGTCACGGATACTGAACCGGTGGGCGAAGGCCTCAAAACGCTCGCCTACGCATTCTTGGGAGCCTCGGTCGTGCTCACGCTCGGCCGTCTGCTCCGCTAACCCGTCCCCGAAATGAACCCGCGTCCCTACATCGCGGTCTTCGCGGGCATCTCGATCACGGCGCTCACGCTCCAGATCATCGGCGACTTCTGGTTGCCGATGCTTCTGGGCGCGATCGCCACGGTCCTGATCGCCCGCTGGACCCGATAGTCCCACCACAAACGACGAAGCGCCCGCCCGGTCACCCTGACCCGGTGGGCGCTTCGTTTTCGTCCCCACCATCAACCCCAACAACCAGCCAACATGTCCAACAACCAATTCAACATCCCGCTCCTCGAAGCCGTGTGCCGCCGGGGCGTCCTTTGTGCCACCAGCGTCCGCTACTGGCGCGGTTGCAAGCGACTCAACGCCGAAGACCTCGGCCTTGACCCTGCCAACGTTTCCGACCGTCTCATCCAGCTCGGCCACAAGCGGCTCGTGCCACGTGAGGCCTTGGCAGCATTCGCGCTAATCGAGTCCCGCGCCCACGCCCTCGTGGAAGGATCATCGTTCCCGTTCCTCGGCGGGATTGCCCGCTTCGTCCCCAATCCCCGGCTCGCGGCCCTCAACGAAGGGCTCGACCGATTAAAGGAAGAGTTCCGCCAGGCGGTGCTCGACTTCGTCGCCGGCTACGGCCCGCTCCGGGATCGTGCCTTGGCGGAGTGGCGGGACGCCGCACAGCACCTCAACGGCAACGCGGAGAGCCTGCTCATCACCATCGAACAGGCGTTTCCGCCCCACGGCGACATCGCCAAGCGCTTCGGCTTCGAGTCGAAGTTCTTCCAAGTGGCGGCTCCGGAGAGCCTCCGCCTGGAGGTGTCGGAGTCCATCGAGCAGATGGAGATCGCCGACCAGCGCCGCCGCGTCGCGGAGGATGCTCAGCGCCGTCTCCAATCGGACCTCGACGGATTCATCCGGGAAAGCGTCACCACGCTCCGGGAGGAAACCGCCCGGCTTGCGTCCGACGTCCTCGCGACCATCGAGGGCAGCGACGGGGGCGTGCACCAACGCACGCTCAACCGTCTGACGACGTTCATCGACAGCTTCCGCACCTTGAACTTCGCCGGTGACGCCCAGCTCGAAGGCACCCTCGAACGCTTCCGCGAGCAACTGCTCACCCGGAGCGCCGAGGACTACCGCAACGACAGCGGCGCGATGACCAACCTGCGGGACGGCCTCAACCGTCTCCATGACGCCGCGCTCGCCATGGCCCGAACCGACGGCCGCGACGTGATCAGCCGCTTCGGCCAGTTCGGCGGTCGCCGGCTGGCCGTGGCGAGCTGAATGAACACAACCGACATGCCCTGCGGGAGCTTGCCTCCCGCCGGGCATCGTCTAACCAGAATCACCCCATATGCCATCCTCCCTCAACAGCGAGCAGCAGAAGGCCCGTGACGCCGTTCGCCGCGCAGTGAGCTACCTCCGCCAGTGCGGAATCCGGGTGCCCCGGTTCGTGCTCACGACGAGCTGGAGCCGCTCCGTCGGCGGCGCGGAAGTTGCCTTCGACGGCCGGATCTCCCGGATGAACATGGGGCGATATCCATCAGACTTCCTCCGCGACTGGCTGGCAATGCATGAGCTCGGCCACGTCCTCTGGAACGAGCACCGTCCCCTCCGCTGGAAGAGATTTCGCGAAGCCTTTGGAACTCCAGCTCCCGACAATTACGATGAACTCTACAGGAGCGAATCCTGGAAGACCGCCGCGACGCACCGGTTATCTTGGCTGCCGGGCATCCATCGTCCGCACGGCGAACCTTCGTGGTACGGAGCCCGTGCCGGAGGAGAGGAACGGTTTTGTGAATTGCTGGGCCTGCTTTACGCGAATGAAGACTTTGCCGAGGAACCGCCAGCCGACCTCGCCGACCTCTGGGAGGTCTGTTGGGACCACGGCCTTTGCCGGATGATCTGAACAACCCCACTCCCCATGCCCTACTCCCGCAAAGCCACCCGACAACCGCGCCGGCACTTCGTCGGGATCCGCGACCTCGACGAAGCGAACTGGAAAGTGACCAACGAGATGGCAGCCCTTCGCGTCTGGACCGATGAGCTTCACGAGGTGGAGGTTCGCCTGGTGCCGCTGTCGCTTGATTGCTACGGCTGGAATCAGGGGCACATCCACATTCCGCGGGTGTCAGGGGCTCAGCTGTTCGACTTGTGGCACGGCTTCCACACCCGCTTGACCGATATCCTTCGCCACGAGTTGGCCCACGCGGTCGCCGACATCCACCCGGACTTCGTCGACTCGTCCCGGTTCGTCCGCTGCTTCGGCGGCGGGCACGACGATGATGACCCCGTCCTTGAATACGATCCACGGCATCACGTCACCCGTTACGCCTCGGTGCGCCCGTGCGAGGACTTCGCGGAAATCTTCCACCTCTACCTGCGCCATCAGGGACGACTGCCGCAGCGGCTGGCGGTCAAGAAGCCGATCCTCAAGAAGTGGGAGTTCGTCCATCGCATGGCTGTACGCTTGGCGGCCGGTAAATGCGGCTTCTGACAAGCCCGCCGCCCACCCATCCTCAACGCCCGCTCGCCTTCCAGGCCGGCGGGCATTTTCGTCTACTGACCTTTCCATCAACCGACTGCCCTGAATCACCCGACCTGACTGCCGCCTCCCTGACCCGCCAGCTTTTCCAACTACGACCACTCCCACAACCACCGAATCCAAAGCCACTACCCAAAACGCCAAGCATCCATTCCCGAACCACCGCACGAAGGGCGGCTCCACTTACGGAGCCGCCCTTCGTGCGTCCCCCCTGAACACTGAAAACCAACCAACTCACATGTCCCATTTCACGACCATCCAGACCGAGGTCCGCGACCTCGAAGCCCTCCGCGACGCCTGCACCGAACTCGACCTCGTGCTCGAGTCCGGGATCATGTGCCGCGGCTATGCGGGGATCAACCGAGCCGCCCACCATGTGGTCCGGCTGAAAGGCCCTTACGATATCGCCGTCGATCCGTCCGAAGACGGAGGACGCTATGCGCTGACCACCGACTGGTGGGGCGGGCACGTCGAGCGCGAGGTGGGTGCCGGCTTCGGCCGTCTACTGCAAAGCTACGGCGTTCAGAAGACGATCCGGGAAGCCCGGACCCGGGGCCTTCGCTTCAGCCGTCAGATCGAGCCGGACGGCTGCGTCCTGCTCACCTTGGAAGGAGGTGCGCTGTGAGCCGCCGCATCCTTGTCCGGGTGTCGCCGACCGGAGACATCCAGGTGGAAGCGGAGGGCTTCCAAGGCAAGGGCTGCGAGGCATCCACCCGCGAGATCGAGCAAGCCCTCGGTAACCGCACCTCCCGCACGATCAAGCCCGAGCACCGGCACGGCGGCATTTCCGTCCAGCAACAGCAAACCCTCGGCGGGTCATGAGCTCGACACTCCGCTTCGACCAACAAGGAGGCATCGATTGCCTCTACACCGAGGCGGTCGATCTCCGCGCGCTCGGACGGCTCCATGTCGTCCGGGCGACCGAGATCGCCTTCGACCCGGAGGAACAGCGCTGGGAGGTCCGCGATGCGGCCTTCGGCAAGCTCCTCCATGCCGATCCCTCCCGCGCGGCCTGTCTCGCGTGGGAATACGCAAATCTGCAACCCGCCGGAACACCCGTGCCCCCAAACACCAACTCCAGATCCCGCTCCATCATGAAGAAGTCCATCATCGTCATCCTCGTCCTCGCCGCGGTGCTCGCCGCCTGTGGTCCCGACAAAGCCAAGCTCCGCGCCGAACTCCAATCCATCGACGCGGAGCTGGCGCAGATCCACGCCGTCGCCGAACAATACCGGGCTCGTATGAGCGCGGCGGAGTTCGACGCGTTCATCGGCTCCTTCGCCGCCGGATACGGTGCCGTGTCAGGCGACTACCAGCTTGCGGGCGACGGCGTCGGCACCGCGGTCGAGTCAGCCATCCAATACGACGCATCCAGTATCTCGCTGGACCAGCTCAAGCAGCGCCACGAGCACCTCGCCAAACGTCGCGAGGAAATCGTGTCGCAGCTCGACTGAAAGGCGTCAACGCCCTGCCCCCGGTCCTCGCGAGGACCGGGGGCTCTGTTTTCCAAACCAGTGAAATCCACCCGAATCCATGAATTTGATCACGTATTTACGCGCTGGGTATCCCGGCCTTGTTCTCGTCACACCTGAAGAAGCACGCGCCGAAGCCGAACTGGCCGCCGCCTGTGCCGAACTCCAACGCCACCTCCACGCCTGGTCGTCCACCGACGGCCTGGTCGATGTCCAATCCGGCCGCGCCACCCCGTGCCCGGATCCGCTGGAAGCCCTCATGCACGTCGAAGCCCTCTTCCGCCAGGAGGGGGAACGCCACGTCGTAATGCTGCGCGACCTCCAACTCCACCTTGAACAGAACGACCCGATGCTCGTCCGCCGGCTGAAGGATCTCCTTCGCCTCGCCAAGGGTGCCGGGCACGCGCTGGTTCCCACCGGTTGCCGCTTCAAGCTGCCGCCGGAACTCGAACACGAAGTCGCCGTCATCGACCTCGACCTGCCCGACCTTGGCAAACTCGGCGAGGTCCTCGACGGCATTCTCCGCTCCGCCGACCAGCAGCCCCTCCACGACGAAGTCCGTGAAAGTGTCCTTCATGCGGCCCTCGGCCTCACCACCGTGGAGGCGGAGAATGCCTTCGCGCTGTCCATGGTCGAATGCGGTCGCGTGGATCCGATCCTAGTCGCCCGGGAAAAGGCCCGCACCTTGAAGCGCGGTGGTCTCGTCGAAGTGATCGAGGCAAAACCGAACCTCGACGACATCGGTGGGCTCGACTCGCTCAAGCGCTGGCTGTCCCAGCGTCGCCCCGCATTCGGAGCCGCCGCTCGAGACTACGGGCTGCCGGTGCCGAAGGGGTTGCTCATCGTCGGCATCCCCGGCACCGGCAAGAGCCTCACGGCAAAAGCCACCGCCAGCGTGCTGCAGCTCCCCCTGCTGCGTCTCGACATGGGCCGGGTGTTCGGCGGCATTGTCGGCCAGAGCGAGGCCAACCTCCGTTCGGTCATCCGGACAGCCGAGGCCATTGCCCCTTGTGTCCTGTGGTTAGATGAAATTGAGAAGGGTTTTGCGGGGAGCACTGGCAGCGGAAGTTCCGACGGTGGCACCTCGTCGCGGGTCTTCGGCTCCTTCCTGTCCTGGATGCAGGAAAAAGAGAAGCCGGTGTTCGTGGTAGCCACGGCCAATGATGTGAGCCAACTCCCGCCGGAGTTCCTGCGCAAGGGCCGGTTCGACGAGATGTTCTTCGTCGATCTGCCTGACGCGAAGGAGCGCGAGGCCATCTGGAAGATCGTCATCGCCCGGCATCGGCGTGATCCGAAGTCACAGAGCATCGCCGACCTCGCCAAGGCGACCGACGGGTTCACCGGTGCGGAAATTGAAGGTGCCTACCGGGAGGCATTGCATGAGGCGTTCGCCGAAGGACGTGAACCGCCCCCCTCGGACATCCGCTCCGCCATTGCAGCCACCACCCCGGTGTCGAAGTTGATGGAGGAGCGCATCGAAGCATTGCGGAAGTGGTCGAAGGGCCGAGCCCGTGAAGCGGGAGTTGTCGGCAAGCCGGCACCAATGTCACAACGCCCGACGCGCCGGGTGCAGTCCCTGAACTGAGTATTTATTCGATAGGGAGGCTGATCGAGCTGCCACGGTGCCCGCCTGGTCTGTGACGGAACGTGTTGTCGCGAACCCCAAGTGGCCGTCTTGTGAAGGCGGCCACTTGTTTTCCCTCATCACCAAAGGTTCCGCGTGGAAGTCCGATCCGGGACCAGATCTCCGTTCTTGTCGACAAGCCGTTCGCCTTCGAAAATCCCAGAAGCCAGCGTTCATCAATCGTGAAGTTCCCCCTCCATCGATCCATCGGCTTCTTGGCTGGTCTGTACCTCCTAACCTTCCTTGCCTGGGCATGGTGGGATTCAAATCACCGAATTTCCTTCGCGCGAAAGGATGGGTGGGAGCTGCGCAGCCACTGCTCCGGGATCTCCGTGACGTTCACCACCAGACCGCGGTCGTTGGAATTTGGAAGCAGCCGGTTCGGCAGGTTCTCGTCTCGCTCAAGGTATTACTCTGTGCCACCCTCTCATCTACTGAGGGGCTCCGGAGTTCCTCATCCCTCGACCTCTTATGGATCTCTCATCGATGGTCGTAGTTACTGCTGGGATCGTAAAGAGGAGTTTTTACACCGGTCGACCCAAGACTGGACGCGCTTCATTCCATACTGGCAAATCTTCCTCGCAGTCGCAGTACCGTGGGCTGGGCTCCTTGTTTGGACCAGTCGCCACTCGGCTCCTGCGAACTTTGTCCGCCGCACCATTCACGTTTGGTCCGGACCGCTTGTCGTGTGCTGCGTCACGTTGGCTTGGTTGGACTCGGCCACCCGGACATCTCACGTGAGGATCGGTGATTGGGTGCTTGAAAGTTCGAATTCGGGATTCTCGATCTCTCGCACCAGCTTTGTGTGGTACGGGAGCGGGGTGGAGTATGGCCGCCATTTGAGGAACAAAGAATACGTATGCGCTTTTAGCTATCTGCCCGCACCGATGCTTGTGATAGGCCAGAACACGCCACCCCTGACCAATTCCATATTGAGCTATTCGATCAATGGGCAGGAGGTAACCCGCTCCTTCCGCGAGTATCTGGTGGCGACCTACAAACATCGGCCAAGACGCGATTGGGTGATGTTCGTTCCCCATTGGCTTATCCTATTAGCCACGATGCCGACGTGGCTTGTCTTCTTCATCTGGCGTCGACGACGCCAGATGGGAGTCTCTCCTGCGATCCCTGAACCCTTGGTCTAACGAGCTGTCCCGAAAGTTCGCAGCATCCGTCACGTGAGCGTGGCCGGCACCGATAAGGGCTTTGGGGAAAAACTCCGAGCCATCGATTGATCATCTCTCCAGCATCGTCGTCAGCCCAGCCGGGAGCCCATCCCGGGACTTCGTCCGCTTCAGTTCGGCCTGCGTGATTAGCCCCCGCTGCAGGCCTTGCAGTCCCGGCATCAATCCTGCCAGCCGAATGGCAACGCCGCCCGGATCACCCGCACCACCTCCACGAAGTCCGCTGGCGCACCGGTCAGGATGTTGCGGTTCAGGAACGCTTTCCACATCGCCTGCTTCAGCCGACCGAATTCGTCGCTCAACCCCGTGGGACATTCCTCGGGAAAAGCCGTGCCGCGGCGCTGGAAGGTGCCGTGGATGCTTGCCGCCAACTGGCTCCGATCAAGCTGATCGCCGGTCAGCAGGAAGTGCAGGTCGAAGAAGTCCTTCAGCCGGCTATTCTGGAGGTCGAGCACCACCAGCGCATCCAGTTTCTCCGCCACCACCGTCTCCGGCGGATAGACCCGGATCACCGGAGCCGGCAGGGTGCCGAGCAGCACCGGGAACTCGCGCTCCTGCGGTGGCGGATCTACGGCATCGCCAAAGCCGACGTCCACCTGGATGGGGATGCGGATGTTGCCCAAGCGCGCGGTCATTTTCACCCGGACTCCTCCATACGACGCGTCCTCGCGGATCGGCTCGGCCACCGGATCGCTGAACTTCAGGCCGTCGTCGGGAACCTCGGCGGCAACAATGCGCCGGAAAACTCCAGCCACACGCTCGGGTTCCGGAGTTCCGCGCCCGAGTAGATCGAGATCTCGTGTCGGCCGGCGGGTATCGCCACCCCAGACATGGTAGAGCATCGCGCCCTTAAGCACGAAAGCGGCCGCCTCTCCCGAAGCTTGCAAGCGAAACAGCAGGCGCTCCAAGCCGTACTGGACCAGCAAGGTATCGAAGACGACTCCGCGTTCCCGGCTGAGGTTGATCAGGCGCTGGCGGATCGATTCGACAAGTCCCTCGGATTTCATGAAAGCAGGCTCTCCAGGTAGGGCTTCATCACGCGCGTCATGCGGAATCTCTCCGCCAGCCGGTTGAGTTCCTTGAGCTGGAATCTCCGTCCCCTCCACGCCTCGCGAAGCGCCTCGATGGCCACGTCGATGCCGATCTTGTTCCGCTGGCGGAAGAGATCCACGACGGTGCGGGCGACCGAATAGACCGGCACCTTGGCTCCCTCGATCCCGTGCCATTGCAGTCCCTCGTCCAGCGCGTCCACCTGACAACGTACCACCCTCAGGGGCAGTGCCGCTTCCTCCGGTACACGGACCGTGCGAGGTAGGGTGATCCACACCTCTCGCGGGTTCTGAGTGGTCAGCCCGTGGAAAGCCAGCGCACTCAGGTGGCTGATCCTCGCCGACGGAATGCGGGTGACCACCATCACCAGCGTGTGGTTCTCGGTCGCGGGCACATCGGGCAGCGCGTAAAGTCCGCGCCCGATATGCACTACTCCTCCTTCCCGCGCTGCCCGACGCAGCGATTCACGAGAAATCCCCCGAGACTCCAGATCCCTGGAGCGCAGCACGGTGGCCCCTCCGAAGGCCCGAGCCAGCGGATCCATTTCGGACCGGCGATTTGCAGTCATTTTCAAAATGCACACAAAAGTTCACTATTGATTGCGTTTTGTCAAATTCACTTCGCTAAGCCCTCCGCAGGCAACCCACTGGAGGCAACACGTATGTGCAGAAATCTTGAACATCCGTGCGTTGGCGCGAGCCAGATCGGCCATGATCGAAATGGATGAGAACGGGTGATAAATGGATGGAATTGGGTGGAAATGGGGGTTAGCTTACCCCCGCGTCCATGCTCCCACCCCGAATTTCCGTCACTCAGGAAGTCCTCCGCCTGATTTCGCCCATCGACGAATTCAAGGGAGAGTGGCGCGTGATCAGCGGGCTTGGACCGGAGAGACTCCAGTCGTTGCGCCGGATCGCCACCATTGAAAGTGCCGGTTCGTCCACCCGGATCGAGGGCGCCCGACTGAGCGATCGGGAAGTGGAAGTCTTGCTTCGGGGGATCGGAGCCGAATCCTTCCAGTCCCGGGACGAAGAAGAGGTCGCCGGCTACGCCTACGTGGCCGAGACCGTCCAGGCGGCTCGGCAGGACCTTCGCCTGACCGAGGGGATCCTCCTTCAACTGCACCGCGATTTGCTCCGCTACAGCGGGAAGGACGAGCGGCATCGGGGAAGCTGGAAAACCCTTCCCAACCACGTCGCGGCTTTCGATGCCGACGGGCGGGAAATCGGGATCGTTTTCCAAACCACCAGTCCCTTCGACACGCCCCGGGCGATGGAGGAGCTGCTGAGTTGGCACCTCAAGGAAGAGCAGGAATTGGATCTCCACCCGCTGCTGCGAATCGCCGTGTTCGTCGCCGTCTTCCTCGCCATCCATCCGTTTCAGGACGGCAACGGCCGCCTGTCGCGGATCCTCACCAATCTTCTGTTGCTACGCGCCGGCTACGGGCATGCCGCCTACAGTTCGCTCGAAAGCGTCATCGAGCACAACAAGGAGGCCTACTACCTGGCCCTGCGCCGGACCCAGACCACCTTGACCAGCGGAAGTCCCGACTGGGAGCCCTGGATCCTGTTTTTCCTGCGGTCGATGAATTCCCAAGTGCAGCGCTTGCGGGAACGACTCGGGAAGCTGCCCGACGGATCGACTCCCGCCAGCCATCTTTCGCCCTTGGCGGAGAAGCTCCTGACGCTCCTCAACGAGCGGGGCACCTTGACGGTGGCCGAAGCTGAAAGCACGACCGGAGCAAACCGGAATACCCTCAAAGAGAAGTTCCGTGAACTGGTGGAAGCAGGTGCTGCCACCCTCCACGGCAAGGGGCGCGGTGCCCACTATCGGCCGGGGCGCGGAAGCTGAGGATTCCGTCGTCAAAGCAGGCCGAGTTCCCCGGCGATCCGCTCGATTAGCGCCCGGACTTCGCCGGCTGGGGAAGCTCTGTTCCATCGGTCGAAGTTTTCCTTCTCCGACGTGTGGAGGTTCCCGATGACCTGTTCCCACCAGTATGGTGCGTCGGTCACGCGTGCCAGGTCGGAGTCCCCCGACTCGTTGAGCTGCCGCTCGATGTCATCGAACGGGTAGCAGTAGCGCAGGATGAGCTCTCGCTCCCACCGGTTGATCAGGATGGTGATGGAGGATTCTCCCGGGGGCTTGCGGACTGGCATGCCCTGAAAGCTGCCCCGTCGACCCAATGCGATCAAGTTCGAGCCCGTGGCCCCTCCATGCCGGCACACCTCAGCATCTCGTCCAATCTCCCGCCTCATCGGCGGGCCAAACCGCAAACCAACCAACAACCATGCCTACAACCCTGTATTACCGCGAAGGCGGCTCCGACAAAGTCTATCAGGCCGACATCGAACCGGCCGGTGATGGCTTCCAGGTCACCTTCGCCTACGGCCGGCGCGGAGCCACGCTCCAGACCGGCACCAAGACCCCGAAACCCGTCAGCCGGGCTGAAGCCGAATCGATCGCCGCGAAGCTCATCGCTTCCAAGCTCGCCAAAGGTTACACGCCTGCGGAGGACGGCACGCCCTACCACGCCACCAGCAACGAAGGCCGTGACAGCGGAGTCCGCCCGCAACTCCTCAACCCGGTCGAAGAATGCGAGCTGCCCCGGCTGCTCGGCGACACCCGCCAGGTCCTCCAGGAAAAGCACGACGGCAAGCGGATGCTCGTCCGCAAGCTCGGCAAGGACGTCCACGGCATCAACCGCCGCGGGCTCATTGTCGCGCTGCCGCAGCCGATTGCCGAAGCCGCCTTGGGCATCCCCGTCGATCTCCTCATCGACGGCGAGGCCGTGGGAGATGTCCTCCACGCCTTCGACCTTCTCCAGGTCAAAGGCAACGATGTAAGGGATCGCTCGTACCTCGACCGCTTTGCCGGTCTGCTCCGCCAGCTCGACGCCAACAGCGCGATCCGACCGGTCAGCACCGTCGTCGAGCCGAAGGACAAACAGGCGATGTTCGACACCCTCCGCACGACCGGGGCCGAGGGCGTCGTCTTCAAAGACATGCACAGCCACTTCAAGCCCGGCCGCCCGAACTCGGGAGGGCCGCATTTGAAGTTCAAGTTCGTCACCACCGCGTCCTTCATCGTCGGAGCGATCAACAACCGTCGCAGCGTCGCGCTCGTCCTCCTCGACGGAGACGAACGCGTGCCCGCCGGCAACGTCACCATCCCACCTGATCACGACATCCCGGCACCGGGCGACACCGTGGAGGTGAGGTTCCTCTACGCCTTCCCCGAAAGCGGCTGCATCTACCAGCCGGTCTATCGCGGAAGGCGCGATGACATCGACCCCGCCGACTGCCACGTCCGGCAGCTCAATTACAAGGACCAGAGCATCGCCGCCTGAATCCACAACCCACCGCACTTGTAAAGGCACAGCCTTAGCACCCGCGGAAAAGGCCCCGTTCGCAGCACGTCTGCGGCGGGGCCTTTCCGCATCCATCCCCAACCACCGAACAGCCACATGAATCCAACCCCGCTCAGCCAAGAACCGCCAAGCCGTCTGGCCTGGCTATTCAAGGCCGCAGAACGCAGCTCACACCGCCGTCCCGGCGACCTGCTGCCCATCGCGTGCCAGCTTCCCGAAACTGCCATGAACGACCCGTTCCAACACCTCGCCGGCCTCGACATGTTGAAAGCGTGGCAGGCCAAGTACTTGGCCTTTTCCAAGGGAGAACCACTCGTTCGCCCCGCGCTCGAAGGCGCCCTATGGAGGACAGCAGAGCGCTCTTTTTTACATCACTTCCGGGACTTCCTTTTCCGATGCTTCCTGTTGGACGGCAACTGCCTTGGTGACTTGGGCAATGCCGTCTTGGATCAAAAGCAGCACGAGGATCCAGCCGACCGCTCCAAGTGCGACGAACTTCGCAACGTCTCCCAGGATCGGAAAGGTCAAGCTGCTGTTCCAGAGCATGTGGAGTCCGATGGAGATGGCCAGAATCCGCAGGACTGGCCACTCAAACAACATCCCAAGTGCGAACCTCCTGCCCCCCATGTGGCGCCACAGGGCTCCCGCCGCCGCAGCCGTCCAGATGACGTGGGTGAAGGGTGCCAGCAGTCCGCGCATGATCATGGTTCCGAAATCGGTTCCACCAAAGGCGTCTGCATTCGCGATATAACCCGCCGTCTCAAACGCGGCAAAACCCGCCCCGACGGCCGAGCCAAGTAGCAGCCCGTTCAATGTCCACTGTATGCCAGACCACTTTCTGGCCACCGCGACAACGGCCAAGAGCTTCCCGGTTTCCTCGATCGGACCCGCAGCAACAGGACCAAGCCATAGGCCCACGCCAGTGGCATCGAAAAGGAACAAGCTGAACACGAGTGACAACAGCCCACCAAGGAAGAACAGCTTCAGCACCCGGTAGAAAGAGATGTTCCCGGGAGTGTTGGTCTCCAGAAAGAAAACCATTACCGAGAAGGGAATCGAAAAGGCCCCCATGAATACCCACCCTGGATAAAGGTTCGGATTCTGAAAGCGGATGATTGCCCAAGTAAAGGCGAGGGTCACGAGGACGGAGAAGGCAAGCAACCGGACAAACACCCAAGGTGCCGGCCAACCTTGTCCCACCTCGGACAGCGGAGGTGTCGTCCGGCTGGTGCCGACAGCAAAGCACTCTTCCATTTCCTCGGCGGTACGCTTTCGGAAGATGGATCCGAACACGCCCTTGGCCCGCCCACCGTCGAGCACTTCGAGACCGGCGGCACTGCTGATCCCACCGGCGACCCTGCTAAGCGTCAAACCGACGAGACTGGTTCCTGATGTACCAGG
Source organism: Luteolibacter flavescens (assembly GCF_025950085.1). NCBI lineage: Bacteria > Pseudomonadati > Verrucomicrobiota > Verrucomicrobiia > Verrucomicrobiales > Verrucomicrobiaceae > Neoluteolibacter > Neoluteolibacter flavescens. The sequence continues at coordinate 172,641 of NZ_JAPDDS010000011.1, forward strand.
GGTCGGTGGTGGTGTTTTGAAGTTCGTGAACGCGACATGGAAGGGCATCCACTCGTCGCTTCCTTCGCGGATTACTTGGGTATCGGACAAGATCACACCGCACCGATGGAGTTCCGCCATCGACGTTTCCCCGAGTGGCCCGACGGCAGTTTCCCCGTTCGAGTAGTACCAGTTCATTTTGTGGAGACCATGTTGCTGTCGTAAACAAAGACACTCGGCGCGAACGCGCTGAAGCCGCCGTCCAACCTATCGTTTATCGATATCGTCAAGGAGCCCTTCGACGCCTTGTATCGTCTGGTTCTATTGCCGACTTCATCCTCGGTTGTCTCGGTTTTGATCTCCGTTCCAAGAAACCGACCCATGTCCTCTGCCAAGATCTCAACCAGAGCCGTAGGGTAATCGCTTTTGAAGCCGTAATCGAGCTCCACACACGCAAGGCGATCATCCTTAAACGAAAGGTGAATCCCCTCGCAAGGCCGGGAAAGTATGCCGTCCAGATCAAGTCGTCCCCCTTTCGCCCCCTCCCCGGAAAGCACCTCAGATCCGGGCATCACACCCTGTAGGTTCCTTCCGGAACTGAGTTCACTGAAGATCCCACGGGATTTGAGATCCTTCATGATCGTTGCGCACTCGTCTTTCCTGGCCCCGATGGTGAAGACCCAGATGCGTGCCGGAACTCCAAGCCATCCTCCGCCGCTCCCCGTCGCCGGTGGATTGGCATTCCTCAAACCCAAGCCGCCACCGTATTTCCAGATCGCCACGCACGTCGCTATGACGACGAGCGCGCACAGCAATCCAATCCGCAGCCGGTTCGATCCTGGCGGCACTGCTGGGCGGCCCAACCCGGCCTCTGGTGCTCCAAGATCCGACCAGGAATTGGTGACGGCACTTCCGGCAGGCGGAACGAGAATCTCGACGTTGCAGGAAGGGCAACTCGCGATGACTCCAGCCGCTTCATCGTCAGCCGATACGGAAGCGTGGCATTGGGGACACACAAACTTGATCATGATACTTGGAGAGTGATCAGCCGAATTGAAGGCAAGAGCTGAGAGTCCGGCAAGCTACAGACAAAGACGGCCGCGGAAGGGCGCCACTACAAAGGAAACACGCGTGATTCCCATCACTCATCGACTTCGTAGCGGACCGGCAACCCCTTCTGCCGGTCTTCCATCCCTTGGACCATAAGCGCATACGCCTTCAGTTCATCACCGGAGGCACGCTCAGCAAGGATCCTCGCCACCTCGCCATGGACCGGATCCCGGTATCCCTGCATGTAAAGTTCGTAGGCTGCTCGATTTGCCTTCTGCTTGGAGCTGTAGGTTGAACGGGAACTTTCAATCGCACGTTGTGCAAGCGCCCGCTCGCGGAACTCTCGGCCGGCCCGCTCCCGCTCGATCTTCGATCGGATTTTGCTGCCGAGCGCTGGCACTAAAAGCAGGCTCACAATGGCGATTCCCACTGCCTTCTTGCGTGAACCAACCCATTTCAGAACGGCATCGACATCAACGTTACCCGCCACTCTCGCCATCGTAGACGGGCTGGTTTCCCTTCGCCGGTCAGGGTCCGTTTGATCGAGACCCAACGCTTCCTTGCGGGCTTGAGATGATCCGATTTTGAAAGTTTCCCCGAAGGTGCTCCAGTCCGTTGAACCCTCAGCCACGATGGGAGTTACGTCGTCGATCGTGCCGCAGCGGCGCAGGGCATCAATCGCCTCTTGGGGGAGCGGACCCACTACGGTTGTACCGTCGCTGCAGTAGTACCAGTTCATTTTCTCGGAGGGAGGGACAAGTGTGGGCATCGTTGCGGTGCTCCAGCACCGGTAACCACGATCGACACAAAGCCTGCGAACCGCTCCCTTTTCACACTACCGATGGTGAGGTGTAAAGCCCAGCATTGGACCTCTATGCTTCCCGGCTCAAATGGGGAGTTCCACGGTCCAAAACCTGCTGAAGCGCTTGAAGGCGTTGCGCGTCCAGCGGGGCTTGACCCAAGAGCGGTTCGCCGAGTCCGCTGGGATTTCCTACAAATACTATCAGGCAGTAGAGGCCGGCCGGAAGCAGGACCTTCGGCTCTCCACCTTGGAGCGCTTGGCGAAGGCACACGGATTGGAACCCTGGGAACTGCTGCGACCTGGTGGAGAACCCTTGCGGCAAGCAGAGACGGGGAGAAAAAAGCACCTCCGGTAGTCTCAGACCGGGACGTCATCTGAGGAATTCTCGACCTCTTTGGACCACAGGAAGGATCGGTCGTTGCACGGGAGTGCATCCAGACGCCTCAGACCAATGGAGCGGAGTAGGACTTCAGTTCCAGCGCTTGGGAAAACGTCCCAATTCTGATGCGCCGCTCGGTCAACGAAGGTACCGGGCCGTGGACGACATCGGGAAACCCGTCATGTGTCACTCCATCCAGATCGCGACCGGTGAGATGTTTTCGCGCACCTCCCCACTGTTTGAAGAAGAATGGCACCCCCGCGTCCAAACAGAGGTCCCGGATCCGCGAAACCCAGCTCTTCTGGATCGGCCGCGCACCGGGCCCACTCTCGCCGCCAACGATGACCCAATCGATGCCGCTCAAATCAAAGTCCCTCAGGTCCTCCAGCAGTGGCTCCACCGAGAGGAACTTCACGCCAACATTGGCAGCACGGAGCATCTCCAACCTGGGCAGGCCATGCTTCCGGTCTTCCACGCTCACGCCCCACCAGATGTGCTTCATCCGGGCCAGATTCTTCAGTGGGCCGTCAAGCGACTCCAGAAGGCGCTGAGGCCGCTTGGTGAGCACCTGATAGACGTGCCAATCCGCGGCCTCCATGACCTGGCCAACCAGGCCGATGTAGTCGTCCGGAACGCCCTCGTGAAAGAGATCGCTCATCGAGTTGACGAAGATCTTCTTTGGCGAAGGCCATCGCAAGGGTGCATCCAGCTTGTCGGGGACAAGCCGCAGGTCGAACCCGAACTCGAACGGATGGCCCGGAATTCCCCGCCATCGCTCGGCGAAGGTCTTGGCGTAGCAATTCTTGCAGCCGGGGCTGATCTTGGTGCAACCCCGAACCGGGTTCCAGGTTGCATTCGTCCACTCGATCTTTGATTGATCGCTCATGAAATCATTGGGGGTTTTGTGAATCGTCAGCCCTCGACCTGCGGAGGGTCACCGGGCGCACCTTCCAACCGGCAGCGGACCATCTCTGCAATGCGACCAATCTCCGGACTCGTCGCAGCTAGTTCGTCCGCGTGATAGGCGGCTTGGAGTTCCTTATCGAGATCCACCGCTTCTTCGGCGGTGAAGTCGGGGCTGGCGGATCTGGCAATCAAATGGATCAGGTTCATCGGTAGAATTCCTCCTGGTATTCGCTCCGGGCGGCAATCTCCCGGAGCTTGTTCATGGCCTTGTGGATCGTTCGGTCGACCATCGCGCGCTGGATGCCGAGATCGGTCGCCACCGCCACCGGCGGCTCATGCTTGAGTTTCACCCGCTCGAAGATCTCGAACTGCCGGAGCGGGATCTGGTTTCTCAAGTCCTCAATCAACGTCGCGAGGAGCGACTGCTGGAACGCGTCTGACTCGGATTCCGACTCATCAGGCAGCTCAGCCTCCACCCCCTCGTGCATAAAGCGCTGATCCAGGGGCCGCTCCTTCCTCAATTTGTCCACGACACGGGCGTTGGTCAGCTTGCGCAGGAAGGTGCGCAGGCGCCCCTTAGTTGCATCGTAGCCGTATTGGCTCTTGGAAAAGAAATTGGCGACAACCATCGCGACCGCATCCTCGACAAATTCGCGGGTCGGCTGCTGGCCGCCGGTGTGCCGTCGGTAGGAGGCACGTGCGATGGCGGCAATCGGCTCATGGTAGAGTTCGAGAAAGCGCTTCCACGACACCTGCCAACTCGCCCCGCCATCAGGGTCTTTGAGCTGCGTTATCAAATGCAGTGGGGTAGTCGGGAAAAGGCCGCTCATCGGAGGTAGATGCTTTGAATGGAATGGGCGTTGCTGGTGCCTGGGATTAGATTCGGTAGCGGGAAATTCTCAAAGGATCATCTGCCGGCGACCTGGGGCTAGTCGGAGTGCACCAGGTTCGTCACCCGATGTGGCACGGCGCCACAGGATGGCTGGAGCACCGTGCCTCAACAGATTCGCTCAGTTTCCGAACACCCCGTCACCGCCGCATACGGCACACTTCCACTGGCCATTGCCGCCGGACCATCCGGTCCCCTTGCAGCTTTGGCATTTCACTCCTGCAGCATAGGCGACCGCTCCCAAGGCGGAAGCGGCCACGACGGCGATCACGATGTACTTTTTCATCTGAGTGGGACTGATTTTCGGTTGTCTGGTCATGGGCAGCCCGGAGATCCGGACCGGACGCATTGGCTTCGGAATCCCAGCGATACCTCCCGCTCGGGACATTCCACAGGGTGGACCGGACGGGCACTGAGGTTGGCAGACGACTGCATCCACCTGCTGATTCGGTGGTCGTGGGCGAATCTCCCCAGAAAAATGGGATTATTTTTCGGGCAGGATGCGCCGATATTCCCCGAATGCGGGAAACTCCTGCTCGAGCTTTTCCCACTTAATCTCCTCTAAAGTCCGTTCAGAGAAGTCCTCCGGCATGCTCTGGAAGGCTGAATCCCTGTCTTCCTGACATCCAGATAGATCGCCCTGTTGCACGCGCATTTCTCCACGGAGCCGATAGTATTCAGGCCTCGCCTCCGGACTAGCCGTTTCCAACAAGTTAGTCAGATACTCTTCCCCCTTCCGCGGATACCCCAACGCGCCGAACAGTCTAACCCGCCACCCGGGATCGATGTCATCGGAATGAAAGGCTGTCAGTGCAGGGTCAACGATTCCTTTGTCCACCGCGCTTTGGTTGCCCGAGGATTGTTCCAAGAGCAGCTTAGCAAGGCGAGCGGTCGGCAGCAGCGCTAGCTGAGGGAAGATCTCGGAGAGAAGTGCGAACTCCTTGAGAGCGATCTGGTAGTTGCCCTCCCCGAGCGAATGGTCCAAGCCGGACCACATCGCATGGAAGGCCTCCCGCTGCTTGTCGCTGGCGGCGTCGAAGACCGGAAGGGTCTGATAATTTCCCAGTGGTCCGGTAACCAATAGGTGAATCAAATTCTTCCTCTCCTCATCGCCACGCTCATTGGGGATAGGAATACGGGCAGCAACTGCCACTCCTGATCCGTCAAATGCGGGGTTCTCGGCCTGGCTAGCCTTCTTCCGATGTAACCAAGGGAACAGCAAGATCACTGTGGCTGCCGCGATACAGATTAAGATCCCCAAGGGCTTGAGGCGTCTGTTGAACTTCTCAGGGGGGGCGGCAGGCTGCCCCTGAATTGCCGATGCCATGGACTTGAAATCCAAGTAGCGCTCGTCGGGTCGCTCCTCCACCGCCCTTCGGATCACCGCGTGGAGTCGTTTCCATTCCGCACGTTCCGACTCCGGCATCGACGCCTCGCCCTGCGGCGGCCAGTTGAATGCCGAACGCCCCATTCGGTCGGGTGAGTTCCCGGTCAAGAGTGTGTACATTGTCGCCGCCGCGCCGTACATGTCCACATGCCCTCCGGCATACCAAGACGGAGCCGCATAGCCCGGAGTGCCGCGGCGGGTGTTCTCCATGCTGTCTGCCCCAAGGAGGCTGATGTCGCTCAGGCACGATCGCCCGTCGAAGAAGAGAATGTTCTCGGGCTTCACATCGCGGTGCACCAACCCCGCGGCCGACAGGGTTTGCAGCGCCTCAAGGAGTGGAATTATCAGCAAGACGATTTCTCCTGAGGAAAGCCAGGCAGGTTCCGCCGCCCTTGCTCGCAACAGGGAGCCAAGCGTCCAGGGCCGCCAACTTTCGTCAGCGGGGTCTAGGCCCGAATTCCCATCGGCCAGCGGCATCACACTGAACAGCCCATGCTCGTGTCGATTCACGTGCTCGATGGGCATCAAGTGCGGCGAGCGCAGTTGGGCCGCTGCTTTCCGGTATTCGCCCAGAGCATGATGCTCCTTCTCAAGCAGGTCGGTGTCTCGCGCCGGTATGAACTTCAGCGCCCGGTAGTCGCCCATCGCCTCCGACCGGCAAAGCCAGACCTCACCGAAGCCCCCCTGTCCGATGACGCGGATCAGGCGATAGCCGTCGAGCAGTTGGTCCTTTTGCAGCAGTGACATGCGAGATTCTAGGCGACCCTACCACGGAACAGGAGGCCACCTGTGCCCTCAGATCGAGTGTTTCGCCGGCCAGGTCGTCAAGCTCGCTGTGCCGACACACCAGAACGCGCGGCCAAAAAAAACACCCATTTCCTGGGGAGATTCTTCGTCTGCTTCCGAATCTGAAAGAGAAGGCGTTGGTCTTGGTCGTCCCCCACCGAAGCCACCCGGAACCCGTTAAATGCCCGACCTCAGTTTACTCACAACAATGCCCACGAAAAAATACGCGAACGACGAAGAGCGAAAAGCCGCCAAACGCGCGAGGGATCGACTGGCCTACGCTGCAAACCCGGAGCCACACCGGGCTCGAAGCAGAAACTACCAAGCAACCCAGCGGCAAGCAGTCCGAATCTCTCAACTCATTGCTGCGGCGAACATCATCACCGAACTCGCTGACCAGATGGGGATCGAGTGAACCGACTCGTCGGATCAAGGATTCTCGGTCGTCGGGCATTGTTACGAGATTCAAAGGGAAGCCGAGGTAGTTTGCCAGATCTCCGAGTCGGCTTTCAGGAAGAATCACAAGCAGCATCCCAAGCCCGCGCCGACTCAACGGGGTGGGATCGAAGCCCCTCTTTTGCATTGAGTTGCCCGGATCCTCTGGTCGGCTCGGCCACCTATTGTAGAAGAACAAGCCTGTCCTCACTGCGGTTCCCTAGCGGTCGCCGATTCCGATCGCCCTTGGGTTTTGATCGGGCCCAGATCCAAGACCCTCGAACATCGATGGGCGACCCTTGAAGGGGCCGCGGTCTACAGCGGACTTTCTCGCCGGACCTTGGAGGAAGTCGTCAAAAACGGCGGAATCCGGATGGCCTCGGTCAGGGTGAAGCCCGGCAACCGTCGTGGGAGGCGGCTGGTCGATCTGCGAAGCTTGGATGCTTGGATCGAACAATGGATCAGCCGACCTTTTGAGGGAATTCGCTGAACCCCTTACTCAGAGCGCGCCAAGTCAACCACCAGGTCCGGCACGAAATCCGGATTCCGGTGATCCAAGTAGCCGTGCGGATTCGCAATGACCCTCGTACTTCCGATCCGGTAGTCCTGCGAGTGGTGGATGTGCCCGTGGATCCACAATCGAGGTCCATCGGACTCGATCCACTCGTCCAAGCGCGACGCATAGGCACAGCTCACCGGATCGGAACCGCGATCACCGGGCAAAGAACGCGCCGAGGGAGCATGATGCGTGACGACCACGGAACGCCGGGGATCCCCCGTTGCCAGGAACTCCCTGATTCTCCTGACGGACTCGAGGTGCCAAGCCCGCGTATCGCTAGGCTTGATCCGCCGGTAGGTCACCGAGTGCCGGATTCGCCGGTAGTCGTTCATCACCATGGCCTCGATCGCACCGATCCGCGCATCACCGAAAAGCGCGAGGTCGGTCCACAGCGTGCAGCCGAAAAAACGCCATCCGTTCAACTCGACCACCTCGTTCTCGATCACGTGGATCTTCGTGTCCGCGGCATCCGCCTTGAGCTTCGCCAACAGCCCCGGGATTTTCTCGCCGTAGAACTCATGGTTCCCCGCGATATAGATCACCGTCTGGTCCGGGAACTCCTCCCAGATCCAGGCGAGGCCGTTGCGCTTGATGTGGACGTCGCCCGCAAGCACCACGAGATCGGCATCGACCTCGGGCAACGAGACCGGGCCGAATTCGAGGTGCAGGTCGCTGAGGATGCGGAGGATCATGGTGAATGTTGGGGATGATTCGGTCTCGCGCCGCCCCCCCCGGTTTCAACGTCGTCGAAGAAAGCCCACAATTTGAAGGGCCATGTCCTTCCGCACACCAGCCTCGACCAGCCTCTCCTTGGAGCATTCCCGCAGCAGTTCCACGCTCGAGATCCCGGCCTCTTCAAGCCGGCGTATCGTCCCTTGAGCCGGCGATGGCTTGCCGCTACCCAGATGGCTAGTCCTGAGGCGCAAGAAGACCGGCCCTAAGGGACTACACCAGGATACCAGATTCATCAGTCGAAGCGACATTCCCTGCATCCGCTGGAAAGCCCGCTTGACCAGTAGAATCCGCTCGTCGCCCGCGGTGCACTCCTGTTTGAGGTGGAAAAAGAAGCAGCGGATGTCCCACAGGTTTCGCATCGCGCCGAGGAGGAACAACCGGTCATCCCTCCACGGCTCCTGGATCTCATCCAGGTCACTGATCTTCCATCGCCTCTCCAGATCCGCAGGCAAGGCACCATGTGCCCGCTGCCACAGAACGATGGTGCGCAGCATAGCTTGGTAGCCCGCCTTCCGCGATGCCTCATCTTTGGCAGTGACCTTCCAACCATGGTCGATTCTCAGTGAGCCAAAGATCTCGGATGCCTTGGAAAAACCCTTCTGCCCCCGGATCCAGCTCTGAAACAACACCGACTTCGTCTCATCGCGGCTCGTCCAGTCATCCACCTGAGCCGCCATCGCATCGCTGAAAGGCTTCCGCAGCACCGGTCGGTTGGTCATCAACTCGGTGAGGAGCAGGAGGTCCAGCATGCCAAAGCCGAGCAGCATCCCGTCCTGCTCATCGATACTCAAAAGGTCCCGGGTCAGCTGCGCCACCCCTGCGGCCGTCTTGAGGGGAAGACTACCACGCACCGCGGCTTGGCCAAGGCGGGTCGAAACCCACTCATCCTCGTCCTCGAATGCCAGCAGGTTGGAGCACGATCCCAGCCACCTCAATGTCGGAGCACAGTCTCCGACGACTTCAGCACCGTTCATCGTGCTGGAGATGAACTTCTCCACCTCGGCGGTTTTGAACTTCGCTTCGGGCCGCCTGGCGAGGAACGACAGCACCGCTTTGGCGAGGGGGGGCTCACCGCCACTGCCCGGACTGCTTTTGGCGGCTTGAAGGAACACCGACCGCAAAGTCGGCACCTGATTTCTCTCAATCTGGCCGCGAAGCTCTTCCACGCCCCTCGCCTCCCCCGGTTTCAGAATCAAATAGGCCTGCCCGGGCCGGCTACCACGCCCCGCCCGCCCGGTCATCTGCTGCAATGCGCCGACCGGAAGTGGCTCGCCGGGTCCAAAGCTGAGGTCCCGGACGATGACATGGGTGGCCGGCAAGTTCACCCCCATCGCCAAGGCCGCCGTGCTCACCACGCAGCGAGTGCTTCCCTCCTGAACCTGACGCCTCACGCCGGCTTTGGTCGCGCTGCTCATCCGGGAATGATAGCAGGCCGCTCCTTTCGGCCCGCAAAGCTCACCCAGCTCGGACTGCAAGACCCTCGCCAGCGCTCCTGCCCACGCGGTCTGGTAGACGAAAATCAGCACTGAATGGGTGGGATCTTCCAGAATCGTCCGGACCTTCTGGACCACGACCGACTGGATATCCTCTTGGGGCTCGATCTGGCAGATCGACCTCCGCAGCGCCGGCCTGCGGACCTCGGATTGCACCGCATCACAGGGATCCAACCATCGCACCAGCGGGGCCACCTTCCCCAGCGTCGCCGACAGCAGCACGAGGCGCGGCAGCACGCGCAGGGTGCGGAAGGACGTCACCACGTATTCCAGCGATGCACCCCGGACGGCATCCGCCAGCAAGTGCGCTTCATCCACACAAACGACTCGGAACGACGAGATCCAGTCGTCGAAATCGGGATTCCTCAGGATCGCTTCGATCCGCTCCGGCGTGGCGATCACGATCTCCCCCTCCTCTGGCGGCGGGCTCTGCATGGTCTCCTCGTTGAGGCGATAGTCGCCGGTGGAGATGCTCACTCCGATTTTTCGCCCCAGCACCTCCTGCAGCTCTGCGGTCAGTGACTTCAGTTCGTCGAATTTCTCCTGCGCGATCGCCCGGAGCGGTTCGAGCAGCAGCACCCGCCCTCCCGACAACGCGCCCCGGAGCAGCGCCAGGTAGGCGAGCAGCGACTTGCCTGAATTCGTTGGTCCCGCGATCAGCAAGTTCCGCCGAGAGGTCAGCAGTTGGCCATCCCGGATCGCCTTGACCTGGATGTCCGACGGCAAGCTATCCGGAACCAGGTGCCCGACCATCCGGTCCCATGGCTCACCCAATGAGAGATCCGCCCACCGGATCACCGGACCACCGGTCTCGGTGGCATCTCCCACGGACTCCAGCGGGATCTCAATCATCGTAGCGGAGGATTTTCCGGAGCGCCGGGTAGATCTTCGACATCTCGGCGGCGGGCAGATCCTGCACCCGGCTCGCCACCCACTGCCGTTGGGCAAATCCACTCAGGGGCTCCATCGCGAGGAACAAAGGCACGATCGTCAGGTCGAGGTCCTGATCGATTCCGTGGAGCTTCAGCAGCAGCTTGAGGTTCTTCTTCCTTGGTTTGATCTCGCCGCTCGCCCATCGGGAAAACTGGGGCGGGGTGATGCCGATGGCCTTGGCGATGGTCTCCTTCTGTCCGTGCGGAATCGAGTCCACGAGGTAGCGAAGGTTCTCCCGGAAGATCGAGCTGTCCCGCGTGTAGAAGGGCACGGACACCAGCTCCTCCGCCTCTACCTTGAAGACCTCGCCCAAGACCCGAACCTCGTCAGGCTTCGCCTCCACCCCGGCCAGCAGGCCATGCGACCTGCTGAATCCAAGGTAGGTCCGCGTGAGTTTGTTCAGCTCCACCGACCACAGGGACGGGTCCGGGTGCCGCTGGCGCATCAGCCACCGGAGGTTCAAGCAGCACTGGTTGAGATCGGTGAGTCCTCGCACGGCTTGCTTTTAGACTGCCAAAAGCGCAAGAATCAAACTTAATTCTTGCTTCCATTGAAATGAAGTGTTCGCTTGAACTCGTCAAATGAACACCGCGCCAGCACCTCATTTGAACCCCGCCCAACAGCGGATGATCGACCATGGCGTTCTGGACTCCGGCTTTAGCACCGTCCTGCAAATGCCCACTGGCTCGGGCAAAACCTGGCTCGCCCGGGAAGCCATCCGGTCCTCGCTGAGCCGGGGATTCCGTGCCGTCTACCTCAGCCCGCTCCGTGCTTTGGCAGATGAGCTTTCTACGTCCTGGACCTCCGTGTTTCCAGACTCTCCGGTCGGAGTCTTCACCGGCGACTACGGCAAGCCCGGCAAGGCCCTGCCGGTCTCCTACTTCGATGCCCGGGTGATGATCATGACCCCCGAGCGGCTCGATGCGTGCACACGAGCCTGGCGATCTCACTGGGCCTGGATCCCGGAGGTCGACTGGCTTGTCGTGGACGAGCTGCACCTGCTCGGCGACGGCCAGCGGGGAGCCCGCCTCGAAGGAACCATCTCCCGCTTCCGCCGCCTTAATCCCTTCTGCCGGGTCCTCGGCCTTTCAGCAACCCTCGGCAACCGCGGGCAACTGGCCGACTGGCTCGACGGGGTCGAGCTTGGGAGCGATTGGCGGCAAGTCCCGCTCGAATGGAAAGTGGTGCGCTATCGGAAGCCGGACGAGAAACCCGGCCTCCTCGCCACGGAAGTAACCCGCATCCGGGATGCAGGCGGTCAGAGTCTTGTCTTCGTCCAAAGCCGCCGCCGCTGCGAACACCTCGCCAAATGGCTTCGGGATCAGGGACTCCAAGCCGACCATCACCACGCCGGCCTCACCCACGATTCGCGTCGCAAGGTGGAATGGGGCTTCAGGGAAAGTGCAACACAGGTTCTCGTCGCCACCGGAACCCTTGAAATGGGAATCAATCTGCCCGCCCGGCAAGTGATCCTTTACGACCTTCAGGGCTTCGATGGACAGGGATTCACTCCCTTGGCGGTCAACACCGTCTGGCAGCGGGCCGGCAGGGCGGGACGTCCCGGTCTCGACCCGGTGGGAGAAGCAGTGCTCTTTGCCCCCTCTTGGGAGAAGTCCGCCGACCGCTATGCGCTCGGGCGATTCGAACCGATAATCTCCGGATTGACCGAACCCCAGGCCATGGCCGAGCAGATCCTCGCGGAGGTCCACTCCGGTCTCGCCCGCACCACTGACCAGTTGGAACGGGTCTTCCACAGCTCACTCGCCGCGTTTCAAGGCAAGACCCTCAAGATCCGCCGGATGGTCACCGAGATGCTGGATGCCGGGATGCTCCGCGAGGAAGAGCGCGAAACACGCGTCATCCTCCACGCCACTCCCCTCGGGCGCATCGCGTGCCGCCATCAGCTCCGCCCTGCCACTGTCCTCCACCTCCGCCGCCTGCTGGAGGGAAAGGCCGCCCTGACGGACTTCGACCTGCTTCTCGCCTGTGCCAGCGCTCCCGACTGCGAACTTGTCCTTCCCATGGACTTCGAGGATTTGGAGAACCTCGCTGAAGAGCTGACCCGCCAGACATCACGCCTTCTCGCAGACCCGGGACACAACCATCTTTCCATCGGAGACAAACGACTCCTCGCCGCCCTCAAGACCTGCATCGTACTCTGGCGTTGGACGGTGCTTGGCGACGAGGAAATGGTGGCCGAGGAAGACGGGATCTACCCCTTTGAGATCTCCCGCCTCATTGAGTCGATGGACCGGTTGCTCTTGGCATCCGCTTCGATCCAGAAGCTCATCGACACCCCTCGCCTCCCCGAAGGCGTCGAGCCGCCCGTCATGGATAAGCAGCCGAAGTCGGCAAGTCTGCTCCGCATCGAACTCCTGCGCCAGAAGGTGCTGAACGGCATTGATGGACCCGCAGCATCCCTGACCTTGATCGATGGCATCGGCTCAGCTTGGGCTCGCAAACTCTCCGCAGGAGGTATCCCCGACCTTGCCGCCCTGGCTCGGTCCTCCGTGGAAACACTCACAGCGCTTCCAGGACTGTCCGCCAAGCGGGCCACCAAGTGGATTTCAGAAGCATCCTCCGCCGACCTCCAGGTACCTCCGCCCGTCGATGCCCCCCGGGTCCCGACCTTCCCTCCCGACGAGGACATGCCCGTCGACCCCTACCGCCTGCGCCGAGCCCTCGACCTCAAGGTCGCCGGTTATGGCAGGAACCGTTGGTCGGTCGCGGGCGGATCGGAGCCACGCCTCGTCCAACTTGAAGGCGGAGTCTTCTCGTGCAACTGCCCCGACCATGCCAAGGGCCGGGACTGCAAGCACCTCATCGCCGTGCGGTTGCACCGGAAAGATCCCGAGCTCTGCCGCCTGGTTGCCTCCTTCCGCTTCGGCCAGATGCCCTCCCATCCCTACCTCGACCTCTTCCTACTCTGGTTCCAACGATGAATGCCAAAATCCTCGACACCCCTTCCGGTCCGATCCGGTTTCCTGCCTACGTGCCTGTCACCACCTTTGGTGGCAAGTATCCCCTCGATGGGCTGATCCAACCCTACCTTCCCCGACTCGCCCCAGCATTGATGGTTAGCCACCACTATGCCCGACAGATGCGGGAGAAACCCCGCCTGCCCGTCATGATCGACTCCGGCGGCTTCGCAGCCCTGTTCGAAGGCAGCAAGGTCCTTGCCCGGAAGGGTCTGGGAATTCTCGAAATCCATCTGGGCGAAGAACCCGAGCTACTCACCCCATGGGATGTCCTGGAGTTTCAGGAACAACATGCCGACATCGCCTTCACCCTCGACTTCCCCATCCCTCCGAACCTGCCGATTCGCGACGCCAGACGTCGCCAGAAGCTCACTATCGCAAACGCCTGCTGGGCGCTTGAGAATCGCCGGCGACGCGAGATGAGGCTCTTCGCCTGCATCCAGGCGTGGGATTCGGAAAGCGCGCGCGACTGCGCCCGTCAACTCGCGGAGCGTCCCTTTGATGGCTTCGCGATCGGAGGGCTCGTGCCTCGTGCTTGGGACTGGGAGCTCCTTTCGTCCATCGTCCTCAGCGTGAGGAACGAAGTTGGCTCGCGCCCCCTCCACATCTTCGGCCTCGGAAAGCCGGAACTCGCCGCCAAGCTCTTCGAACTCGGCGTCGACTCGGTCGACTCAAGCTCCTACGTCAAAGCGGCTGCCGACGGAGTTTCCTGGGCAACAGGTTCAAAAGTTCCAGACCCGAGCGTGTCGGACCGACTCGCTCTAGCCCTATCCAATCTGGCTCTGGCGACAGGTTCCACTCTGCCACTATCCGTGGGAAAGCTCTTCCCAACGAGGTGCTAGGCGCTTTGGGGAAATCGAGCAATCCGGTTGACAAAAGTTGACACCGCGACTTTCCTCTCGCCGACCCCCGCATGGCGAAAATCCTCAACCTTCCACTCCTTCAGGCCACCTTGGCCGAGAAGGGGCTGAGCCAGACCGCCCTATCGGAGGCACTTGGCCTCAGCAAGGCGGCGGTATCCAAGTGGTTCAAGGGTAAGTCCTTCCCTCGTCCGCAAGAGCTTCTCAAGCTCGGCAAACTTTTGGGACTTGGATTCAAGGATCTGGTCCAGAGCGGCCCGGCTGCCGCCGAACCGCTGGTTGCCTTCCGAAAGCGGGCCGGAACGGTTACCAAGGACGAACACACTTCGCGTGCTCAGGACATGGGGCGACTTCTGGCCCCGGTGGTCACCCATTTGCCGTTCGACAACTTCGTGGCTCCTGTCCGTCTAAAAGACCCTCAGCTGGACTACGACTACATCCAGCAGCTGGTGACCAAAGTCAGGTTGGAACTCGACCTGGACCCGGTGAAGCCAATCGATTTCGAGAACCTGATCGGCAAGTTCAACGAGCTGCAGGCGGTCCTGGTACCCGTGATGTGGGGTAAGAAATCCCGCCACGAAAACGCGCTCCACATTTACCTGCCGGATTCGAGGACGACCTGGGTGTTTCTCAACCTCGATAGTGAGCTACACGATTTCAAGTTCTGGATGGCTCACGAACTCGGCCACGTCTTGAGCGTCAGCCTGCTCGAAGGAAACGAGATCGAGCGGGCCGAAGATTTTGCGGACGCTTTTGCGGGAGCACTCCTGTTCCCCGAAAGAGCCGCCGCCGAATCGCTCGACGAGTATTCCCGTAAAAAGACGGACGCCACCAGGATTCAGGCGATCCTTCGCATTGCGAAGGATTACCTGATTTCACCGTTCTCCGTCTATCGGGAGATCCAGCGCTATTGCGAGCACCACGAGCTGCCCTTCGCCACGGTGAAACAGCCGTCGCTCCACGCTGCAATCAGCCAGTTTAACAAGCGCTACCAGACGATCCGGGAGATGCTCTTCGACGGTGATGTGCCATCGGCCGATCACTACATGAGGATCAGCAACGAGACCTTTAGCACTCCGGTTTTCAAGGCGCTTGGCGACTACGTGAAGGCAACCGAGGTATCCCCCTCGGTGCTCAGCCGCATGCTCGATGTTCCCCTGTGGGATGCCCGTGAGCTGAAGCAAGCCCTGGCCTGAAGCCGCCACCCCTGATCGTCATGGCGCAGACCAAGGTACTCCTGGACACCAACAGCTACCTGCGCCTCGCGTTCAATCTCCATCCCCTCCTTTTCGTGCCGTTTGGGGATGAGGCCTACACGCTGTACGTTCACCCGGACCTCCGGGCGGAATGTGATCGGGAGCCCAGGCTACGGAACAAGTTCGACTGGGTGCGCCTGCCGAAGTTCGAGGAGAACCGGAAGCGCCCGCTCCAACTGAGCAATGCGCAGAAAAAGGCCATCGCCGAGAACTTCGATTTCATGTGGGGCCACGTGGCCGCGGAAGGACTCAGCCCATCACCGGTCGACACCCGTATCCTCGCCACGGCGCTTGAGCTTGAAATCCACGTCGTAACCGATGATCGCGGCATGATCGATCTGGCGAAGGAGTATGGCGTCCCCACCTGGACCACTTTGGAACTCATGAAGCAGATGTTCGATGCGGATCATCTCTCGATCGAGAAGGTCCGCATGCTGGTTGCGCAGTGGATCTACGACGAAGATCTGCCTGCGCGAGAACTCCGCACGCCGTACCGGGATTTTTTCGGCGAAGATCCTCCGACAGGTTTTGCGTGAACTGAGCGCTCATTTCCGCCGCGGCCGCCATCAATCTCTTGACTGTTTCAGATCGTCGCGTTGACGCCAACCCTCCATCCATCGTTCGGTGCCACCCAGCAAAGAAACTCCTTCCTACAGTCCTCTCGATCTCATCACCAAGGGAAGTTGGGACCATGCGCTGTTCACCACCTATTCCCTGAGCCTCAGCTTCTACGAGACCCAGCTTCACAAGCTTGGCCTTGCTCGCAACGGTTGCCGGGACATCCGGATTGTTGCGGATGCGGACGGCTACCAGCTTAGTCTGAGCGAAAGGCAATCCCACCGTGTCGGGAACGAGTACCGGCTCACCCCGGCCGCTCTGCCGAACGGGGTTTTTCACCCCAAGTTCATCTGGCTGGCAGGGAAGCAAATCGACCTGGTCCTTCTCGGTAGCGGCAACCTTACATTCGGCGGATTCGGCAGGAACGTTGAATGCCTCGACCAGTTCCGATCGGATCGACACCAGGCAACGTTCGGCGAGATGCGAGGGCTCCTGAAGGCTTGGTCGGCTCGCGCGGACCTGCGGTTCTCCGAGCAGAACTGGCTCGATTTCTGGATCGATAGGGCAACCCGGATTTCCGCAGGATCGCAGGCGTCTGAGCCGACGTTTCCCAAACTTCTCCACTCGACGGACGAACCCATCGGGGTGCAACTCGCCAAATACTTGGCGGATCGGGGGCAAGTCACCGAGGTCCGGTCGCTCTCTCCCTTCTACGACCCCGACGGCGACGGGATCATCACCTTCGCCGAGTTGATCGGTGCACCAAAGCTCTCGATCGGGCTGTTGCCGGGGCGGGACGAGAGTTCCACGTTTCCGTTCACTCGAAACCGGCCAACGTCCGTCGAGATTCAAGCAGCACGCTTCCCCGCACCGGAAGATGGACGGATCCTTCATGCCAAGGTCATCGAGATTCACTTGGCGGATGGCACTTCGCTTCTCCTGACCGGAAGCGTCAACGCCACCAGGAAGTCGCTGCTCACCGCCGACAACATCGAAACCGCCCTTCTACGCCACGCCACTGCCGCGGACGACTCGCCTTTCGGTTGGGCTCCAGCGGAAATCCCGGCTGCATTCAAGACCTCCAAGTTCACCAAAGCCGGACTTGGCACCCGGGTGATCGTCTCCGGGCGCTTGACCCCGGAAGGCCTCCTCAAAGGCCGACTGCTCTCGACCTCCGATCCACAGGGAACTTGGGATGCAACCTTGCAGCGGATTGATGGCACTTTCACCAATCTTTCGATCACGGTGGATTCTGAAGGCGAGTTCTCGGATTCGGTGGAACAGCTTGAACTGTTTCAGGATGCCGCCGGACTCCAGCTTCACGTGTCCAAGGACCAGAGGAGCGGATCGGGCTGGGTAAGCGTGGAGGGACTTCTTCTAGCCGCGCGACGGGGCTTCCTGAGTCCGGCCACACTCATGAAGTTGCTCGGCACGGATCCCGACGAAAGCGACGAGGCCGAATTGCTTCGGTATCTCGCGAACTCTGCCCATCGTCACCTTCCCGCATTTGCGTCACCCATCCAACGCCGGTCGGAACGCGGAGGGAGAAAAACCGATGTCGACCAGGGAGTAACGAGATCGGAAGTACCCATCGGAACGCTCCTCCTCGGGGAATCGTCCGAGAGTCCAGACTCACCGGACGCCAAGGACCGCGCCGAGGAGACGATGCTGAACATCTTCATGCACCGCATCCGCGCCAACCTCCTTCGGCCGAGGCTGAACGAAGAGGACGTGCAGGAGCTGGACGAGATCGCCGACGACAAGGCAGCCGAACGGCAACAAAAGGAGCGCGAGCGAACCCGTAAGCACCTCGTCGTCTCCCTCCGTGACTTTCAGGACAAGCTTCAGCAGCTTGTCACGGAACTACCTTCTGGTGACGAGCGATCTGCCGCACTATGCATGTGGCTCGAAGTTGCCTTCCCGCTGCTGCTCAAGCGTCTCGACGAGCCCGACGAGGCTGAGTCGTTCCTGAGGCGATGGCTCTCCCTGGCAATCTCAGGCCAGCGACATTCAAACAGCACCGATGTCCTCTCCGGCCACATCCTGTCCTCCCTGCTTGTCGTCGCCGCCACCGTGATCGAACGGGAGGACGGCTCACCTTCCGCTGGCAGAGCCCTCGGCCGGCTGCACGAGCAGATGGAATCGTTCTGCGAAGACGCTCCGCCCGGGGAACTTTGTGAGCTACTCGGGATCTTGCTTCCTGAGGAAGCTCCGCTGACCGCTGGGCTCCTGAAGTCGCTCCCGGGAGCACCCGCCCTGTCCGAGGCACTTGCCGCCGTTCTTGGCACCCCCACACCGCGCCAGCAGCTTCGGGCGATCCGCGAAGCATCCTCCTCCGATGTTCTGAAAGTGGCGGAACTCCCCATTCTCAGTCTTCCCGCCGGACAGCAGCTGAGAAACCAGTGTGCTTCGGGACGGCATCCGGAAATCAAGGATCTCGCGCCGGGAAGGGAGAACTGCCCTCATTGTTACTTGAAAATCCCCTCTGCAGCGCTTCACGAGATCCGCCGGGACCGTCTCGGCATCTGCCGCTCCTGCCACAAGTATCTCCTCGCCAGCCTCTGATTCCCCATGGTCCTTGATCTTGATCAGCTTCCTTCCTCCCCTCACTTGGTTCCTGCCTTCAAGTCGGCATTGGCAGGCGTCGATTTCCTGAACCTCCGCCAGGTCAATCTCGACCTGATGGGCGAGTGCATCCCGGGAACGAACAATGCGACCCGGCAGGTCAGGGCCTATAGCCTCATCACCTGGGTCTACTGGGTCTACCCGAAGATCCTTGAGAAGTTGGGCCGCGAAGAGGCCAGGAGCGACGAGCTGATCCATTTCCGGGAGAAAGTGGAGTCGCTCTTCGTGTGGGGGCACAAGCTGGCAGGCCTTTCGGGAGTTCCCGGCATCTCCTCGAAGGTCCCTGCGCCAATCCGTGGACAAGTCGACCTGCGGTTCTCTGCATGGAAGCGTTCCCGTGCTAACACCAGCCTTGAAGCCGCTGTTCAGTACGGCCCCTCCTTGCTGGATCTGGGTGGCCTGGGCCTGATTCGCAAGGTCAGCCCCGGCATCTACGCATGCACCCGCCGGGGCCGGAAGCTTGCCATGGCATTCGACGAGCACCTGAGGAATTGTTCGGACTACGATTTCCTGACCGACCTCTCCAACCTCCAGGGAACCGAAGAGCAGGCGAACAACCTCCTGCCCTTCTGGAGGATCGATCACACGACCCCTGGCGAGTCTCGCGCCTTTCGCTCGATCCTTTGGGATCCGGCTCACGCCGGCGAAGAGTCCGACCGCGGACGTCGGGCTGCGATGATCGAACTGATCCTCGACCTGCTCGCCACCTCTGACAAACCGCTGGATCTGGACAAAATCCGCAAGAGCCTCGCGCTCCCGGAGCTGTGGAGGACAGACCCTCTGTCGGACGCGATGCAGCGTCAAAGCAGATCATGGTTCGCCCTTCAACTGCGCCAGCTCCAGCGGTTCGCGATGGAGTCCCTGATGTCGTGGTTGGAATCGTGTTTGATCGATGGTGGTCACCAGTTGCCGGACGACCTCGTGAAGTTGGCCGAAGAAACCATCGGCGACGACCTGGAGATCGACACAGGCTCCTCCGTGGCTGAGTCCTTGGGAATTGTAAGACGTCCATTCACGTCGGTTCCAGAATTTGGCAAGATGGTCGAAAAGGATCCCGATTGGTTCTCGCCATGGACGTTGTCGGATGAACTAGCCGAAGCCGTTTGGGAGGAAGACGACCGCCGCCTGAGCAGCGCGTTCTACTGTCTGCTGCTCCTGAACCAGTGCCGACCCTTTCTGGAGAATGACGACTTGCTGGAGCGACACCTTGAACAAGGTGGAGCATCCCGTCAGAGCCTCGCCCATTGGTTCCGAATCGTGGACCGCTTCAAAGAGCGGCCACTGAGAGAACTCATCGACTGGACCATCAAGAATCTGATCGTGAGCCAGCACTTGGCCGTCGGCACACAACGCTTCGATGGCGAGAAGATCCGTCTCAGGATGATCCTCGAAGAAGACGGGCTTGAATCACTCGTCACACGCCCTTGGCAACCAGGTCTTACCCCGGACCGGCTCGCCGCTCTCATGTCGCTTCTTGAAGGCTGCCGAATTGTGGTCCAGGACGACCACGGGGCCTTTCGGTTGGTTTGATTGACGAAGTGACGCAAGGAATTTTCACCGCTCGATACAGCGTCAAAGTCAGCCCCGCGCTAGACATCCTCAAGGCGATGTGAAATGCCGCGGCCTGATGGATCCTTCCAAGTAATATGGTACACCCCAAACCCACCAACTGGGATTGGTTTACAAAGCTCAAAATCGTTCATTTCCCAGAGAACCCTTCCCTGATCTGGCCCCAATTCATCCATCGCAGCTTGCATCCGCTCCAATCGAGGAATGGGATCCTCCCCGCGCTCCGTCCTCAAGTGCTCCACGGGGACTCCCTTCACGACCGCCATGATTGGCATCACCTTTGACTCCGCCAATTCAACCACAGCTGGATAGCGGGTTCCAATCGCTTCCACCGCAATCCCAAGCGACTTCAGGGCACTATAGAGCCGGAGGCTCTCCGAAAGGAGCTCGGACCCATAGGCGTTTCCACGCGCGTATGAAGCCGCTTTTCGCTGCGACGGAGTCAGGTAGACTCCGCCGTGCCGGAAGTTGAACCCTCCGCGGGTGATCTCTTGTTGTGCCATCCTCCTGAGAATATCCAGATCAAGCTCCGAAATCGGAAGCTCCTTCATCCGCCCTGCAAGCTCGATCAGCTCCCTCAAGAAGCTGTAGGTTCCGAGTCGCTCGTGAGGATTCACCGCCCCCAGCCCTAATTCGCAGATCGACGGCAAAAACACACTGCTCGTTTGATGGAACAGCGGAATGAGGACGTGGCTTTCGTCGAAGATCTTCATTGCACGAGCATGTTTGCCGACGTGCCTATTCCGGGACGACCCGTTTCAGGTCCCTTTCAATTCGCTCTATGGTGGCGACTTCATCTAGGATTCTTCCAGCGAGCAGCTTGGCTTGTGCGATGGTCAGACGGGCGGCGCTTTCCGCCCGATCGTCCAGTGGGCGATCTCCGACCAGCGGAGCGACTCCAACTCTAACCCAGATACCCGAAACCATCTTGTCGAACGGGTTGGGACCGGACTGTCCTTGCACTTCAACGACCATGTCGCTTCGTTCGGAGCTCGAACCCCGGCGTTTTACATAGCCAGGAGCGGAAATCAAATTGGGGTCTGTGAACATCGTTGGGTTTGGCTCGGTGTTAGTTTCCTACAAAAAGTTGACTTGGCTTCTCAGGGCTTCACTCCCGGGACCCGAGGGCAGGTGATTGCTCCATAGTCCGGGCAGTAGGTCTTGGAGTCGCAGGCCTCACACGTTGGCTCATGGGAAGAGTTTCGCGGCCAGCTCGACATGAGCTTCTTGGTGGTCGCCTTCGCTTCGTTGGCAATGCACACTTCGATTTCGCCGACAGTCTTGTCGAAGGCGGCAAGCGACTTCTGGATCGAGTCCTCGTTGATCGGCACCACCCGGATTGCCCGGGACAGTCGAAAGTCGAACGACAGCAACGGAGGTTCATCACCGTCATGCTTCGCCTTCCAGTTTAGCAGCGTGTCCTCGTCGGCAGATCCAGGCTTCGGGAGCAGCACGTCCCGGCTCCTCGCCTTGCAGGCCTTGCGGAGCGCAAAGAAGTCGGTCTTGGTGGGCACAAGCTCGTTCAGGTAAACCAGCACGCCGGCAATCACGTCCTTGGTCGTGAGCAATCCTCGGAGGTGGGCGTAGGTGTGAACCTGCCAATCGTAGATCTCCTTGAATGAGGTCCCCTTCGGATCGAGGTCGGGGCGTTTCATGCCCTTGTAGTCCACGATCACCTCGAACTCCGGCGGAGGTGCTTTCGGCAGATCCTCCACCACCAGCTCAAGAAGCTTGTTTCCCCTCAGCTTGGGATTCTTGAAAAGCTCAATCTCGGTAACCACGTCGATCACGCCGAGCATCTCGTAGCGTTCGATGTCCCGGCTGATCAGCTTCTTCACGGCATCCGGGAGCGGCCGCGCACCGCGCACCCTGACCTCAGCTTGGTTGATCAGGGGAAACAGAACCGGTCCCAGCTCGTTCACCGCGGCTGTGGCACGTGCCCGGCCCAAGACCTCCGAGTCCTTGTTCCAACAGCGGATGTTCCGAGCAGCCAGCCTCCGATCAATCCGGTCCATGATCTCAACCAGATCCGCCTGCGGCCACGGCGGAACCGGCTTCTTGCCCTCCTTCATCTGCCGGTAGCTCTCCTCCAGCACGGCATGAATGAACTGACCGAACCAGAGCTGAACCGGGTGGGAGGACGGCAGGTTTCCGATCCGTGTGTATCGGTACTGCAAGCCGCATCGCAGGAAACCGAGCAGGTCGCTCGTCAGACTGTAGGACGGCAACGCTTGAATGGGAGGGCGGACGGAGAGAGGCATGGCAACATCAGCAAGCGGTTCCGAAATAATCCCACCGGATCGCATTCAGAACCGGCGCTTCAAAGGAAGGCCTTTGCTTGACCTCATCCCCATGCCGCTGGCTCACGTGTTCACTGAGCTTCCGCTCGATCAGTTTTTCGCCGTAGGCTCCCGAAGCCGCAACCCCGCGATCGATCCCCTTACTCTGATTCCCACGCCTGTTGCGATCTTTCTCCTCAAGCAACGCTCTTAGCTCTGGAGGACTCAGCACAGCTTCAATCAACACGACGCGGGTGGCCGCGCCACCATACTTCGCCCCCCACTCCCCCGCCTTCTTTTGGAGCAAAGCCTGCGGTAGCGGAGCACACAAATATGCCCCCAACGCGTTGGAGTCGAGCTGTAGCGCGAGCATCAACCTAAGGAAATCGAGCTCCAGACCCCTCGGCTTCGAGCCCGTGAGATCCAAATAGGATTTCGCCATTCCGTATACGGTTTTCATCTGTCAAATATCGAAGAACGGCACCTTTCCGGCCCAGTGGTTTTGCTCATCGCGGTCCCAGCCGGTGGCCACGTTTCGGATGGTTCCACGATCCGGGTGGGAACCATCGAGTCCCACAAGCAGCAACACTTCCTCCGGCCTGCTGAAGGCGACGAAGAACTGCCGGAAAAGATCGTCGAAGGCCCGATCGATCGGATCCCGCTTCAATGTCTTCAGCGGGCTGTGGGGCCTCATCAGGTCCTCCAGATTGTGCGGAGTTCCCGGCTGCCGGGGAAACCGTTTGAAGGCATTAGCGAAGTGCCCCTTCGGGAACTTGGATGAAGCTTTGAAATCCGAGCCGACATCGACAATCACCAGCGGGAACTCAAGCCCCTTGCTTTGATGGATGGAGAGAATGCTCAGCCGGTCCCGGGGGAACGCGTCCATCAGCTCTTCGTCAACCTTGGCCGAACCTTCGGCGATAGGTGCGAGGAAATACAGGAGGAGGTGGCCCACCGAAGTCTTCGAGAGCTTGGCGTCCGCCGGATTGGTGATCACCTGGGCTTTGAAGCCGCTCACCTGCTCCGCCGCACCAAGCTGCCGGGCGAAGACCTCGAGATACACCTGCCCCTCCGGGTCGTCATGAAGCTCGGGGAGCCAGTGAACCAGGTCGTAGAGAAGCTCAATGCACGAGACGTAGGTCGGCCACTTCGCCCCGGACTTGTCCGGCTTCCGGTCGGCCCAATGGCTGACGTAGTGGTTCAGCCTGGTATCCGCCTTCGTTGCGACCCTTGGGACAACTGCCGTGCCCTTGAGCCAGTCTTCGGCGAGCGTCGCCCATTGTCCAAACGTCGAGCGGGTCTCGCGTCCCAAGCCTTTCCCGGCCGCATCCTCCGCATCCCCATCCCGATCCAGGCAACAGAGCAGCAGTCCTCCGAGCAGTTGCACGATCCCAATGGACGCGAAGTCCTGCCCGCGAGGGTTGAATGTCGGAATCGGTTCCTTCTGCGCGAGGAGCTCGTCCTTCAGCACCATGGGAAGGCGCGAATCGCCGGCGGCATTCACTTCGCGAGGAGAACTGCACAGCAGCGCGAGATCCCCGACGTCTCCGCCGTTCTTCCGGTCCACCTGGATGACCTTCCCATCCGGCAGCTTATAGCCCCCACCTCGCGTTACCTTATGGATGAATGATGCCAGATCCTCCGCAAGCTCATCAAGGGTTCGGCGGAACATCCCGAGAATGGGGAAGTCCTCCTCCTCACCCGCTTTCGGATTCTTCAACTTCGGCTTTCCGGCCACCCGGACCGCCTGATACTCACGGTCAAGCCTCGCGTAGTCATTGACGAAGCCGATGATCGTGCTGGTGGACCGGTAGTTGGCGTTGAGGAACACCGGGGTCGGGACTTTGGCGAAGCCGCCGACCGACTGGTAGCGGCTCGCAAAGTTGCTGAACAGGTCCACGGTCGCGCCGCGGAACCGATAAAGACTCTGGTCGTCGTCACCCACCACGGTCAGCGCTCCATCGCAGCGCTTGGCTAGCTCGAAATAGAGGCTCTCTTGAAGCAGGTTCGTGTCCTGATACTCGTCGACCAGCACTACCTGGAGTTCGTCGGTGAACTCCTTGAAGCCTCCGGCTCTCAAGCGATCGAGCACCGTCTGCTCCAACTGGGAAAAGTCCACCATCAGTCTCTTGGAAAGCTCTACCGCGTAATCGTCGAGCGCTTCGTCCAGCACCTTTCTCGCGGCCACTTCTTCCTTCGTGGAGCCGGACTTCACCCAAGCCATCCAATCCAGTTGGTCGTGGTGGCGACGGTCCCACATGGTTCGGACCAGCTCGGTCTTGCTCCCGACGTGCCATCCGTATCGGCCGGTGCCGCGGGCGGAGCAGAGAAACTCATCGAGGTCCGGGTCCTGATACCTCCGTTGGCCGCTGGCACCGAACATCCCGTGCCTCAGCATCAGGGTTTCGGCGACGAACTCGTCGGCAAGAATCGGCGGGTCGGTCCCCGGGTCGCGGAAGTCCCGCAGAAGCTCCTCGCAGATGCTGTCGATCGTTCCGGTTCGGATCTGGTTGATATCGACCCTCTCTACCCACATTCGGTCCATCCGGCTCAGGCCGCCATGCTCTAGCAACCACTCCTGCACGCCATAGCCCCAGCCGAGCACCCGCGACCTTAGTTCGGCCGCCGCCTTCTTGGTGAAGGTCGTCGCCAGAATGCCCTTCGGTTCCACCTGGTCCACGAACACCAGCTTCAGCATCCGCATCGTCAGTGTCGCCGTCTTGCCGGTTCCCGGGCCTGCTACGACAAAAAGCGGAGCGTCTTTCGCCGCTTCCACGGCAAGTTGCTGGTTTGGGTTCGGTTTTCGACCGACCTCGTTCAGCGCCTTCAGAAATCCCGAAAAAGACAGCATGTTCTCTATCGTTATCGATCAGTTGGCGCGTCCGTTCGCCAAGGGTGGACAGGCCAGTTTCGTTCGGATCGCGTCGACGAGTGCGTTCGATCGCCGTTCAATGAAATCGCCGTACTTCGCGAAATCCAACAGCTCCCTTGGAATCAGGGCGCGACCCATCTCGCTGTCTGGTACATCGGCGAAATAATCTGAAGGGTTCTTGTCACTTTTGTTTCGGTTCTTGCCACGGGCGAGGATCCAGAAGTTCGCGAAGTGGTTTACCATCTCCTCCTCAACGCCTTCGTCTCGAAGAGTCGCCCGGGGGAAAATGTGATCCACTTCCGGAAGATTGTCGTCATGCTTCACTGCTCCGCCGTTCAAGCCTTGGACCAAGTGAAGCGCCAGAGCGACGTTGGACCAAACTAGATGCTGGTCGATCTCGCTGTGACCATGCCACTGATGAACTCTCGCCGAGATTCGGTCTTCGGGAAACGAGTTCGCACCTTGATCGGCAAGCGGCTTCAGGTCCTGCCGAATTAGGGTGCTAATCCGACTCTCTGCCCAGCGTGAGAGCACCCCGGAGAAGGCTAGCTGGAAGAACGACCGGCGAACCTTTGCTATTTCACTGTTCGGAATTCGGTGCCTATCCAAACGGAAGAAGTAGTAAGCCAAAGGCACCAGCGGCCAGGAACCACCCATGAGGCGGCTCGACTGAACCCAACAATGAGCGGTGACAAAATCCACCATCGCTTCGATCGCCTGGCAACAGCTCTCAAAGTTCTCCCGCAGCTTCTCGACGTTGGACTTCTTACGAAGCAAATCCAACTCGAACCTGGCTCCGAGATCTGAGACCGCGAATAGACACCTGATGACGAAGTCCGTGGTGATGCCAAGCGAATTTCCGGCGTTGATGCGATCGACGAATTCGGGAAGCTCCTCCGCCGACTCCTTCCAGTTCAGCTTTAGCATGCTGAAAATTAAATCGGATCGATTGAGACGGGTTCCCCCAGTGTTCACGCGAACGAAGATCTCCAACACGTCCATGTAGGTCTTCCGTTCCTCGCTGTCGTGGGGAAGGTTCTCGTCGATGATCGAGAGCTTCATCACACTGGTATCCTTCGTCAGCATTTGATCGAAGGTGGCGAGATTCACCCGAACTCGCATCTGGTCTTCTGTCGACAGAGTCAAGTCTCCACAAAGCTTACCAATAAACGCCTCGCGCGACTTAGGTCCCATCGCAAACAGCTCTGAAACCTTCACGCCATGGTAGGGGACGAAGCCCTCCTCCCGTTGATCCGCCGGCTCCTCCATCTCGGACTTCGAATGCCCGTTCCATTCCTTCAATTCGTCGCCTTTTGCGAAGTCGAAGACGAACTTGTGCTCGGAAGTATCGTCACTATCGCGTCCACTCAGGACATCGAAACAAAGCTGCCTGCCATCCAGGCTGCCGAAGATGGCCACGTACAGCGATTGAAGACGCTGCTGACCGTCCAGCACCAGTTGGAGCCGCTGACCCGGCGCACTGTCCTTGAATACCGGCCGCATGCCGCCTTGGTAGTCGCGGATGAACTCGCGGTATGGCGAGGCCTCGTAGGTTTCCCAAAGCAAAGCAATGCCAACGGGATATCCCCGGAGGATAGAATCGAGCAGTCCCTTGATCTGGTCTTCGGTCCACACGAACTCACGCTGGATCGCAGGCAGTACCACCTCGCCGCTTTTAATCTGATTAAGGGTTCCAATTATGCTCATGACTCTCAAACAATGGCCTTCGCCAGTTTCCCCATTTCGTCCGGGTAGAAAATCTCGTCCCACCCCGAGCGAACTAGCGCGTCCAAATCGGATTGTCGCCACGTCCCGTCGACTACGAGGATCAGCTTTTTCACGCCCGGACGGGGGATGAACTTCTTCGATTTCGAGTCCCAACTGTAGCGCAGAGCGACGGCACGGCCGCAGAGCTCCTTTTTTTTGTGTTCCCGACCAGCGTCGGAGCAGGATTGCCAGTTAATGAGAGTAGAATTGGCGATCAGCACGGTTGTCCCACCAGACCTGGGATCGAGTCGAACGCCCTCGGCCTCGGCCCGATGTGCGAAG
The DNA here is from genome assembly GCF_025950085.1 of Luteolibacter flavescens. Lineage (NCBI taxonomy): Bacteria > Pseudomonadati > Verrucomicrobiota > Verrucomicrobiia > Verrucomicrobiales > Verrucomicrobiaceae > Neoluteolibacter > Neoluteolibacter flavescens. The sequence goes on from NZ_JAPDDS010000011.1 coordinate 200,020, forward strand.
CATGACCTAGCCGCGACGATTCGCCGGACCTTAACTCCTGCGCTCCCAAGTTGCTTCTCGATCAGGAACTCGTGGGGTGCGAAACCACGGTAAGTCAGGAGCTTTGCCTGAAACAATGTCTGAACGATGGACTCTCGAAGCTCCCGGCCAAAAGTCTTCGGGTCGGGACACTGAATCTTGCCAAGCCGAGTTGAAAGTACCGAGGCCAGGCGAGCGAGATCGTCATCCGAAAAGGCGAAGTTTTGCTTCGAGGGACGGCTGTGCCAATCCCGGATCCCCAAACCAATAGTCTCGCGCGACACCCACCGAATCCTCCCACCTCTCACGGTCTCGACGCTTGCTCGATGAGTTGGATCACTCTTCCAACGATCGAGATCATCCATGATCTTCGCAAGACCGTAAGAGGTTCGAGATGCTCCAAAATTTTTGATCAGCTCGACGAGCAAATGGAAAAGCCAAACCCGTTTGCTCCCCTTGGTCACAAGGGCTGGCGAAATTTCAGATGGATTGGCTTTGCACGCCTTTAACTCAGAGTACAACGACTTGGCCGAAATCATCCGGCTCCAGTTTTTGATCACGTAGTCGAGCTGTATTTCCAAGCTTGGCAGAGTTTCCAAGACGTCAATCCAATCAGCGATCTTCTCGTGCTGGCGCACCTCGTGCAGAGCTCGTAAATCCTCAAATGACAGATGCTGCAACGGCCAGGCAGCCTCAGGATCCGAAATCCGAACTCCCGCGACAGTTGCGGAAACGATCTTCAGCTCGTTCAGAAGTTCAGCCAGGCCCGCCGGAGCATTCCTCGAGAGCGACAGCTTCTTAGGATCAATGAAGCCAAGATCCGGAACGACCATCAGCTTCGACATTCCTCGCCGAAGAAACGTGTCGCGAGCCACGGGTGCTTTTCCCCTCGTCCGCTTTCGCTCCATCTCCCAAATTTCATCCAGCTCTTTGGGCGATTTCTTTTTGAGAAGCGCTTCCAGGTCCTTCGCGAATAATCCGACAAGCCGCTTCAGCTCCTTGTCCGTCTTCGTCAGCTCCCGCAGGTGCTCGACTTTCTCCTCCTTGTCCTTGGGAAAACCTTTCAAGTTCGCATCGATCCACGCCTGGAGGTCGTCACCGTAAGCCCGATCACCCACGAGAAGCTGCCCATCGAAACTCGCCTCCTGAACCTTCTTGAGGTTCTCTTTGATGACGGAGTCGAAGGCTAGGTTGAAGACTTTGGCCGGGGATGGCAGGAAGACTTTTGCTTCCACCAGCTCCCCCATATTTCGCCAGAGCTTCTTTTCCGATTCCTTGGCTGATCCGCTGTGGGTAATGAGGATGCAGATTTCGGGCGCGTTGGCGCTGCGACCGATCGTCAGATCAGGCGTGATCGTCATCGTTTCCGGTCTCTCATCCCAGAATATCCGTCCTTTGAGTTTTTCCGCCGTCTTGAGGTCTTCCAGCGCCAGTTTCGCGAGTGCTTCGTAGGCTTTGCCTTTTTGTTCGCCGGCCATGGTTCAGAGGGTGTCGAAATTGGGCGCTTGAGTAGGCAAAGGGATATCGCGATAGGAAGCCGTGGCAAGAGCCTGCCCTTTGCCCATCACTTGCAGTTCACGCTCGAATCCGGTCAGATCCGCCGAGGCATTGCGGACGGCGGCGCGGCGTTCCTCCTCGTTGCCAAGCGCCATGGTCAGCTCGGTGTTAATCTGGGTGAGGATTCCTTGATCGATTGCCGTAACCTGCTGGCTAATCACGGTCAGGCCGATGCCAAACTTCCGCCCCTGGCGACTGATGTCGCGGAATACGCTGCCAAAGCGAATGCGCTCGGGATTGAGCACACTGGGGGCCTCTTCGATCACCACGTTGACGTAAGGCAGGTCGTCGGTGGAAACGACTCGATCCCCGACCAGATACGGCAAGGCACCGGCCTCGACCCGACTCCACAGCTCGTCCGCGAGAGCCTGCATCCCCGTGTTGCCGGAATCGTCGTCGTTGCCGAGAGCGCTGCGAATCTCGGTTTCGAGGCGAGCGGGATCGTCCGAGCTACGCAGAGCTTTGCGCAGCAGGAAGAGCACCCGTGCGACCACAGTGCTGAACATGAACTGCTCCACCTCCGAGACGAGCGTTGTGTCCACGATGACTACCCGACCCCGTTCCATGGCGACGATGACGTCGGGTAGGATGGAGTCATAGGGCTTGCCGTCGTGGGGCGAGTATTCGGTGAAGATGCGGTTGTTCCCGGCCTGGAGGAAGCCGAGGCGCCGCTTGACCCCATCGATGGTTCCGGGGTGGACGTCGGAACTGCGAGAATCGTTTTCGGCGGCCTCCTTGGTCAGGTCAAAAAGGTCGCGGATCCAGCGGTCTCCGCTTGCCTGCCCCGATGCATCGGGCTGGCTGAAGAAGCGGTTGGAGAACGACAACTGCTGGTCGGTCATTTCGATGACGCTGGCGAGGTCCTGCGGAGTGATGTCCGCCCAAGAGAGCTCCAACGGCCGCTCAAGACCTGGCGTCGCGGGCTGGCGGCCAGTCAGGTAGTAGAAGGGATCGACCAAGTTTTCCCGCTGCCCGGTAGTGTAGCCATGCACGATGCCGCGGATGCCATCCCTCCCGCCGATGCGGTGGTGCCAGGTCTGAAATTCGTCGTGAGGGTCGATGGCCAGGATGGAACAACGCCGGTCCTGACGCTCTCCCGTCGCAACGAGGCGATTGTGATCCATGATGGAGGAAAGAAATACCATCATGGTGTTGCTCTTGCCGCAGCCGGTGCGACCGAAGATCCCCAGATGGTGGCTGAGGGCGTAGGCCGGGAGTTGGACCCTCACTCCGGCAAGTGGAGTTTCCCCGGCAAGGACATCACCGATGTAGAGACCATCGGACCCGAGCTGGCTTTCCATCAGGGTTCGCACTACATCGGCGACCGCGGGATCTCCGGCGTCAACACGATAGACTTCGGTGAGGTGCTCAGGGAGTCGACGGGGGCGATGGAAGGTCCAGACATCGTCGTCTCTCTGCGCGAAACCGAGGACGATGCCTTTTAGCTCGATGAGGTTCTCCTCGGCCAGATCCTGCGAGAGATAAGACCCTAGCATAGTGAGCTTGTTCCTCGCCACGTCGTTCATGTCCAGCGTCCGGTTCATGACGTTGGCGTATTGGGTAGTACGGAAGACGTAGAAGCGTTCGGGGCCGCGTTTGCATGGAAGCAGGAAGAGGTCGCCGACCGCCACGTCGGTGTTCCGGGCGATCACCGTGAGCTGGTGGGTGTTGCTTTCGGCGAGCACGCCGAAGCGCTCACCCAGGGCAGTCTTGAGTGTTTCGAGCGACGGCGGATGGGGGGAGGTTTCAGACATGGCCGGTGGCAGATGAGACATCACGGAAGAGGGAGCGCTTCATGCCTTGGGCGACGGCAGCCTCAATGATCTGCTTCTTGAGGGCGGACCGCTCGTTCATCGAAAGCCGGACCCGGTCGTGGCATGCCTTGATGGGATAGGGGTAGCCGAAGGCCCGCTGGTCATGGCTTGCGTAGTCAAGTTCACCGAAGAGCCGCAGCTCGGCGGCAGCGTCGTCCCTGAGGTTCGTCTCCCAGTAGCGCCGGTCGATATCCATGCGAACGACAGGCGTGTTGCGGTGGAAGCGGACGAGGTAGCTAACTGCGCCAACGGGTGGAATGGTCCGATTTTCGACGAGGGAAATCTGCCAGTCGTCGTGTCCAGGAACGGGCAAGCGCAGGAACCAGTGCTCGGCAATCTTGTCGCCGGTGCCGGAGGCGTTGGCTGCGAGCTGCTCAATGATGTCGATGCAGGGAAGACCATGGGACTTGCTGATGGTCATGAAAACCGTGCCCCGGTCGCGAGCCTCGACACAGCAGAGACGCTTCAGGTGTTCGTAGAAGAGACTGAGCTGCTTCCGGGTGACCATGGGTAGGCTGAGCGTGGTGTCCATCAGCACGTAGCGACAGCTAGCCGAGTGGCAGATCAACCGATAAGCCGCACCGAGTTCCGCGACTGAGCGAAGCTGGATGGCTACATTCGAGGTGTCGGAAGCCGTAGGCAGAATGAGGTTTTCTTCCAACTCAGCGATCCCATGGCTGTGACTGGAGCTGGAATTCTTCAGGTCCTGGTAGTCGGACTGGGCGATGACGGCATCGACGGAAATCCCTGTAAGGTTAGCGAAGGCTTCGAACCAGAACGGCTTCGCGGCGTCCCGGTCCTCTGGCAACCAGACGAGTTCCAAATTTGGATCGGCAACGGAGGCGACTTCGCAGAGTCCGTGTATCGAATCCGTGCGGTAGACCGTGCCACTGGCATTCGCAATGGAGACAAAGGAGTCGCTGTAGGAAAGGCTGGGATAGTCTCCGCTGCCATCCACTCCGCCTATCAGGAATGGTTCCTCGATCGCGGTGGTGTGGCTGAATGCCGTGATGCTGGAGGCGATTTTCGCCGCTTCGTCCTCGTCGATGCGCGCTTTTCCCTCCCACGCACTCATGTCCGCCACCAGCTTGGTCAGCTTGGCCTTGAACTCGTGTCGGTGCTGGAGGGAGGTCGACATGATCAGGTAAGAGTCATCTCCATTTGTGAAGTATTCGAGACGTCCTTGAGGAAAGGGACGTTCTCTCCGGCGAGAACTTTCTGGAGAGCCCGGTAGAAGACCCACGTGTTGTGGAAGCCCCGCCGGCGGTTCCGGTTGTTGCCCCGAAAAATGGCGACTTCGATTCCGTCACGCCGGCAAATGTCGCACTCGCAGCGCTCCCACGGACGGTCCTCCAAGGTGCGACGATAGGCCGGCTCCATGCTTACGCGCTCCTTCGTGACGAACTGGTCGTAGTCCAACAGGGCACCGAGCGCATCCCGAAGGGGCAACTTGTGTTGCCCGTATTCCCTTACCGCTTTGAGCGCCCGTTGCTCCATGGCGAGGATTTTGTCGTCACTCAGCTCGGGGTGATCTCGCATATGCTTCGCGCGAAAGCTCTTGCCCGCCTCGGGGATGCGGAGCGCAGCGTATGGACCATCCATGGAAGCGTAGCTCTGGTGAAGACGCATCCACGCTTGACGAAGGTAGCTGGCGCTATCCACGGACTGCACGCCAGCCTTTGCAAACGTGTCCATCCAATCGAGTCGAGCGATGCCGAAGAGGTGGATCGAGACGTCCTTGGGTATCCGCTCCCGGACCTTGAGGACGATATTAAGAATGTCCGTGGTGGTGCTGCGCACCAGTCCCCCGAGCCCCAAATAGCGATAGCCCATCTTGACGTATTTCTCGGCGGCCTTGGCGTAGCTGACCGGATCCCAACCTTGCACGGCGCCGATAGGCTGCCACTTCAGGCCTGCCTTCTTGTGCTCCCGGAAGAAGTCCGCAGCGTTCTCAATCGTGAGGTCGTAGCGGAACCGCTTCTGCTTTTCGGTGGCTGAAACAATGAGATGATCGACCGAGACCCCGAAGTCGAAATCCAAGCGGGTATAGTAGTCGAGGACATCGTCGGTCGTGTAGGGCGGCACTTCCTCCATGATGTAGTCGAAGGCTCCGCAGTCGCCCATGACCGGGAAATTGCGAGGAACCCGCAGCATGCGGTGCACCCCCATGGCGTTGATCCGCTCTTTCTTCGCTTTGCTCTTCTCCGCCACGGCTCGGGACATGAGCAGCCCATCGTAGTTCGGCTCCGGGAACATCTGATGCGCATAGGTAGCGTGTTCCCAACCGCAGTTCGGTCCCGAGTGCGTGTCGGAAAGGAAATCGTAGTCGGGGTCTACCAGATCATCCCACTCGGGGATGAAGTAGCGGAGTCTTTGCCGGTGCGGTTTGTCCCACCATGACGTCGGAATCTGAATGACCTTGTCGACCGCAGGGTTCGCCCGCATAGGGGGCTTCTTTTCTTGAGAACCCGCGTCTTTCGACACGGGAGTCTTTGCCTTTGCCGGCTTGGAGGAACCCTTCTCCGAATCCTTGCCGGCCCCGGGCTGCTTTTCCAGCCAGTCGAGCAGGTCGAACTTGGGATCGAGAATTCGTTTCAGGACCTCCGGATCAGCGGTGATTCCGCGCAGGAGACGGGCTGCCAGTTCGCCTTTCAGCCCGACCAAACCGCAGGAAAACCGCTTCGCCTCCGGGTTCGAGATCGGCACGACCCTGACACGCTTCACGGCCGGCAGCTTCTTCGCCATTCCGGTCCCGCAGAAAAGGACCGTCGGTCCTCTAAAATCGACCGAATCGTCAAGCGCGCAGGCCTGAAGGTAATTGTCCCCCAACAGGATCAGGCCGAGGTCATACTTCCCGGCGACGGTCCTCCGGAAGTCCGCTGGCACGCTCAAGGCATCCGCCCATCCCCGAAGTTCCTTCGACTTCATGGTGGCGAAGGTGACTTCGTAGGGAGCGACCTTTCGGCCTTCCGGGATGACACCATAGCCGGCCGAGAGGACGTGAAGCTCAAGCTCTCCGCCATTGCCGCCAGTCGCTTCTCGAAACGCCCCGACACCCCTCATCAGCCGGAGGTGCTGCTCTCCAGTGTAGATCTCCCCCGCCGTCCGGAGCAGGGACTGCAAGCCCAGCTCGCGCCTCCCGAGGTGGCCCGAGCCTTTCTGGAAATCCTCCAGGGTGAGCTGTTCCGGGTGATGGACGGCCTTTTCGCCGGTGCACGAGGTGAGGATGAGGAACTTCAAGGGAAGGGCTTAAGAAATGCTTGGGGATTCCTAATTACTCGACCACGACATGGCGAGTGGGATCGTAGACCACGGTCTTCGCCGGTCCCGAGTCGTATTTCACCGCGAGCATCCAGGTATTCCCCGACTGGTCCACGCGCTGGATCTCCCCCTCCTCGTAGCCCGTCTCGTCCAGGATGGTACGAAGTCTCTGGGCCTTTTTCGGAACGCGAGCCTTGAAGCCCGCGGCCGTCTGGCCCGCTTGCCGCCACCCGTGATCGAAACGGAACTGAGTCGCCTTGCCGGCGGGATTCTGAATCATGTGGATGCGCACCTTTTCCGGATCCCCCGCGTTCTCCACGACGTAGAGCCAGAATTTGTCACCTTCCTTCCGGGCGCGGTCGAACTGGATCGAGGAAAGCGGAACCCCGTTCTGACCCCAATCGCCGTTGATCCCTTTGACCTCGATGTAGCGCTCCGGGTCAGGGTTTCGTCCGCGCCGGGATTCCACGTCGTAGCCCGGGTTCGCATGGGCCATGCTCATGGGCTTGCGACCTTGGCTCAGCTCGAACTGCAGGACCCATCCCACGGCCAGCTTTCCGAGGGACACGTTATGTCCGTGCTCGTCGTCGTGGTCGTCGCCACGCCTGCGCTCCTCTTCTTCCTGCTGCTCCGTCTTCGGGCGAGAGATCAAGAATCCGTCCTGCTGCCGGCGATTCCCGTTTCCGGCGAATGCATTGGTTGTGGTGTCCGAGCTACCCGCAATCATCCGGGTGTGCTCGCGGACTTTGGTTTCGCCAGTGTCGCCCCCTTCACCACCAGGACGTCGTCCGTTGGAGGTGGTCTGAGTCCTGCCGGAACCTGATCGGCTGCTCTGACTCCGCCTCCGGTTTTGCCCGGAACCCCGGGTTGATCCGGCCGCAAATTCCTCCCCGGGAATTGTTTCGTCACGGGGAACTTCGCCTTCGTCGTCCTCTTCAATCTCGTCTTCCCACTCGGAATCCTCGTCCGATTCCCCCCTGGTGAACATGCCGCCATCGGGATCATGTTCCTCATCCCCGAAGTAGTGGCTGGACTCATCGGTCTCCTCTTCCTCGGGCTCCGGCTCGGCATCCCCCAGCCGCAAGAAGCGAAGCTTGTCGAGGACCAGGGCGAGCGACTCGGGAGACTGACCCAGCATCGGTTGAATTGCCGAGATGCCCTTGTCGCTTCTCGGAGCTTCCGAGTCCAGTTGCCGCTTGAGTTCCTGGGCAAAATGAACTTCGAGCAGTTCGGCATGCAGGGCGGATTCCGAAACGAAGAATCGCCCACCGGCCCCCATCGGAACATAAGCGACTTCCGTTTTCGCGGTCCCGATATGGAGCTGCCTGCCGGAAGGCATTCTCACCTTGTAGGCACACTCGACCCATTGGCAGGCATCCACTTGGACTTCTTCAAGCCACGCCAAGTTGACCTTAGAGAGCAGCCTTTGCTCGGTCTTCAACACCCGGTCGAGCCCATCGAGAAACTGCGGAGACCGAAGGAGAGTGCCGATCTCGCCGCAGCGCTTGACCAGGAGTGGATCGGAGGAGGCGACCAGCTCCCCGTGAACGACAGCCTCGGCTTGGTTCAAGGAGGGGACAGGAATGCAGGCAAGCAGGCTATCGGGAACATCCGGGTGAAGCCGGACGTCTCCGGCGATGCTGAGCTGGTCGCCCAGTACCGGATCGTTTACCCAGAGGAGATCCTCCGGATCGAGCATGAGACCTTCGGAATTCGGTAAGGCCACAATCACCGGCTCCGTCGGTGGGTTCTCCGCGACGAGGGTAGCCAAGCGCCGGAGGCATGCCAGAACGGCCTTCAACTCCACTTCCGACAATGGAGTAGCCCGATCGCGGAGTCGGACCATTGCATCCGCGAGGTCATCGATGCCGGGCCGATCCAAGCGGCCCAAGAGCTTCATGCCGCGCTCGATCTCGTCGGTCTTTCCGACAAGGGTGGCTTTGACGGGAGACATCCCCTTCGCATCGCCTTGATAAACATCCCTCGGAATCCTCAAGCATTGAAGCTTCTGATCCGGAAGGCAGGCGACGTCACAAAGCTCGCCGCAACTCTCCACGAGGATGCGCATCCGCGCGCCGTCCGGCTCGCTCTCGGCTTCTATCTCCAGCGCTCCGAGGCCACGGAAGACTTCCTGAAGAACTTTCGAGAGCCGCTCGAAACTATCCGGAGCCAATGGCCCGGTGCCGAAGCGGGCAGCGACATTGCGGAGGTGGACGCAGACCTCGTTTGCCTGGGGCAAGCGAACTATACCCAGCAGTTCTTGAGCTTCCGCAGAAAACTCGGCCACATTCCTTGGCGCGATCGGGCGAACCGATGCGGCACGCGCGGCGAGAGCGAACGGCACGAGTTCGCGAGGCTGAAACAATCGAGCTTCGGGCTCCTGCCAAGCTCCGAACCGATCCGCCGCATCCTCTTCCCGGTATGCCGGCACCCAATGCGTTTCCGCGAGAAACTCATGAAAGGGACATTCCCCAAACTCCTGAGTGTCCACTTCATCGTCGTGCAGCTCGTCCCAGTGGTCCCGGACGTGCCGTAGAATCCTGGTGAGACTCTGCTGGTTCGCGGGATCGGGCAGTTGCCCCTCACCGGCACCGGAGACTTGCTCGATGAAATCCACCAGGTGCTGCGAAGAAGGGGAAGAAAGCACCCCGAGCCTTGAAAAGAACTCGGCCCAAAGCTCCGGGTTGTCCTTGTAGCGCTCGGGCGAAGGACGGCGAACATTCGTCCCCAGCACCTCCTTCGCCAGATTGGCGGCCTCCGGCAGGTAGAGATCCTGCGGCCGGGCCGGCCGATCCTGCTCATCGAGGAGGATCTGCAGATCGCGGAGAGCTGAAAGCAATCCTTGCTCCTGCCCCGGGTGCTCTTCCGCGAGGTACGCCCACTCGTGACGCATCCAGTTCGCGATCACGAACAGGTCGCCGGGAGAGAAGGTGCCGATCTCAGGGAGGTAGTGATTCGAGAGAAGACTCCAACGACTGATGTGAGCGACTCCGAGTTTGCGGAGCAGCACGAGCTGCTCTCCGCCGACCATGATTCTGACCGAGCTTTTCAGCGATGGTGCCGTGAATCGACCCTGCAGGTAGCACCGAGCATCAAGGGGACCCATGGTGCCCGAAGCGTCTTTCCAAATCGGCAAGGACCGGAGCACGTCCTCCCGGAGCTTCCGGCGACTCTCATCCGCTTCAAGCTCGGCTTTCGAAAGAAACTCGATCAGGCGAGAAACCGTCCTCTCGCTTTTCCAAGTGCTCGCGTCGGCAGGCATGTCATCGAGCCGGTCGCCGAGGCTATCGATGAGGTCGCACGGGCTCAGGGGCCAAACCAGCCCGACTTCGTCCCGAAAGCGACAGAGCGGTCGAGTAAGAGGACTCTGTGGCCGGAGGACGAAATGCCGAACCCCCAAGGCACCCAACAGGTCCGCGAGAGAGGCCTCGGTGTTCGCGACCAAGAGAGGCGTGGAAGGAAATCCCGGCGGATGAAGTTCACCGTCATCGGCAGGAATCAGTGGGGTCTTTTCAAGCAAGCGCCTCCCCCCTTCCGACTTTGCGTAAGCCGTATCGTCGAACAGCTCTTCCATCACATCGATGAGCCAGTCGCTGTTGGGAGATTCGGTGCCGTCCGGATCCCAACAGGAAGTCCCGGTCTCCTTGTCGAAGAGAACCCGAGGAATTCCAGCCAGGACATCCGTCACATCCATGACCTTGCACCCGTCAGCATCCAGGTGCCGGATGTCGGAAGCATCAGCAAAGTCTGGATCGAGAAACCACTCCGGGAACCAATCGAAGATCCGATGATGCCGATCCGTCCCAATGAAGATGTCCGTGTTCTCCTCCGACGGAAAGGTGCGAAGGTAGCCGTCCAGGCAAAGCGCCAATGGAAGCATCCTCAAATCCGACCACTCCTTCCGCACCAAAAAGCGGGCAACCGCAGCGACACGCTCTGGAGCACGAAGTGATTCCTTCTCGAATTCCTCCGGCAGGCTTTCCACCGGCTCCGAGCAAATGAACGCCGTGTAAACGTCGATGTCCTCCAGCTCATTCAGCTCGACTCCCGTCGCTTCAAAACTCCTGACGAGTTCGTCCGGCAACCGGGGTTCAGGGATGGGTAGGCCTTCGAGGCAAAGCGCCTCGTGAAGCTGAGGATCGTCGTCAATGAGACGGACCTCCTCCAACGGCACGCAGCTTCCATCGGCAATCCTGAAAACCGATTGGTCCGCGATCAAACGCAGGAAGCTGGCAGCCAAGCCCTCGAACGGCTTCAAGAAAGTCGCGTCAGCCAGAGGAAATAGCCGGTAAAGCGAGTTCATGCTCCCGACATCGGGAGTTTCGACCGACGCCATGGCCATGGCCAAGGCGGGCGCGATCGCATGGGTAACGAGCAGCTCGTTCCATTCCGCCCTGCTCGTAGTTGCGCCGAAAGATCCCTCCCGCTCTTTGGTGATTCCGGTGCGTGACCCGTCCAAATCAAAGGCTCCATTGATGCTGAATCGGATGCCGGTGCCGCCCAGCACCCCGGACAATGGCAGGAAGCAGCTCACGCGGCCTTCGACAAGGGGCAGACGGCTGCCGTTTTTCTCCAGGCAGATTGCCGCACCTGAAAAGGGGACGGCTTTGTTACCCGATTCATTGAGGCGTCTGGCGCAATCCACCAGCTCGCCCGAGTCCCCGGCGTAAACTCCGGAGCAAACGCACCATGCCAGGCGATCCTCCTGATTCTTCCGCCGAACTGCCACCTCATGCCGGAAAACCGTTTCATGACATCCGTCATCCAATTCAGCGATCGCCTCCAAAAGCTCGTCCACGCCGCCGGATTCGGCCACAAACGAATTGATCGGAGCGCGGCCAGCCTCCACTTCATCGGGGTTGGTGGTGGCGATTTCGAGCAGGGTCGACAGATTCTTCCCATCGGGGCCGATCTCGTAGCACCCGATGAACTTGATGTTTCTCAGGTAGAGCAGGATCTGGTCGGCCAATTTCTCCAGCCCATCGACCAGCTTCGAGAACGTCTCCGGAGCAAACTTCTGATCGGTGATGCGATCCTTCTTGTTCGATCCCTTCAGTTGCTGGCGGAGTGGGAAGCGGAAGATGCTCCCTTCGTGGAACTTGCTCCCCGTACGGTACCCGCCGCCTTCGAAAATCGTGAGCGCATCCGGGAAAGAGGTGAACCATGCCTGGTCCGAGAGCTGCCATCCTTTCCCCGATTCACCCTTCGAGACATGGAAACCACAGGGATCGAAGAGCAGGAGCTTCGAGCCGGTAAGAAGGAGCGGTGTATCGGTGAGGTTGTAGACGGCATTGAAGCCGCGCCCGTAGCGACCGGTCTGACCAGGGCGGCTGATCTTGTCGCTATCGCTGATGTGCTGGATGTTCTCGAGGTCGTCGTCGTCGAACGGACGATCATTCGTGACGATCAAGGCCGCCCCTGCGAAGTTGGACCAATCCGGAAGCGGGCCTTCAAGGTTGAGTGACGCCCGACGATCCAGAATGAATCGGATCTCGGAAGCGCCGCCATCGTCGGCGTTTTGAATCAGCTCCTTGAGGATCCCTTCGTCCTGAGGATAGTCGTGAATCAGCTGACGAATCGCAATGTGGATGGGCTGTTTTTGCCCGAAGTCGAAGCTTTCCATGGCGGCTTCTTCAGTTCGTTCCGGAAACCACCACTGCGAAGGCATTGTGGTCGTGAATGCTCTCGTGGTTCACCGCTTTTACCGTGAACGATGCCACCCTCGCATCCGCCTTGAGCTGCGCGGCAACATTCCGAACCACGTCCTCCACGAAGACCGGGTTCTCGTACGCCTGCATGGTCACGAAGCGCTCGTCGGAACGCTTGAGCAGGGCATACAGCGGAGCCGAACCCGACTTCTCCGCGATAGCGATCAACTCCTCGATCCAGATGAGATCCCAGCCGCCGTCCTCCTGCTGGCGCGGGCGGATTTCCAAGGTGACGTAGCCACGTTGGTTGTGGGCGCCGTATTCGCTGATCTCCTTGCTGCAAGGGCAGAGAGTGGTTACCGGCACGACGACCCGGAGCGCGAAATCGTCGTGGGTGCCATTCGAGGTGCCGAGGAACGTGCAGTCACAGCCAACCTTGGCCGGGAGCTCGCTGACAGGGGCCACCTTCGTCACGAAATAGGTGAAGCCGACCTCGATGTGGGCCTCCTCAGCATCGAGACGCTTCTTCAGGTCGTGAAGAATGTCCGGGAGGGTCCGCATGGTGACCTCGCCTTCATGGCGGGCGAGCACTTCGAGGAACCGGCTCATGTGGGTTCCCTTGAAGTGGTGCGGGAGGTGGACGGACATCGTGATGTTCGCCACGGTCGGGAAGGGCTTTCCGTCCCGGTCGAGGATCTGGATCGGGTAGCGGAGATCGGTGATGCCGACCTGATCGATGGCGATGCCACGCTCGTCGGGAGTCGCCTGAATGTCGGGGAGGGAAGAGGATTTCATGGCAGTCAGAGAGAGTATTCAGCCCAGGATGTCGCCGTTTCCCAGACGCGTATGGAAACCAGGCGGACGCCGGCGCGGAGCGGGTAGCGGGCGTCGGGTTGAGCCGCGTAACCCGCCAGTGCCGACCGGGCATGATCGAAGATGGTCTTGGCCAGCACTTCGGTAGTCGGGTCCTGGTTCTCGAAGCCGATCACCCGGTCGCCGTAGCGTGCCTTGAACTCGGCGTAGGCTGGATCCGCGGTGTTCATGCACATCGCGTGGTCGAAGGAATCCAACCACTCGCCGAGGGCCGTCTTGATGATCTTGAAGTCGCAAACCATGTCGTTCGCATCGAGGTCATCCGCTTCGATCACGAACTCGACCTTTCGGGTGTGCCCGTGAGGGAATTGGCACTTGTCCGGGTGCTTCGAGAGCATGTGGCCATTCTCGATGTCGAGGGTCTTGCAGATTCGGTAGGGCATTGCTTGGGGAAATTGAGGGCGGTGGGCTGGGACAAGCGCGGGGTCAGGTGCCGCGGGTATTGCCGAAAAGTTCGATATGGAGGCGCTGACAAAAGCGGAATCCCCGCTTGAGGCAAAGGCCAAGGATCCAGTCGCGACGGGAGTTCAGGGTCCCGGGGTCGATTCCCTCCGGCATCAACTGGATCTTCCACGGCGGGATCCCGTTGCCGACCTGCTGGATGACCTGATCGATCTCGACCACGTCTGAGGGATCGGACACCACGAATTTCATCTGGCAGTCGTAATCGCGGACCCAGGACGCGAGCACCTCGGGCTGGAACCTCGTCTTTTCGTGCCGCCCTGCCCACGCCTTGCCCGCCTTCTCTTCGGTCGGGGTCGAGTTCCGGAGCTTGGGGCTGAGTGATGCCAAGTCGCAGGCGATGCCGGCGGGGGCGACCGTGCCGGCGGTTTCGATGGTGATGTGCTTCCCTGTGGCCCTCAGGGTGCCGGCCAGGTCGTGAATTCCGCCGGCGACCATCGGCTCTCCACCGGTGAGAACAACGTGCCCTGCCGGGTGCTTCGCGACCTCCCTGAGGATCTCCTCCGTGGTCCAGTCACGACCTTCGGGATTCCATGACGCGTAGGGAGTGTCGCACCAAGAGCAGCGAAGATTGCAGCCCGAGGTCCGGATGAACACCGAAGGCACTCCGGTCAGAGTCCCCTCCCCTTGCACGGAGTAGAATATCTCGGAAATCCGCATGGCAAGCTCAGCGGGTGGCTACCGGCTTCGCGGGAAGCGGACCGGTTTCGAGATACTCGGTCGGGTCAGGAACCCCGGAGATCAGAAACGCTTCCCGACGCTCGACACAGGTGCCGCACTTCCCGCAGTGGATTTCGCCGCCTTTGTAGCAGGACCAAGTCTTGGAGTAGTCGATCCCGAGTTCCGCCCCTCGACTGGCGATATCCTCCTTCCTCATTGCGATGAAGGGTCGCAACACCTGAATCCCGGCGTAGGTCCCGAGGCGGATGGCGTCGCCCATGGACTGCATGAAATCCTCACGGCAGTCCGGGTAAACCGCGTGATCCCCGGAGTGCGCTGCGATGACCAAGGCATCGGCACCCCGGCTTTCGGCATAGCCGGCGGCGATCGAGAGCATGATGCCGTTCCGGAAGGGCACCACGGTGGCTTTCATGTTGGATTCCTCGTAGTGGCCTTCCGGGATCTGGCCGCCCGATTGGAGGAGGTCCGACGCGAATAGCTCGTTCACGAAGCCGAGCGGGATCACTTGGTGAGGCACCCCGAGACGCGCGGCATGCCAGGCAGCCATCGGAAGCTCGCGCGGGTTGTGCTTGGAGCCGTATTCAAACCCCAGCGTACCCACAACCTGATGCTTTTCAGCGACGTCATACAGAACCGTCACCGAGTCCATTCCGCCACTCAGCAGGACCACGACCTTCATCTTTTCAGGCATGCCGAACTAGACGAAAACGGAACCAACCGGTCCAGCCGGGAAGCCGGCCAATCCACCGATTCAGCCCGGGAAAGACGCCTCGGCTGTAAGACTGATCCCTCCCCTTGTGGCAAAGCTCCCAATGACCGTCATTTCCCTGGGCTTTGTGACCTCGACCAGGTCATCGAGAATCCGGTTCACGATCTCCTCATTGAACGCGGGGAAGTTCCGGAAGGTGCAGAGGTAGGCCCAAACCGAATCCTCATCGAGGCTCAGATTGTCGGGAACATAGGCTACCGAAACCGTCGCGGTGTCAGGCTGGCCGGTAATCGGACACAGGGAGCCGATACCCTCGAAACGAAGTCTGACTTCATCGGAGAGATCCGATTCACAAGCCGGGTAGGTCCGAAGCCGCGAGATCTCCGGGGAGGTCGGCAGGACAAACAGGGTGGGCTTGGACTCGTCCATCTGGCTCATGGCTAGAGGCTACCCGCCGCGATCTTGGGCTGGCGAGCCTGATCGGCAGCCCGCTGGGCGCTGCTCACCCTCCCCTCCGGCGACACTCTCTGCGAAACTGGATTCCCTATCGCGGCCCCCTCAACCATCAAAGGTCACCGCGACATCAATCGGGGATCCTGGCAATCTGGGGTTTACGACCCAGCTCGCCCGTGTGCTGACGAACGCAAATACGGACACTTCGTGTCCGAATCTGCATACGATTGCACACGCCAATGGTTCCAGATCTCCCGGTACCGGAATAATCGGCCGGAAGAATTCAGGCTCATCCGCGTACCGTGTTCTCAACCATAGCCAGCCATGGAGCCGGGCACTCATCCGCTCGTCACCGCGTCCGATGTCGCTCAAGCCTGCGCGGTCAGTCCAATGCTCGACCTCTGTATGGCCAGCGCGGAAGCGTGGACATGCTTCACTGCACCGTCATCTTGGGAACGCACCTCTGCAGCCACGAGTCGCACACCGCTCTGTCGAAAGGGAAACCCGTACAGCGAGAGCTTGGGACTTCAACGGGACCCGGCCTCGTTGGACTGACGATCCAAAAGATTCTGAGCATCGAGCGCCCCAGCAGCGTAAGCGAGCTTCTCCTCCACGGATTCAAAAGCCTCGACGTGCAAGCGATGCACTGAGGCGATGAGCTGCGCCGTTTGGCGCTCCAAATCGGTGGGCTGATCCCTCAGCATCCAGGAGGGCGACGGAAACAGGATCGGGTCGACCATCGTGAACGCCCACCGCATGAGATCCTCGCCGGAACGGGCGGTGTCCTTGGGCATGCTGGCCACGGGCCGCAGCCCTAGGCGGACGAGGGATTCGTTCAGCCGGTAAAACCCGCGGAGCCCTTTCACCGGCAGGATGAGCCCCTTCCCTACCAGATCGTGGAAAGTGCTCTTGCCGATGGGCGGATGGAAGAACCCGATGAGCGTATCCCGGTCCACGGCAAACTCGGGAGTGCCGGGAGGCAAGGCAGGAACGGAAGACTTGGCGGCCACGACGCAAACATCTGCCATCCACAGACAGAGATCACGATTATTGCTCCGGAAGCTTCCCATTGGGGATAGTTAAGAAATCTTAGACGGTTGCCAAAGCGGTTGCCAATTTTGCACCGTTTCCGGCCAAAGTGCCGGATTTCGGCGGACCTAGGCGGACTTTACCGAAACATCCGGGCAACAAAAAAGCCCCTAGACTGCGTCGTCACAAGATTCGGTTGAATTAACAATCAGGATACGTTAGCTGCTCTTGCGTGAGCCGGGATCTT